>CALQBK020000232.1 GCA_943328795.2 Bifidobacterium breve
CATGGGCATCGACGGCGTCGGGCTCTTGTTGATCCTGCTTACCACCGCGCTCACGCCCATCATCATCGCCGCCGGGTTCTCCGGCGTTGAGCACGGGCACCGCGGCTACTTCGCGCTGATGCTCGCGCTCGAGGGCGCGATGATCGGCACCTTCGCGGCGCTCGACACGTTCCTGTTCTACATGTTCTGGGAGCTCGTCCTCATCCCGATGTACTTCCTCATCGGCATCTGGGGCGGACAGCGCCGCATCTACGCGACGGTGAAGTTCTTCATCTACACGGTGGTCGGCTCCCTGTTGATGCTGGTCGCGTTCGTGTCCCTGTACTACCTGCACTACCAGCAGACGGGCACGTGGTCGACGGACCTGGGCGCGCTCATGGCGCTCGACATCCCGTACGACACCCAGCTGTGGATGTTCCTGTGCTTCGCCTTGGCGTTCGCGATCAAGGTCCCGATGTTCCCGTTCCACACGTGGTTGCCGGACGCCCACGTCGAGGCCCCTACTGGCGGCTCCGTCGTGCTGGCCGGCGTGATGTTGAAGATGGGCACCTACGGCTTCTACCGGTTCGCGATGCCGTTGTTCCCGCAGGCGGTGGTGCACTTCGGACCGCTGATGATCGGCCTCGCCGTCATCGGCATCGTGTACGGCGCGCTCGTCGCGATGGTGCAAGACGACATCAAGAAGCTCGTCGCGTACAGCTCGGTCAGCCACCTCGGGTACTGCATGCTCGGGCTGTTCGCGCTGAACGCCCCGGGCGTGAGCGGCTCGGTGTACCAGATGCTCAACCACGGTGTCAGCACCGGCGCGTTGTTCCTCCTGGTCGGCGTGCTCTACGAGCGGCGCCACACGCGCATGATCGCGGACTACGGCGGTCTCGCGAAGGTGATTCCTCGCTTCGCGTTCGTGTTCATGCTGGTGACCTTCAGCTCCATCGGCTTGCCCGGCCTCAACGGCTTTGTCGGTGAGTTCCTGGTGCTGCTGGGCGGTTTCCAGTACGCCCCGCTCCCGACGGCCGTCGCGATCAGCGGCGTGATCTTCGGCGCGACGTACATGCTCTGGGCCTTCCAGCGCATGGTCTTCGGCCCGCTCAAGAACGCCGCGAACGAGGCGTTGACCGACCTCAACGCCCGCGAGATGGCGTACCTCGCCCCGCTCATGGCGATGATCGTCGTGATGGGCGTGATGCCGCAGCCGTTCCTCGACCGGATCAACCCGTCCGTCGATCGTTTCGTCGCGCGCTTCGCCGAACACTACGACGGAACGCCGTACGCTCACGCCGGCCCCGTTCCGAGCTGGATCGCGGGAGACGCCGCTGCGTCCGAAGCAGCGCCTGCCCACTCAGGAGAGGGGGCGGAAGCCCCCGTCTCCGAGCCCCACGAGCCCGCGGCCGAGCCCCACGAGCCCACGGCCGAGCCCGCAGCGGCGCCCGAGCCGCCCACAGAGGCCGCCCCTCCGGCCCCGGCCGAAGCCCAACCCGTTGCTACCCCGGCGGTCGAGTAAGCCATGCCCACTCTCAACGACCTCTGGCTCGCTTCCCCTGCGCTGCTCCTGTTCTTCGGCGGCCTCGCCGTCATGCTCGGCGAAGCCATCCTGCGCCCGGCGTCAAAGTCGGGCTTCTGGGCGCTCTCGCTCGCGACTCTCGCCGGCGCAGGGCTCCTAAGCGTCGTGCTGTTCGGTTCGAACGCGCAGGACGCGTTCGGCGGGATGATCCGCGTCGACAAGTTCGGCCTGTTCGTCCAGATCACCTGCATCGTCGGCGCGATGCTGGCGGTGGCGTTCAGCAACGACTACCTCGAGCGGCTCAACCTCCGCGTCGGCGAGTACTACGCGCTCGTGCTCTTCGGGGTGTGCGGCATGGGCCTCATGGCGCTGGCGAACGACCTGATGATGGTGTTCGTCTCGCTCGAGGTGATGAGCATCTCGATGTACATCCTCTGCGCGTTGAAGCGGGCGGACCCTGCGAGCGTCGAGAGCGGCTTCAAGTACTTCATCCTCGGCGCGTTCAGCTCCGGGCTGATGCTCTACGGCATCTCGTTCCTGTACGGCGGCGCCGGCAGCACCTCGCTCCCCGCGATCGGCGCGTTCTTCATGGGCCAGCACCACGGCACCCAGGCGGCGCTTGTCGCGATCGGCGGCGCGCTCTTGATCGTCGGCTTCGGGTTCAAGGTCGCGAGTGTGCCGTTCCACATGTGGGCACCGGACGTGTACCAGGGCGCGCCCATCACCGTCACCGCGTTGATGGCGGGCGGCGTCAAGGCCGCCAGCTTCGGGGCGTTCGCACGGTTCGTTTACGGCGCGATCGGCGCGCACTCCGCGGGCTTCGAAGGGGCGCTGTGGTGGATGGCCGCTTCGACAATGGTGGTCGGGAACCTCGGCGCGCTCGCGCAGCGGGACCTGAAGCGGATGTTCGCCTACTCGTCGATCGCACACGCGGGGTACCTGCTGATGGCGCTCGCGGCGGCGTCCGGGGGCGAGGCGCGCGCCAACGGGGCGCTCGCGTCCCTGCTCTTCTACTTGGCCGCCTACACCTTCATGAACGCCGCGGCGTTCACCGTCCTCGCCGTGTTCACGCGCGAGGGGGAGGACCACACGGACCTTGACTCGCTGGCCGGCCTCGGCAAGCGTCAGCCGATGCTGGCTGCGGGGCTCTCCCTCGCGCTGCTCTCGATGGCTGGGATCCCGCCTACCATGGGGTTCATCGGCAAGTTCTACCTGTTCTCGGCGGCGATCCAGTCCGGCAACGTCGGCCTGGCGATCATCGGCGCGCTGGCAGCGGCGTCGGGCGTCTACTACTACCTCCGCCCGATGGTGTGGATGTACATGAAGGAAGGCGACGTCGAGGTCCGCACGTCCCCCGCTGCGCTCGCTGGGCTCGGCTTGTCGGGGTTCGTCCTGCTGGTGTTCGGGGTTGTACCCGGGCCGATCCTCGAGCTCGCGCAGCGGTCGCTCGAGAGCCTCTTCTCGTAGGTCGGCTTCGGGACATCGGGGTGTGCCGCCCGGTCCGGGCCGCTTGCCTGCGCCGGCTTCGTCGTCGCCGCCGCTCCAACTACGCCGGATCGTTGCGTCGGGGCGGCCTGATCCCGCGGGATCTTGATTCGGCTCGTCCCTCGGCCGCGTAGGACCGTCAATTCACGCGACGGTTGAGCTATACTGTGCGTGATCGGAGCGGTCATGCCCTTTTCTGTTGCCAGCACTCGTCGGTTCGCCACCCCCCTCGTGCTCCTTGGGGGCCTGTCCACGCTGGCAACCGGCTGCGAGGGCGGCAAGTCTACGGACGGAACCTCGGGGATCGAAGAGCAGGAGGGGCTCACCTTCAGCCCGCCAGAGGCTGGCCGTGGCACCACCGTCGATGCGCGGATCACGTCCGGCACGTCGGTGTTCGACTTCAGCGGCGACACCACGCTCGACCTCGGGCAAGGCGTCACGGTCAACAGCGTCACGGTGTTGGACGGGTGGACGGCCAGCGCGAACATCTCCGTCGGTGACTCGGCGGACCTGGGCGCCCGGGACGCGCTGATCGGCGCCGCCGCCGGAGACCTTACGATCGCCGGCGCCCTCACCGTCACGGACGACTCATTCACGATCTCGCCGGACCGCGGGCTGATCGGCGAGACCGTGCAGGTCGAGATGTTCGGCCACAACACCGAGTGGTCGGGCGGCGACACCTGGGCCTGGTTCGGCGACGGCATCGAGGTCACCGGGGTGACCGTGCTGTCCGAGACCGACCTCATCGCGGACGTCAGCATCGCCCGCGACGCCGTGCCGGGCCTCCGCGACGTCTCGGTCGACCAGGGCAGCGACGTCACCACGTTGTACAGCGGCTTCCAGGTCGACCGCGTGAGCATGTCGGCGACGTTCGACCCGCCCGAGGCCTCGCAGGGCGACACGGTGAGCTTCACCGTGGAGGGCATCGGCACGCACTTCGACGACGCCTCCGCGATGGAGTTCTGGAAGAGCGGGGACCAGAAGGGCGACATCATCATCGACAGCATCCACGTCGTCGACGCGGAGCACATCAACGGCACGATGACGCTCTCCAACGCCGCCGAGACGGGCCTGCGCGACGTGCTCACGCGCACGGACAGCGAGGGCGTGCTGATGGAGGACGCGCTCAACGTCATCGACGCGGCGGCGGACCTGTCCGATGTCGGCATCTCGCTCGCGTTCAACGTCACCCGCGGGATCGACAACACCACGGGCGCGATCTCCGAGTACGTGACGGGACAGGCTGTGTTCTACATCCCGCTCGACCCGCCCTGCGGCGCGGGCTCCTCGGGCGACGGGCCGTCCCCGTACGACGTGAACGGCGTGTTCGAGGTCCCAGACCCGGTGGACCAGCCCGACTGCCCGAACAACGACTCCGTCGGCGCGGGCGAGCACGTGTGGTTCGAGTCCGACTGCAACGTCGTCACGCTGGACCGGCAGGTGGACGCCTCCAGCGGCATGATCTACTACACGGCCGACCTGACGATGGACGACTACTGCCCCGGGATGTACGGCGCGGACGCGTACGACCTCCACACCGAGGGCGAAGAGGGCGGCATCGGCGAGTACATCCTCGAAGCCGTGCAGCCGACCGTGCCGGCTGACTGGGAGCTCCTCACGCCCGAGCTGTGGGGCAACTACACCTGGAACCGGGCCGAGGACTTCCTGTACACCTGGACCCCCGCGCAGACGTACCCGGACGCGGTCTTCTCAACGGGCATCTCCGGCACCCTCGTCTCGACTGGCAAGAGCGGCTTTGCCGGCTCGTTGCCCTGGGATGACGGCGAGCACACCTACACGTCTGCGGAGCTGTCCGAGCTCGAGGCGGGCAACGTGAGCTTCTACGCCTACAGCTACATCGAGGGCCCGGAGTTCGGCTTCCCGTTCTCCACGATCCAGGACAACAAGAGCAACTCGTACATCTACCTGTCGGGCTCGATGGTGCTGGAATGAAGGTGACGATGCTGCACCCCGCCCTCTGGGGGGTGGTCCTGCTCGGGACGACCGGCTGTGTCGACCAGAACCTCAAGCAAGCCCGCAAGGACGCTATCGCGGTCGTGCTCGGCGACTTCGACGACATCACGTCGTCCCTCGTCGCGCTCGATATCGGCAGCGACCCGTGGGACGGCTTCATCGTCCAGGCGACCTACAGCCCCGAGGACGACCGGCTGCTGCGGGGCGACCTCGACCTGCAGGCCGAGGACCTGCTGATCGACCAGGCCGGCGACCTCGACCTCGACAACTACGGCACCGTGTTCGTCAGCTCCGGGACCCGCGGCTTTGGGCTCACCCAGTACAACGACGGCACCAAGACCGACGACGGCATGCTCGCAGAGGCGGACGCGCTCTCGGCGGACACGTGCGCGTTTGCGTCCGGTGCGGGCTTGCTCGTGGTCACCGACTGGGCGTACGACCTCGTGGAGTTCTGCTGGCCCGACGCCATCGACTTCGTCGGGGACGACACCGTGGTGGACGGCGCGCAGGCCGGCATCGCGAACGGGGGTGTGCTCGCGACCATCACCGACGAGAAGCTCAAGGAGGACATGGGCGACTCCGTCAGCGTCAACTACGACTACAGCGCCTGGGCGGTGATCGAGTCGGTCGCGTCCGACACCGAGGTGCTGCTCTCGGGCGACGTCTCGTACCAGCCCTCGTCCACCGAGAGCGCCACCACCCTCACGAACGTGCCGCTGCTGGTCCGCTTCGCGACCGGCAACGGCCAGGTGGTGTTCAGCACCTTCCATCTCTCCAAGCAGAACCCCACGTTGCAGCAGGCGATCTTGCTCGACGGCATGGATGGGCTGCGCCGCGACGGCGGCGGCACCACCGACTCAGGAGGCACCAGTGGCTCGTAGCTCATCTCGGCTCATGGGCATCCTCGCGATGGCCTGGCTGCCGGCGTGCTCAGACTCCAGCTTCACCCAACTGACCCACCAAGACCTGTTTGTGCAGAACCAACTGCAGACGGTCGACGTGCTGTTGGTGGTGGACAACTCCTGCTCGATGGTCGAGGAGCAGGGCAAGCTCGCGACGAACTTCGACACGTTCATCCAGTATTTCACGGACGCCAACGTGGACTGGCAGATCGGCGTCGTCACGACGGACATGTACCAGGAGAAGTTCACCGGGCGGCTCATCGGCGGGGACGACGAGATCATCGTCGTGAACGCGGAGGGCCAAGCCGAGGACACCGTCGCGTGGGACAAGAGCTGGGCCGTTGGTCCGGGCGTCGTGTTCTCGCTCGACCCAAGCTACTTCACGGTCACTGGGAACGACAGCGCCGACCACTGGTGCATCGACGCCGCAGCGTCCCCGGG
>CALQBK020000233.1 GCA_943328795.2 Bifidobacterium breve
GCACGGGGGGTTCGGACGGCGCAGGTCACGCTCCGGGCCTGGCGGGTGGATCATCCTCGGGGAGCCCGAGCTGCACCTCGGGACGCCGGAGGCCGACTCCCTCGTGCTGGTGCCGGACATCGCTGGCTGGCGACGGGAGCGTATGCCCGAGGTGCCGGACGCCGCGGCCTCGGGGCTGGCGCCGGACTGGGTCTGCGAGATCGTCTCGCCGGGAAGAGAGAGCCATGACCGAGTGCGGAAGCTCGCGTGGTACGGGCGCGTCGGGGTTGGCTGGGCGTGGATCGTCGACGCCGACCAGCGGACCGTAGAGGTGTACGAACGAACTGGCGGCCGGTGGGTCCTTCACGACGGGGTCGCGGACGCGGGGGCAGCGCGGATCGCGCCGTTTGGCGAGGTGGAGTTTGATCTCTCGGAGTGGTGGGCGCCGGCTCCAGGCGCGATCCACGTCGTGAGCGAGGCGCCGTGACCCTCCGCGTCAACGGGAGACCACGCACTCCGGCCTGCCGTCGAGCTCCAACACTTCGCAGAACCCTTGACATTCCCCCGTTTCGCGCCCGTCGTCGCAGCGCGCGGGGCACTGGCCGCACCCAGGCGGCGACCCAGCGGTATCGCACCCGCAGTACGACGTGCACCTCCCCCCTTGCGGAGCGGAGCAGTGGTAATCCTGCACGCAGTCCGAGTCCGTCGTACACACGTCCCCGAAGCCGTAGGGGTAGAAGTAGTCCGGCCGGGCCCCGGAGCAACCCGTGACCAGAAACCAAGCGATCACCAGACTATTCACACGCATCGCAGTCCCCCAGCTCCTCGAGACAATCCGCCCAACAAACCCCGTCCTCAGTGCAGGTCGCCGGGCTACCATCGCAGTTGTGGGTGCCGCATTGTAGCTCGTCGCCAAATGGGGCACACTCAATCGTGCAGAGTCCGCCTTGGGAGGTCGAGCACACCATGCCCGCCGGACAATCCTCCGACCAGAGGCACGGGTCCCCGAGTCCGTGGCCTACCTTGGACCGGTCGCAGGCCGTAAGCACCAAGAGCAACAGGATCACGGTCACCTTCATTGTTGTTGAGCTCCGCCGAGCATTCCACCCTCAGTTCACCGACAGCACCGCGTCCGGGTCCAACCCAAGGATGAACTCGTCCCAGTGCGTGTCGACCGCCCACGTCGCGCCCTCGCCGGTCGCGTACAGCTCGTTCCAGTCAGCGTTGCGCGGGTCGAAGTAGATCGAGAGGCCGCTCAACGACTCGTAGGGCTCGTTGGTGTAGTTCGCGATGATCGCGCCCTGGAGCGCTGCGGTGACCGCCGCGCTGTCCGCCGCGAGCGTCTCTTCCTGCTCGCCAACGACCCCGGCCAAGCTCCCGAGGTCCATGAAGTACCAGCCCCACGTCGTGTCCGCGCCCTCCATCTCGTCACGGTTGTTCCACGCGAATTGCCCGCCGTCGGGCATCGCGATCAGCGTCTGCGCCAGGGCGTCGATCTTCCCGGAGAGCTCGGCCACCTTGTCGAGGTCCACGGCGGAGGACGACCACTCGCCGCCCTCGACCTCGGTGCGGACCATGAACTCTGCGAGGTCTGCGGCCGACATCGACGGGTCGGCCCCGAGCGCCTGCAAGGTCTGGTCGTAGCGGAGGCCCTCCCAGCCAACAGTGGTCTCGGCAGCGGTCATCGTGCGCGCGTACGGGGCGAGCGCGTGGGCGACCTCCCAGCTCGCCATGTTGCATGCGTCGAACCCGATGAGGTCGAGCCGGCCGTGCTCCGTGACCCAGGGCTCGAGGCCGCTCGCGAGCTCACCCTCGGCGATGGACATCGTCGCGCCACCGGACGCGTCGTCCTCGGCGATCGACGGGGGCGGAGGCCCGTAGGCCTCGGTCTCGGAGCCATCGCTGGTCATCTCCCAGCCGCTGCCGTGGTCCCACATCACCAGCGCCGTGTGGTCTGCCGGGTAGTTCGTCGACGCCCAGTCCAGGAAGTCCGTGAGCGTGCTCGGCTTGGCCATGTTGACCTCGCCGAGGTCCTCGATCACAGGCGAGGAGACGACGCTGTCGTCGTCGTCCCCGACGATCTGGTAGTACCGGGAGCCGGTCCAGTCGCCGTCGTCGTCCGCGTAGCCCTCGGCGCGGTCGGCCAACACCAGCACGTTGACCCCGGCATGGGTGCCTCCGGCCTCGAGCTCGTTCAGGTCGTGCGTGACGTAGTCTTCGAGGTTGTTGTCCCCGTCCATGTACACGAGGTAGTTCCAGGACGCCGTCGCGGGCGCCGCCCCGGTGTCCGAGTCCTGCGGCGAGCCCGTGTCCGGGTCGGGCTTGCAGGCGGTGACGACGAGCAGGAGGGAGAGCAACGCGGTTCGCATGGAGCGTTTATGCCCGAAGCCCCGCCGAATGGCAACCCCGCAGGCACGTCGTTCAATGCGAGTGCGGCTTCGGCACTTCGCGCAGCCGGATCCAGCCCTTCCAGCGGAAGTACAACAGCAGGCCCCCGCCGCAGCCGATCATCAGGCCCAGCGCGGCGTAGAAGCCGCCCTGCTGGTGGGCGATCGGGATCACGTCGAAGTTCATGCCGAAGATCCCGGAGATCACCGTCCAGGGCAGCATCAGCGTGCTGACGATGGTCAGGAACTTCATGACCTCGTTGAGCCGCTCGTTCACCACGTTGGAGTGCAGCTGCAGCGCGCCGTTCACGACCTCGAGCAACAGGGCGTCGGTGTCCTGCACGATCATCGCGTGGTCCAGGACGTCGCGGAAGTAGAGCCGAATCTCCGGGCTGACCTCCGTCGCGTCCGGGTCCGTCAGCCGGCGCACCACTTCGATGTGCGGCAGGATGATGCGGCGCACGACCAGCAGCTCGCGCCGTATGGTCACGAGCCGGTCGGGGACGTAGGTGCCCGCTTGCCCGACCCGCGCCTGGAGCTCCGCGAGCTCCTCCTCGTACTCGTCCAACAACGGCAGGAACTCGTCGACCACGGCGTCGATGATCGAGTGGAGGAGGCGCTCAGTCACGCCGATGCCACGCTCCGGATCCTCCTGGAGCCGCTGCAGCACGTGCTCGAGCGCACGCACGGCCTTGGGGCGAACGGTGACGACCAGCTTCGGCCGGATGAACACGCAGACCGCGACCAGGTCGAGCGGGTCCTCGTGCGTCGTGCGGTCGAGCGCGTTGATCACCACGAACCCGTGGGTCGCGTAGCGCTCGTACTTGGAGCGCCGCTGGGGCACTGAGCAGTCCTCGACGGCCAGCTTGTGGAAGTGGAACCTGTCGCGCAGGAGCTTCAGCTCGTCGGGCGACGCGTCCTCGATGTCGACCCAGAGCTGCAGGCCGTCTGGAGCGGCGAGCGCCTCGTCCAGGCCGACGTCGCACTCGATGGGGTTGGACCCGCGGAGCAAGTGGCAGCGCATCATGGCTGGACCCGAGCAGTTACCAGCGGCGACATGTGGCTCCTCTCGCTCATCTCGATGAACTCCTCGGCCTTCGCCGGCGCTCCCGCCTTCTACCACCCGGACGACATCGCCGCGAAGAGCGCGCAGTTCGCGGCTGCCTCCGATCTTGTCGGTCCCAAGTTCGAAGCAGGCGAGAAGCAGGTCAGCCAGCTCACGAGGGCCGTTGGCCGGCTGGAGCTGGGGACGGCGCTGCTCGGCGCGGGGGCGACGCCGGAGCTGCACGCGTGGACGAGCACGACGCGCAAGCAGCTCACGGGGCAGTACCTGCGCCTTCAGAAGCACGTCGAGCTGATCCAGGGCGACTTCTCGAACGTGTTCGGGGCGGCGCTGGACCGCGCGCTGCCCGGCATCACGGCGGGCAAGGACGCGGTCGAGTGCGCTGCCAGCGGCGTCGCCGCGATGATGCACCACACGGACTGCGCGGGAGAGGACCTCAACGTGCCGCTCGCCGCGGCGCTGGACAAGGACGCGAAGCTGAAAGCCGACCTGGCGGACATCGCGTCCGTCGAGTGGCCGACGGTCACGCTCCCGCCCGCGGCGCAGCCCGTGGTCGCGGTGACCGGCACCGAGCGCTACGTCTCGCTCTGGGCGCTCGGCGAGAAGTTCGCCGGCACGCGGGTGACCGAGCGGGAGACGACGCTGGACGCGGCGTTGGAGGAGCTGGCCGAGGGGCTGGACGCCAACGATCCGAAGGCAATCGCGAGCGCCGAGGCCGCGCGGGCGACCTGGGCCGCGGGGATCGGGGCCGACGGGGACGCGCTGCGAGCGGCGGCCGAGGCGACGTTGGCGAAGCAAAAGACGGCGCCGGCGTCGTGGGGGTGGTGCGCGAACCCCAAGATCTTGGGCGGCTGCAACGGGGAGGACGTGACGAAGGAGGTGGTGGAGCTGCTCGCCGCGGACAAGAAGTTCGCGAAGTTCAGCCCCCCGTAATCACGGCCCGCAGGCGGCGGACCTCCTCTTCGAGCTCCAAGATCCGCGCGCCCTGGCGGCCGACTTGCCGGCGGAGGTGGCGGACGAGCGGGGTGGCGGGCGAGGCGTCGTCCTCGGGAGACGGCCCGAGGCGGATCGCCGGCGACAGGACGTCCTCCTCCACGCGAGGGGCCGGGGGGCGCACGGGCGGTACCGGCGGCGCCGTGCCGGTCGGCCGTGGCGAAGGCGGAGCGGAGGGCGGGAACACCACCTCCCGTGCCCCCCGGCGCACGGGCGCGGGCTCGTCCTCCTCGTCGTCCGGGAGCGTGTCGAACGGGACCTCGTCCGTGCCGCTCACCGCCTCGATCAGCTCGTCCTCGGCGGCGACCGCCGACGCGAGGTCTTGCCGGAGGTTCGCCAGCATGCGGTTCGGCGACGTGGGCGCGTCCCCCACCTCTTCGTCCACCTCGGGCGCGACGTCGGGGAGCAGCAGGTAGTGCAGCGTGCTGTCTGCGCTGGGCGCCAAGGCTACCCACAGGTCGACCGGCAGCCGCTCAAGCCCGCTCTCCTCCAGCTGGGCGAGGGAGTGCCCCTGTCGCCCGCCCTCCCACACGTGCAGGAAGCGACTCGCGCGGAGCTGAGCGCTTGTGAGCCGCTCCTCGAGCCCCGTGGGCCTGGCTGGGGGGTCGATCAGCACGCCCGGCCGAGCGACGCGCAGGATGCCCTTGCCCTCCGTGACCTCGAACCGGATCGCCAAGCCCTCGAACCCCAGCCGGCGCCGGACCCAGACGTGGAACCTCGGGCTGTTCGTGGAGGTGGACATCGGCAGGGGTTTCTATACCGGCAGGCAGAATCCGCCGGGGTATAGTGACGAAGCAGGAGCGTGCGATGGGCTTTGCAGTTCGAGCCGTGAAGGGTCTGAAGGACCGGTTCATGGCGAAATACGGCGAGAAGATCGTGTCGAACCTGGCAGACACGTCGTCGGACGCGCCTACGCGGTTCGCCGAGCCGAAGCGCGACATCTACGACGAGCTCGAGCGCTCGGGCGCGCTCGGCGAGAAGAAGGCCGACCGCTGACGATCGCGTCTCCGCGCGGCTACAGGTAGCCGAGGTCCCGCAGCCGCGATCGCAGGCGCCGCGCGTCGGACGCGCTCCGGGCGGTGTCACCCGCCCCGCGCTGCAAGGGTGACGACGCAGCTACGGAGGGCTCCCCGGGTGCCCGCGCGACCGGCAGGCCAAGCACCTGGCCCTGCATGTGCCCCGGCACGCTGTGCCCGAGCGCGTGCAAGAGCGTCGGGGCGACGTCTACGACGGACGCGTCGACCTCGCCGGCCGGCACCCGCGCGCCCGTGATCGCCAACACACCGTGCTGCCGGTGTGCGCCGTTCATGCCGAGCCCCTTGCCGCCGACGTGCTCGTCCGGGTCGAGCTTTCGCCAGGTCGTGCCCCGCGCCACGCGGGTGCTCGGCAACAGGGTGTACGAGTACGCGCCGGTGCCGTCCGCGCCCGGGGTGCACGCGAGGTCTACGACGAGGTCCGGCGCGCCCGCCGCGCCTTCGTAGGGGTCCACGTGCACGGCGCGCACGACGGGTTGGCCATCCGCGCGCCAGGTCGCGAGCCGGCGTGACAGGTCCGCGATCGCGAGCGGCACGTTCTCGATGGTGCCGCCCGGGTCCCGCCCGCGGATGCCGAGGTGCACCGTCGCGGCGTAGTTCATCTCGTCCGACCACGCGCGGGTGCGAGCGAAGTCGATGGGGCCGTACCGCGCGCGGGTCTCGGCGCGCGAGACCCAGGTCGACGGGAGGCGCCGGACGACGCGCTCCGCGCCCGGGATCGACAGCGCAGCCGCGTGCAGCAGGTCGCCGCGCCGCTCCGCGCCACGCTCGGGGCGAAACGCGAGCC
>CALQBK020000234.1 GCA_943328795.2 Bifidobacterium breve
CAGATCCAGGGGTTCTTCAACATCCCGGTCGACAACCTGTACGCCGGGCCCACCATTCGCGCGTCGGTCGCTCGCCACATCGACGGTCCGGGCACCGTGATCGTGTCCCCGGACGCCGGTGGTGTCGAGCGTGCGCGCGGCTTCGCGAAGCCCCTCGGCGCTGGCTTGGCCATCATCGACAAGCGCCGGTCGGGCCCGAACCAGTCCGAAGCCTTGCACATCATCGGCGACGTGCGTGACAAGGACTGCGTGATCGTCGACGACATCGTCGACACCGCGGGCACGCTCGGGAAGGCCGCGGCTGCGCTCAAGGAGGGCGGCGCCAAGCGCATCTTCGCGGTCGCGACGCACGCCGTGTTGTCCGGGCCGGCGATCACCCGCCTCACCGAGAGCAAGATCGAGAAGGTCTTCGTCACCGACTCCATCCCGCTCCGCCCCGAGGCCATCGCCAGCGGCCGCTTCGTCCAGGTGCCGATCGCGGGCGTGCTCGCGGAGGCCATCCGGTCGATCCACTCGAACGACTCGGTCAGCCGCCTCTTCCGCTGAACGCGGCAGTCACTCCGTCGAGCCAGCCAGGGCTGCGCTAAGCTGGGCTCCATGCGCATCGCGGTGTTGACTCGCCCCGACCTCTTCCCGACGTGGCATGGCGCGGCTGTGAAGATCGTGCGTACGGTCGACGCGCTCACGGCGCGCGGGGACATCGTCAGCGTCGTGACGGAGGACAGGGAGCAGTACTGGCGGGTAGACGGGAACGGGTGGACGGCCGTGCCGTTCGGCCGGAGGTTCCGGGCCGTGCAAGAGTGGCCGGTGCTCCGCAACCAGGCGCGGGCCGCACGCTGGGTCGCCCGGGCCGGGTACCCGGTCGAGGAGACGCTGCTGTACCGGCCGCTGTTCGACCCCGCGTGGTGGGCGAGGGTGCTGTACGTCGCGCAGGCCGAGCAGGTCGAGTCCTGGCAGCCCGAGTTTCCGGGGTTCGTGGTGCCCGCCGTGGTCGCGCGGCAGCTCTTCGGGGGCCGCATCGCGGTGGGCACCCACAACGCCGAGTTCGACCGCCTGGCGCAGACCAACACGCTCAGCGCGGCCCGCGTGGCGCGCCTTCGGCGCATCGAGGTCGCGTTGCTGAACCGGGCCGACGACGTCGTCGCGTGCTCGCCGGACGACCGGGAGCGCCTCGTCGGGGCCGGGGTGTCCCGGCCCGTCTGGCACGTGCCCCACGGCGTCACGCTCGCCGCGTACCGCGGCCGGCCGGTCGACTTGCGCGTCCGCTACGGGCTCGGGGGCGGCCCGGTGATCTTCTTCCACGGGACGCTGCACTACGGCCCGAACCGCGACGCCGTCGAGTTCCTCGCGCGTACGCTCGCCCCGGCGCTGCCCCCGTCCGCCTCCATCTTGGTGGCTGGCGTGTCGCCCCCGCTCGACCTCCAGGCCTCGGCCGGACCCGGCGCCGCCGTGCGGTTCACCGGCCCGGTGGACGACTTGCCCGACCACGTCCTGTCGGCCGACCTCTGCGTGTGCCCCCTGTTCGCGGGCGGCGGCACGCGCATGAAGCTGCTCGAATACTTCGCCGCCGGCAAGGCCGTTGTCTCGACGGCCCTGGGCGCCGAGGGCCTCGCCGTTAAGCCCGATCGGGAGCTGGTGATCGCCGAGCGTGAGGGCTTCGTCGACGCCGTCGAGCGGCTGTTGTGGGACTCGGCTGCCCGACGACGCCTCGGCGCCAGCGCCCGACGGTTCGCGGCTCGCTACGACTGGAGCGCTGTCGGGGCCGCTTGGCACGCGATCCACGCAGGGCAAGGGGCCGACTTCCAGGCGGTCGCGCCGGTCGACGCGCACCTGCCGTACCGCACGCCGTCGAAGCCGCTCACGCTGCTGTTCTTGATCAACCGCGGCTGCAACCTGCGTTGCTCGTTCTGCGACCTGTGGGAGGGCAAGCAGAACGTCGCGCTCGAGGACGCCCAGCGCCTGTTCGACGACGCGCGGGCGATCGGCACGAAGACCGTCGTGTTGACCGGGGGCGAGCCGCTCCTGCACCCGCAGTTCTTCGAGCTCGTCGCAGCCGCCCGGGCCCGCGGGCTGTCGGTGAACCTCACGACCAACGGCACCCTCGTGGACCGCCACTGGGACCGGATCGCAGCGAGCGGGATCGACAGCTTGTCAGTCAGCATTGACGGGCTGCCGGAGACCCACGACCGCTTGCGGGGTCGAGCGGGGTCGTTCGCGGCGACCTGGGCAGCGCTCGAGCGCGTGGTGGCGCACGCGAGCGCGGGCGGCGGCCTCGATCCCTGCGTTTACTTCACCGTCACGCGCGAGAACGTCCACGAGTTGGTGGACGTGTGGAAGCGGGTGAGGGCGCTCGGAGCACGGTTCGACTTCTGGCCGGTGAACGACGCCCCGGACCTGTACCTGCGCCCCGAGGACAGCGCGGCGTGGCGCTCAGCGGTCGCCACGATCGCAGGCGTGGAGCGCGACGTCGCGGCGCGAGCTCACTATTACGCCGAGTCGATGGGCTACCACCAGGGCGAGACGGGGGCCGTCCGCTGCCTCGGGTTCGTCGACCAGTACGGGGTCCGCTACGACGGGAGCTTCTTGCCCTGCTGCGTGTGGGGGGGCGAAGGCCTCGCTGCCGGCAACGTGTTCCAGACCCCGTTGACCACCCTCTGGCGGTCGCCGGACGTCCAAGCCCGCCGCGAGCGGCTCTTTCACGAGGGCTGCACGGTGGGCTGCTACAACCACAGCCTCTACGAGTTCGGTGTCTCTACCGGCCTCTCTCACCGCGTCACGCGCATAGACGGAGAATAGCGAGCAATGCCCTGGGTACCTGTACAGTTCAAAGGCAAGGAAGTCTGGGCCGAGTCCGACGAGTCGGGCGCGCCCGTGTTGGCAGGAGGGCTTCGCAAGATCCGCTACTCCGCCGCGGAGGGGGCCCGGTTGTACACGGCCAACGCGGCGAACATCCAGTCGACGGGGGCTCGGCCCGTGCCGATGCCGGAGCCCGGCGTCGCGGACGAGCCGAAGGCGCCCAGCGCCCGCGGCAGCGGGTTCGGGAAGGCGGGCACCCGCACCGCCTCGCAGACAGCCGCGGCCAACGTCGACGCAAAGACGCGCATCGCCGCGCTCGGCCCCGACGTGATCCTCGCGTTCACGGACGGCGCGTGCTCGGGCAACCCGGGGCCCGCGGGGTCAGGCTGCGTGGTGAAGCTGCCCGGGGGCCGGGTGATCGAGCGCCACAAGGGGCTCGGGGAGGGGACGAACAACATCGCAGAGCTCGTCGCCATCGGCATGGCGCTCGACGTGCTCAAGGCGGAGGGCGTCGATCCCGCGAGCCCGGTGGTGATCTTCTCGGACTCGTCCTACTGCAAGGGCGTGCTCACGCAGAACTGGAAGGCGAAGGCCAACGGCGTCTTGATCCGCAAGCTCAAGGAGGCGATGGCGCAGTGGCCGAAGGCCGAGCTGCACTGGGTTGCCGGCCATGTCGGCATCCCCGAGAACGAGCGGGCGGACGCGCTTGCCCGCAAGGGTGTCCACGACAGCCGGTAGCGGCTAGTCGTCGAGCGCGCCGTTGTCGATCCACGCGGCGAGCTCGTCCAGGTGCTCGGTGTCGAGGCCCGTCCCGCCCTCGGGCATGACCGCCCCGATGTTCGTGTCCAGGTCCTGGCACTTCTGCCAGATGTAGCTGTTCTCGTGGTCCCCGGGCTCCACGAGGTTCACGTCCGGGGCCTGCTGCGACGGCACCCCGACGATCGCCGCGTACGACGCGCCGTCTGCCAAGCTCAGGCCCTGGGCGCCGCCACCGCTGCCGTGGCAGGTCGAGAACGCACACGAGTTGTTGAACACGTCCGCCTGCACCTCGGTGAGCGTAGGCGCGGGGGTGCAGGCGAGGAGGAGCAGCAAGGGGAGCATCGATCAGTCCGAGCAGATGTCAGCAGTGAGCAGCGGGTAGACCATCGAGACGGCAGCGCACATCTCGCCGGGGAAGGTCAACGCCTCGTCGGTGTCGTTGAACCACTCGCAGGTCGTGCGCCAGGTCGCGCCGACGGGGGCGACCAGGGGCGCGGTCGTCATGTCGACGATCGGGGGCGTGTCCCGGTACGCGGGGTCCCACTCCTCTTCGTACCGGGTCGTCGCGGTGCCGTCCTCCTCGATCTGCTCGAGCTTGAAGTGGGTCCCCCACTCGTGCATGTGCCCCATCAGGTACAGCATGTTGTACTCGGCGTTGAACGTGCAGTCGAACGTGAGTGTCTGCGACTCGTGGGCGGGGATCTCGAACCCGGTGCGGTTCGTGGTCCACGGTGCAGCCCACTCGACGACGTCGTCGACGGGCATCGTGGGCGCGATGCCGATCGCGTTCACCCGAAGGGCATCGGCCGTGGTGTTCACGTTGTGCACCTGCAAGATCCAGCGCTGCCCGGTGCGCAGCTTCGTTGCGATGCCGGTGGGCAGCACCATGCCGAAGGCTTCGCCGTTTCCGGCGGTCGGCAGGATGATCGGCTCCAGCGACTCCATGTCGAGGTCTTGCGTCTCGGTGCAGTCGAAGAACGTGCCGTCCGGCACGTCGGCCGCGGGCGTCGAGGTGCCGAGGATGAGCACGTGGTGCCCGTACTCGAGCTGCTGGTACCCGCCGAAGCCGACCAGCGCGACGTCCGGCCCGGTGTAGGTCCCGGCGAGGCACATCTGGGTGTCCGAGTAGGCGGGCACCTCGTAGGCGGGCATCTCCCAGACGATGTCGGTCGCGGTGGGGGTGGGGTACTCGACCCCCTCGGTCATCGTGAGGTCGACGACGTTGACCGGCTCGCCGGTGTCGTTACCGCCGGTGCAGGCCGCGAGGAGAGAGGGGAGGAGGAGTGCGGTGCGCATGGGGGATCCGGGTCAGGGGCGAAGCATGTTCATTTGGACGGTCACAGCCGTCTCGGCCGCGGCGGGGACCACGAGCTTGTCGTCGTTCGGGACGGTGATGGGGTCGCCCTCGTCCCCGCAGCCGTTGGCGTCGACGTCGAGGCAGCCGAGCACCCAGACGACGTCCGAGGCGAGCGCGCCGGTGGTGTACAGCGTGGCGGTCGGGCCCCCCCCGTCGCTCAAGTCCATCTCGGCGGAGAAGTCCTCGAGCGACACGGCGCCGTCGTTCGGGCCGATGGCCGTGGCGTCGTCCTCTGCGTAGATCGAGCCGTAGAACGTCCCGACAGGCGGCGCGTCCATCGACACGATCAGGTCTTCCTCCATCTGGAACGCGAGCGCGAGGCTGCCCGGGCTGGTGTCGACGACGGGTCCGCTGTCGTCGGCGCTGTCAGCGCCGGTGCACGCGGCCAGGAAGAGCACGATGGGGAGCACGGGGAGGGGCAGCAGGGCGGTCATTTCGCGCGGTAGCATGCAGCGGGCCACCGGGACTGTCAAGCGTAGGCGCGGCGAATGCTGCGCGTCAGAACAGGCGCGGCTGACGCAGGTTCTCGATCGTGCCCCAGCGCGTGCGGACGGCGGGCGGGAAGGAGAGGGCGTTGTCGATGAAGTGCTGCAGCCAAGCGCGCGTGACGGGGTCAGACGGGTAGCCGCTCCCGACGCCCCCCATCGCGGCGTACTCCGCCGAGAGATCGGCGATCCCCTCGTCGCGCAGCACCTTCGCGAAGATGCTCGCCGCGCCCACCACCGGGTAGGTGCCGTCGGCCTTCGGCTCGATGGTCCACCGCACCACGCCGCTGCGCTTCACGAGGTCCGCCCGGAGCCGCGGGATCCCAGCGGGGTTCACCGGCGCGTCCAGGAACACCTGGTCCGGCTTCGTGGCCCGCACGATGTCCAAGAACGCGTCGATCTCGAGCGCGTTCAGGTTCCCCGCGTCGATCCGATCGGGCGCGATCGACCGGGTGTGCGGCTCGCCGGCCGCCCGCAGCGTCTCCCTCGCGAGTAGCCGCTTCCTGTGGGAGAGGACCTTCGAGTCGTCCGCCCCCGCGGCCCTCAGCGCCGCTTGGAGCGGGATGTCCGCCGGCCCCAGGTCACGGGGCGGTCCGTCGAGCTCCAGCACGAAGCCCCCGACCACGAGGTCCCCAAGGACACAGCCCCGTCCAGCTTCATCGAGTCCGAGCACGCGCATGCGGCCGGCTATCAACGAACCGCGTGCTCAGCTGACCCGCACTGAACAGAATCATATGGGCCGTTTCTGTACACCCCGGGAGGCCGGGGGGCCAG
>CALQBK020000235.1 GCA_943328795.2 Bifidobacterium breve
ACTACACCGCAGAGCGCCCCCCGCTCTGGATCCTCCCGGCCTGGCCCGTAGCCGCGCTCGCCATCGACCGGATCGCGTACTTCCTCGACAAGGCGCTGCCCCGGCTGGGCGGCGGCACGCTTCGGTTGCTCTGGTGGTTGTCCCTGCCGCCCTTCGTCGCGTGGATGACCGCGTTCGTCGCGCCGACGGGCCACGACTGGGCGACCCAGCTCGCGTTCGTCGGCATGCTCCTGGTGCTCGGGCTCCCCAAGGACCACCGCGAGGATCTCTGCATCTTCTGGGGCGGCGCGATGTTGGGTTGGTTCCTCGAGTACTGGGGGACGAGCCGGCACTGCTGGACCTACTACACAAAGGAGATCCCGCCGCTCCAGGCCGTGTTTGCGCACGGGTTCGCGTCCGTCGCGTTCGCCCGCGGGGCGTGGGGCCTGCAGTGGATCGGGACACGGCTCACGGCCGGCAACCGCGTGAGCAGCGCATGAGCGACACCCACTGGCAAGCCCTCGATCCCCGCGTCACGCTGCTCTGGCGCGTGCAAGGCGTGCTGCGTACGCTCGTCGGCGTGGCCCCGCTCGGGGTCGGCGTGGTGCTCGGGCTCACGTTCGTGTTCTCGCTGCAGCCCGCGTTGATCGCCGGCGGCGTGCTCCTCGCGCTCGCGTTGCTCCAGGCCGTGACGTGGCCCTCGTTCTCGTGGCGCGCGTTTCGCTACGCGGTGCGTGACGACGCGCTGCTGGTCCAGCAAGGCGTGCTGTTCCAACACACGGTGGCCATCCCGCGCCACCGGATCCAACACGCCGACCTGCGCCAGGGGCCAATCGACCGCGCGTGGGGGCTCACGACGCTCGTCGTGTTCACCGCGGCGGGCGCTGGCCTAGACGCGTCCATCCCCGGGCTCGACGAGGACGTCGCCGAGGCGCTGCGGGACCTGTTGTTGAAGGACACCCGCCCGGGTGAGGGCGGCGTCTGATGGCGGACGTCCCGGCCGCGGCCCCGGTGACCACCGAGTGGCGCGGCCTCGAGCCCGCGTCGCTCGCGATCAACCTCGTCCCCGACCTGTGGCGAACCGTCCGCACGGGCTGGCCGCTCTTGCTGGCGATCCTCGTCGGGGGCGGCGTACGTGGGTTGGTCGACCTCGCGTTCTTCGCGTTGTTCCTCGGCAGCTCGCTCACGCGCACGGTGCTGCACTTCCTCACGCTCCGGTTCCGGTTGAACAACGGCAAGCTGGAGATCCAGAGCGGGCTGTTCGGCCGGCGCAACCGGGTGATCGACCCGGCACACATCCAGAACACCGAGCTCGTCCAGAACCTCTTCCACCGCGCGTTCGGCCTCGTCGAGCTGCGCGTGGAGACCGCCGGGGAGGGCGGCGCGGAGGGCCTGCTGTCCGCGCTCTCCGTGGCCGACGCCACGGCGCTGCAGGCCCAACTCAAGGTTGCGGCGACGCGGGACGCGCCTGTCGTTGGTGACGCCGCCGAGGAGGAGATCGAGCAGAACGGCCTCGTGGAGGTCCTCGGGTACGGCGTGAGCGTCGGGCGAGCGGGCGCTGCGCTCATCGTCTACGGAGTCGCCCAGGAGTGGGCGCGGGAGTTCCAGCCGGCGGCGCTCGAGAGCGTGCTCGCGCGGCCAGGCGCCGGGGGCGTGCTGCTCGCGGTGTTCCTGGCCCTCGGGTACGTCTACTCCGCGGGCGTCTCGGTGATCCGCTACCACGGGTTCAAGCTGTTCCGCTCGGCGGACGGGCTGCGCACCGAGTCGGGGTTGTTCACCCGCCGGCGCGTGCAGATCCCCGCCGGCCGCGTGCAGTTGGTCACCGTGGACGAGACGGTGCTCCGGCGGATGATGGGGTACGCGACTGTGCAGATCGAGACGGCGGGCTCGAACGCCGCGGCGGTCCAGCAGGGGGCGCCTCGCGCCGCCGCCAGCGAGGCCATGATCCCGATGGTGCCCCAGGACCTGCTCGCCGAGGCCGTCGAGGCCGTGTTGCCCGGCTACGCGGGGGCCGAGGCGCTGCCCTGGCGACCGAGCGCTCCATTGGCCCTGGTCTCCTCCGTCCTCCGCGGTGGGCTGCGTTGGACCCTGCTGCTCGGGCTCCTCGGCCACTTCATCGCGCCCGCGGTTGGGTTGGGCCGCATGGACGTCCTCGCCGGGCTCGGGCTCCTGTTCGGGGGGTGGACCGGCTGGCGGGACTGGGGCACGGCCGGCTGGAAGCGGACGTCCGAGGTGCTGCTGGTGCGGCGCGGCTTCCTGTCGCGAAAGACCACCGTGATCCCTTGCGGCAAGGTCCAGTCCGTCCACCTGGTCCAAGGCCCGCTGCAGCGCCTGTTCGGCGTGTGGCAAGTCTACGCGTGGGTGGCCGGCGGGGTGATCGCCACCCCCGAGATTGGGGAGGAGGACGCACGGGCGATCTTCGGGGCGTTGGGGGGGTAGGCTACGGCCCGCCCCGCCTCACCGCCCACGCAGGGCTGAACGCGGGGACGGACTCGCCGACGCCCTTGAGCTCAAAATCGCCGAGCCGCTCGATTGGGACGTCCGCCAACTCTGCGAACGCCTGGCTCAACACGACGGGGCGACCCAACTTTCCGGTGAGCGTCTCGAGCCGGGCCGCGAGGTTTACCGCTGGGCCAATGCACGTGAAGTCCAGCCGGTTGGCGCCACCAATGTTGCCGTAGGAGACCTCCCCGACGTGCAGCGCGACGCCAAAGTCGATGGGCAGCTCGCCCGCCGCGACGCGGACGCTGTTCTGGGCGTCGAGGTTGGCGAACGCCTCCGCCACCGCGTCGAGCGCGTCGCGGCAGCGGGCCTCGGACGCGCCCACCGCGGGGTCGAACGGGAAGATCGCCAAGAGGCCGTCGCCGATGAACTTCAACACCTCGCCCCCTCGGGCCTCTACGGGCGGTATCTGGCAGCCGAACAGCTCGTTGAGCGCGCGGATCACCGCGGCGGGGCCGACGCGCTGCGCCATCGACGTGAAGCCGCGCAGGTCGGAGAACCAGATCACCGCGTGGATGCTGTCGGTGTCGCCGAGCTGCACCTGGCCGCCGAGGATGCGCGAGCCGGCGTTGCGG
The DNA here is from genome assembly GCA_943328795.2 of Bifidobacterium breve. GTDB lineage: Bacteria > Myxococcota_A > UBA796 > UBA796 > SXON01 > CAIUMM01. Next base: position 3,057 of record CALQBK020000235.1, read on the forward strand.
CCGACGTAGGTGCTCAACAGGTTGGTCGCGGTGCGGAGCAGCGCGAAGATCTCTCCGAGCCGGGACAGCGGCGGGATCAACAGGCGGAACGCGGCGATGTGCTCGTCCGTGAACCGCTCCCGGGTCGCGAGCGTGACCACGTGGTTCTGCCCCGTCAGGAACTTGAGCGGCGCAGCGACGAGCTCGTTCAGCCCCTCCGCGCGGAGCGCCACGAGCCCCGGCGCCGTAGCGGTCGAGAGATCGCAGCGCACGTACTCGCCGGTGCGGCACGCCTCGGCCATCGGGCTCGCCAAGAACTCCGGGGTGTTCAGGTCCGCGAAGCTGCGCTCGCCGATCACGACGATCTCGCCCGTCCGCCAGGTGAAGCTCCGGCCCGCGATGTTCGGGTGCAGCGTCCGCACGAACGCCTCGGCGCGCTCGATCGGCACGCCAGCGGCTCGCAGGTCGTCACACATCCGCTGCAGAAGGTGGTCGGGGGTCTTCGCCCCTTCCCGCCGTGGACCAGCCATTCGAAGGTCGCCTGTACGTCGATCATCTGCAGGCAATAGCCCGTCAGTGCCCCTCTTTCACCGCGTTCCGGTTCCAGGCGGGGATCTCGATCACGATGTCGCTCGACCCGTCGGGCACGCTCTGGCACGCGAGGCGCGACGACGGCCTCACCGCCGGCGCCCCGTCGATCATGTCCTCTTCCTCCTCGCTGGCCTCCCCGCAGGTCTTCCCGCCGGCCGTCACGTAGACGTGGCACGTCGAGCACGCCAGCACGCCGCCGCACGCGTGCTCGATGTCGACGCCCGCCGCCAGGCACTGGCCGAGGATGCTGCCCGCGAGGCCAAGGTGGCCGTCGGAGAGCTTCGCCGGGTCCACCTCGACCTTCACCCCCTCCGGGAGCACGGTGATCGTGTAGGGCTTCGTCGGCCGTCGTTCGGCGAGGGCGTCGAGGTAAGGATTACGACCGCGCATGGGGCACCCGCTCCGGCTCGACGTAGCCCGGCTTCTTGGTCCCGTCGGCGTTTAGCCCAAGCTCGTCCCCGACGACGTCCGCCGCCCGGCCCGACAACGCCAGCGTCAGGTCGCGCTCGATGCGCTCCTGGGCGAACGGCGCGGAGATGACGTCCAGCTCGTGCGAGAGGTCGACGATCCGCTTCCGGTCCGCCGGGTCGGTCGAGAGCGAGGCGGCCCGGAGCGCGTTTGCGACGGAGGTGATGGCCGCGTAGAGCTCGTCGCTCAGCATCGCGCGGTCCGCCGCGAGCGCCTTGTCCAGCGCGTGGAGGATGCCCTCCGCCTCGACCTTCGCCTCGATCAACATGCGGTCCTCGACGTCGGTCTCCGCGTTGTCGATGCTCGCCTCCAGCATCGCCTCGATCTCGTCCTCGGTCAGGCCATAGCTCGGCTTCACGTCGATCTTCGCCTCGATCCCGGTGAACTCCTCCTTCGCGGAGACGTGCAGGATGCCGTCGGCGTCCACGAGGAAGTCCACCTTGATGCGGGCGACGCCGGCCGGGAGCCGCGGGAGCCCCTTCAGGGTGAACCGGCCGAGCGAACGGTTGTCGCGCGCCAGCTCGCGGTCGCCCTGGACCAGGTGCAAGTCGATGCCGGTCTGGCCATCGGCGTGCGTCGTGAACGTCTGGCTCGCGGACATCGGGATCGGTGAGCAGCGTGGGATGAACTTCTCGACGATGCCGCCCATCACCTCGAGCCCGAGGGACAGCGGGATCACGTCGAGCAGGAGCAGGTCGTCGGAGAGCTGGGAGTGCCCCGTCAGGATGTCGGCCTGCATCGCAGCGCCGATCGCGACCACCTCGTCGGGGTTGAGATCGGCGAAGGGCTCGCGGCCGAACAGCGCGGCGACGTGGCGGCGCACGGCCGGCACGCGGGTGCTCCCGCCGACGAGCACGACGGCGTCGATGTCCGAGGGCGCCACGCCGGCGTCCGCGAGCGCTTGCTTGCAGGCGGCGGTGGTGCGCTCGATGATCGGCGCGATGGCGGCCTCGAACCGGCCGCGGGTGACGGCGACCCCGAGCAGGTCGGCCGAGTCCGCGTCGGTGAGCGCACGCTTGCAGGCCTCCGCAGCCGCGAGCAGGGTGCGCGCGTCCGAGTCCGAGTCCGACGCGAAGCCGGGGAACACCGAAGCGGCGAGCGCGCGGTCGAGGTCGTCCCCGCCCAGGTGCGTGTCGCCGGCGGTCGCGAGGACCTGGAAGATGCCGTCGTTCAAGTCCAAGATCGAGACGTCGAACGTGCCGCCGCCGAGGTCGTAGACCGCGAACTTGCCGTTGGCACGCTGGTCAAGCCCGTAGGCGATCGCCGCGGCGGTGGGCTCGTTCAAGAGCCGCAGGACCTCGAGCCCCGCGAGCCGGGCGGCGTCCTTCGTCGCCTGCCGCTGCGCGTCGTCGAAGTACGCGGGGACGGTGATCACGGCCCCGCCGGGCTCCCCGAACAGGCACTCCACGGCCCGCACCTTCAGCGCCTTCAGCACCTCCCCGGCGACCTCGACCGGCGTGACGGGCGCGCGCCCCTCGCACAAGAACCGCACGAACCGGGGCTCGGTGTCGTCCATCCGGTACCGGAAGATCCGCCCGTCCTCGGCGCACTCAGGGGGCGCCCGCCCCATGAACCGTTTGGTGGACGAGAACGTGCGCGCCGGGAACTGCGGAGCTTCATCGAGCGCTTCGCGGCCGACCACCGGCCCGGCGGCGTCGTACCGGACCACGGATGGGAGCATCGCGCGCCCCGCCTCGTCAAGGAGGCACCGCGCCTTCCCGCTCATGACCACGGCCACCAGCGAATTGGTGGTGCCGAGGTCGATCCCGATGTTCGCCATGTCGCTCTCCAAAGCTCACGCGCAGGTAAAGGTTGAAGCCGCCGCGGTCAACCCGGCCGCAGGGCGTTCGGTAGCCGGGGCAACCGGCAGCCAGGGCAACCGGCAGCCGGGCGCCGCGCTACATCCCGCGCATGCCCGCCGAGCCCACCCCTACGGGATCCGCCAAGGCCGAGTCCCTGACGTCGGTGCTCGGCTTCGTGATGGCGCTGAACACGCTGCTCGGCATGTACAC
>CALQBK020000236.1 GCA_943328795.2 Bifidobacterium breve
CGCGCGTGTCGCCCGTCGTGTCGAGCCACCCGTCGTCCTCGTCGTCGTTGTAGCAGAACTCGCCGCCGTCGCAGTCCTCGTCGTCCCGGTTGCCCGTCGTCTCCGACGCGCCCGGGTGATCGCCGGAGTCGGTGTCGTCGCAGTCCGTGGTCGGGTCGGTGTTCAGGCCTTCGTTGCTGTCCGAGCAGTCCGTGTCCGTGGACGTGCGCGTGTCCGCCGTCGTGTCGAGGTAGCCGTCGTTGTCGTCGTCGTCGTAGCAGATCTCGCCGCCGTCGCAGTCCTCGTCGTCGGCGTTGCCGACGGTCTCGGTCGCGCCAGGGTGGTCGCCCGAGTCCGCGTCGTCGCAGTCGGTCGTCGGGTCGGTGTTCGTGCCCTCGTTGGCGTCGAGGCAGTCGGTGTCGGTGGACGTGCGCGTGTCGGCCGTGGCGTCCAGGTAGCCGTCGTTGTCGTCGTCGTCGTAGCAGAGCTCGCCGCCGTCGCAGTTCTCGTCGTCCTGGTTGCCGACCGTCTCGGTCGCGCCCGGGTGGTCGGTGGACGACGCGTCGTCACAGTCGGTAGAGACCGTCGCGTCGTAGTCGCCCGCGGCAGAGCAGCGACACTCGCTGCTCGTGGTGCCATAGGTGTCGGCGTCGCCGTCGTAGTACCGAACGGTGCAGCTGACCGCGTTCAAGTCGTTCGTGTCGCCGTCGCAGTCGTCGTCGTACGCGGTCGCGCAGGTCTCCGTGCCCGCGGGGCTGACCAGCCGGTCCGTGTCGTCGCAGTCGTCGCCGAGGCCGGACCCGTCGAGGCCGTAGCCATCGCCATCCGAGTCGTAGTCGTTGTTGCCCGCGCAGTCGGCGTCGATGCCGTCGTACCACGCATCCACCGCGCCGGGGTTCGTGTCGCCTGCCTCGTCGTCGCAGTCGTCGCCGTACAGCCCGTCTTGGTTGCGCCACGAGTCGGTCTCGTACCCGTCGGCGTCCTGGTCAAAGTCGTCGTCCCCGGCGCAGTCCTCGTCGAGCCCGTCGTACCAGGTCTCGTCGACGCCCGGGTTCACCACCTCGGACGTGACCCGGGCGAACCCGTTGATCGGCGTCCAGTCCCCGACGTCCGCCGGGTCGTCCCAGCAGTCGCCCTCCTTGTAGTACGCCGTGTCGTGCTCGTACCCGCCGGCGTACCCGCTCTCCAGGTAGCCGTCCAAGTCCTGGTCGGCGTCGTTGCCATCGCAGTTCTCGTCGATCCCGTTGTACCAAACCTCGGGCACATCCGGGTTCGGGTACACCAGCGGGTCGAGGTCGTCGCACTCGGCGTAGGACTCGAACCCGTCGCCGTCCTGGTCGAAGTCGTTGTTGCCCGCGCAGTCTTGGTCGGTGCCGTCGTACCATTCGTCGTCGGCGGTCGGGTGGATGTCCGCCGCGTCGAGCGGGTCGCCCTGGAAGGGCCCCGAGACCGGGTAGCTGCAGTCGGACTCGGTGCCGTCGTAGGTGACGCAGTCCTCGTCCGCGACGTCGTAGCAGTCGTCCCCGTACACGCCGTCGGAGGTGGGCCAGAGCGCGGAGTCGTAGCCATCCTCGTCCTGGTCGAAGTCCGACGCGCCGTCGCAGTTCGCGTCGATGTCGTCGTACCAGGCGTCCTCGGCGTCCGGGTACACGTCCGCCGCCGCGAGCTGGGTCATCCCGGTAGACGCGGTGAAGTCGGTCGGCACGTGGTCCGGGTCGTCCCAGCAGTCGGTGCCCTCGACCCCGTCCTCGTCGGTGTACCCAGCCGCCGCGACCCCGTCGCCGTCCTTGTCGAAGTCCGACCCGCCGGAGCAGTCGGAGTCCACGCCGTCGTACCAGGTCTCGGGGGCGTCCGGGAAGATGTCCGCGCCGTCCTTCCCGTCGTCGCAGTCGCCCTGCGCGAGGGTGACGCCGTCGCCGTCGCCGTCGACAGCCGACCACTTGGCCGAGCAGCCCGCGAGCACGAGCGGAGCCGCGACGAGCGCGGTCGTGGTGGCGGGCGCAAACCGGGACAAGAACGAAAACGAGTGGAGACGCATAGTGACATCGTACCCCGGATCGGGGTGCCCGGCGCGGGATCGAACGCCTACGCGGGGCGCTCGCGAGTACGACGGCGGACAGCCCTTGCCCGCGGCTGGCGAGCGGGTGACAGGGGGGCGTGACCCTGCTCGAATACGCCCGCGGCACCGAACTCACCTGGGCCGAGGTGGAGCTCGCAGCCGAGCGGCTCCTGGAGGCCATCGCGAAGCGGCACGCGGCGGGGAGCGGCGGGCCCTGCGGCGCGGACGACGCCGAGATCGACGGCCAAGCGCTGGTGCTCCCGGTGCTCGGGCAAGCGGGTCCGGACGCGGACGTCGCCCAGGCCTCGGGGCAAGCGCTGTGGGAGTTCCTCGTGAACCGGCCCTGGTCGGACGCCGAGGGGGACCCGGACCGCGAGGCGGGCGACTGGGTGCGCCAGCGTTGGCCGGGCTGCACGCCCGCGCACCTGAAGGTGCTGGACCGCGCGCTCTCCAACCGCGCCCCGCGGCCCGAGGCGCTGCTCCGGCTGTGGCGCGAGGCCCGCGAGCAGGCAGGCGCCGCGCTCCAACCCTTGCGCCTCCGCAACTCGGCGAGCCGGGACGCCGCGACGACGGGGTTGTTCCCGCCCCAAGCGTCGGCCAAGTGGGCGGGGGCGGACCCCTCCGTGTTCGACGACAGCCCGACGCAGGCCAACTCCCAGCTCGGGGTGTGGCTCGTGGTCGGCGCGATCTCTGCGCTGCTGCTGATCGGCGTCTGCGCTGCAGGGTTCAGCGCGCTCGGGCTGTTCGGCTAACCCAGCACGCGGCGAACAATCTCCGTTACGATGGGGGCGGAGATGCCCATGCCCCACCCTCGCGCCCTGGTCTTCCTGCTCACGCTCCCCCTGTTCGGCTGCACCGGTAAGCCAAGCGACTCGGGCGACACCAACGAGCCAGTGGACGACACGGCCGACGACACCGCGGTGGACGACACCGGCGAGGCGCCCGCCGACTTCACGTTCGCGCTCAGCGGCGACTACGCCGGGAGCACGCTCACGCTCACGTGGATCGACTTCGCGACCATCGGGACGGACACGCTGGACCTTGGCGACGTCGCGTACACGGGCGCGGTCACCGGCGCGACCAAGGGCGTCAGCCTGCCCGAGCCGCCAGCGGGGGACCTCCAGGAGGTCGACCCGACCAACGCCCCGGGCATGATGCTCGCCGGCTACGTCCCTGGGCTGCACCTCGACGCGGACGGCGACGGGCTGCAGTCCGGGGACGAGGTGTACGTCGGCGCCGGGCTCACCTGGCCGGTCTACATCTCCGGCACCATCCCGGCCGACTACGTGGACATGGGCCTCGTGGACGGCTGGAACGCGCTCGAGCTCGTTCCGGAGAGCCAGGAGCCGGTGATGCACGACATCACGGCGATCCCCCTCGCCGCCCGCTTGGCCGAGCGCACCTCGATCACGATCGGCGGCTCGTACGTCGGCGATGACGGCGCGAGCCTCGCGATCCTGCCCTCCGTGATGTTCGAGGGCGGGTCCGTCGACACCTACGTGTACGACGGCCCGCTCGACGACCCCTGGAGCGTGACCCTCGACGGCGCCCCGGACGCCGACCACTTCGCCGAGCTCGAGGGCGTCGGGCTCGGCGCGCTCGAGGTGCCGATCGCGTACACCGACTCCGACGGCAGCGGCGGCTACACGAGCCCCGACCCGCTCGCCTTCCCGGCGTGCTCCGACGGCGTCGTCGCCGGGCTCGTTTACCTGCCCGGGATCACGGACTTGATGACGGGCTGGTCGCTCACCCTCCAGGGCGTTGGCTCGGGCTGGGTAGGCCTGACGCTCGCCGACAGCGGCGGAGCGCTGCTCAGCGACGCGCAGCTCCAGGACCTCGCGCTCGACGGCTCCTGCACCTTCTGACAGCGCCCCGCCGGATTACCCGGCGGCATGGCCCTCACCTCCACCGTCTACCACCTCACGATCGAGCTCTCCGACCTCGACCGGCAGGTGTACGAGACCCTCGACCTGCGCGTCGCGCGCCACCCGTCGGAGACGATGCGGTACATGCTCACGCGCGTCATCGCGTACTGCCTTTGCTACGAGGAGGGCATGGCGTTCTCGAAGGGCGGGCTGTCGGCGGTGGACGACACCCCGCTCGCCGTGCGGGACCTGCGCGGCGACCTGCAGGTCGCGATCGAGATCGGCACGCCGGCGGCGGACCGGCTGCACCGCGTGAGCAAGTCGGCCCCGCGCACGGTGGTGTTCACGCACAACGACGTCGCCCAGCTGCACCGCGCGGTGAGCAAGAAGGCCATCCACCGCGTCGCGGACATCGAGGTCTACGCGCTCGCCCCGGCGTTCTTGGACGCCCTCGGCGAGGCGACCGAGCGCACGTCGCACTGGTCGATGGTGCTCACCGAGGGGCAGCTCTACATCACCGTTGGCGACAAGGCGGTCTCGGGCGCCGTGACCCGGCACGCGCTGGAGGGGTAGTCGGCCGCCGCAGAGGGAGCGCGTGTGTGTGGATTGGGAACGCTCAGGGCGGAGCAGGCTCACGCGTCGTCGGCGCGCTCCCGGGCCGGGGGGGAACACAATCGGGTGGCGGGAGAAGTAGGTTGACCTAGCCCAAAGTGTGCGCGAGGCGCAGCCGCAACACCTCCGTGTTGCGACCAAGCCCCCCCGGCCCGGGTGCCGGTACTCGATACAGCGAGTACCCAACCGCAGGGCCGGTCAATGACAGGCTGATCTGGCAGGCGCAGGTTGCGGTGGTCCCCTCCGCGAGCGAGGCCGCCGGCGATTCGTCGCTCGGCGTCGACGCTTGATCTCGATACACGCTCGCTTCGAGGCATCGCCACGATGAGCAACGACCCCGTGTGGATCGACCAAGTGCTGAACGGCGGGGCTGCAGTGACTGGGGCGCTCGCACTCGCGCTATACGCCGGGTGCTCCGACTACGCAGTCAACAAGGAGCTCGACGCGCAGTCCCCTTGCCAGGCGGACGACCCCCGGACTGCCGGCCCTGTCACACCGGTCGCGGGTTGCCACGTACAGGCGGAGGTCACCCCGGTCGAAGGGCCGTGGAGCGTTCGCACGAAGTGGACCTACCCCGAGGGAGATCCCTCCTTCGGATCGGCCGTCGCGCCCACGACCGGATACCTCACGGACGACGATGGTGACGGCCGCGTCGGCACGGGTGACTCGCCGGTAGTGGTGGCGGTCGTCCGTGACGAGCACTACGACGGAGAGCTGGTCGTGCTCGACGGCGCGACCGGGAGCGTCCGCTGGGAGGTGGACGATGGCATCACCGGGGTAGGCGGCACCGCGATCGCCGACCTCGATGCCGACGGGTTTCCAGAGGTCGTCGCGATCGCGGGTGATGGCTGGAATGTGACGGCATACCGAGGCGACGGCTCCGTCCTGTGGGAGTCGCCGGTGGAGTGCGAGGGTTGCATCACGCCCACGGTGGCGGACCTTGACGGTGACGGCATTCCCGAGGTGCTCGCTGCGGACCTCGTCTTGGGTGGGCTCGACGGCGAGGTCTTGGCCGAGGTTCCGACCCGGACCTTCTTCGATGGCGAGACCGTCGCTGATCTCGACCTGGACGGCGTGCCGAGCCTGCTGATCGATGGCACGGCCTACGCCCCGGGAGGGACGGTGCTCTGGAGCATCACCGATGGCGCGTTCCCAACCTTCTTCCCCGTGGTCGTGCAAGCGGACGATGACGCGGCCGCAGAGGTGGCCTGGATTGGCGATGGGTACGTGCTCACGCAGGACGACGGCGACGAGATTCTCAGCTGGCCGCTATCGGCGGCGGGGTACGGAGTGCCTTGTGCCGGCGACGTCGATGGCGATGGCATCACCGAGATCGTCGCCCCGAACGGGACACAGCTCACGCTGCTCGGGGCGTGATGATCCAAAGCCGTCATGAAGCAGGGTTGGCTCGAGTAATTCGACTTGTTGGTTGCCACCGGCAGGTCGCCAACACTGTACGCTCCAACTCATCCCACCTCCCGCTCTTCGCGTGAGCGCGAAGGTGCAGCATCCCTTC
>CALQBK020000237.1 GCA_943328795.2 Bifidobacterium breve
GCCACTCGATCCGGCTCGACGTCGGCCGCCGGGAGTTCGACCTGTTCGAGCTGCGGCGCATGATCAACATGATCAAGGACGAGTTCGGCGTGCAGGTCACCGGCCTGAATTGCACCTCCGAGGCCCTGGCCAAGTTCGCCGAGCGCGAGCTGAAGATCCGGGTCCACGCGTCGTCGGTCCACTTCAACGCCGAGCCCGCTGTCGCGCCGCCGGTCACCGCGGTGGACGCCGCGGCCGACTTGCCCGACGAGCGCCAGAACGAAGCCACTGAGCTGGTGTCCGCGCCCGACGAGGCCGAGGCCAGCGCCGAGGGCGAGAAGTCCCACACCATCCACGGCACCGTCCGCTCGGGGGCCGTCATCCGGTTCCCCGGGGACGTACACGTGTTCGGCGACGTCAACCCGGGCGCGCAGATCCTCGCAGGCGGGAGCGTGTTCGTCTACGGCACGCTCAAGGGCCTCGCGTGCGCCGGAGCGCGCGGCGACGCCGAGCAGATCATCCTCGCTTTCGACATGCGACCGAGCCAACTCCGCATCGGCAAGGTCATCCAGATTCCATCCCAGACTGCTGACAGGCCGTCCCGGTACACCCCCGAGGTGGCCTGGGTCTCCGGCGGTTCCATCATCATCGAAGCCTACCGGGGCCGGCACCCCCACCAGAGGGAGACCACATGAGCGAGTGCATCGTCATCACATCGGGGAAGGGCGGCGTCGGCAAGACGACGTCCACCGCAAACCTGGGCGTCGCCCTGGCGTTGATGGGCAAGAAGGTCGCCGTCGTCGACGCTGACATCGGGCTCCGCAACCTGGACGTCATCCTTGGCCTCGAGAACCGCATCGTGTACGACCTCGTGCACGTGATCGAGGGCGAGTGTCGGCTGAAGCAGGCGCTCATCAAGGACAAGCGGGTGGAGGGACTGTTCTTGCTCCCCGCCGCGCAGACGCGCGACAAGAACGCGGTCAGCCCGGAGAACATGCGCGACCTGGTCAAGCAGCTCAAGGAGGACTTCGACTACATCCTGATCGACTGCCCCGCGGGCATCGAGCAGGGGTTCAAGAACTCCATCGCCGGCGCAGACCGCGCGATCATCGTCACCACCCCCGAGGTGAGCGCCCTCCGCGACGCCGACCGCATCATCGGGCTGTGCGAGGCCGCCGAGCTGCCCGAGCCCATGCTGATCGTGAACCGCTTCCGCGCGAAGCTGGTGAAGCGCGGCGACATGCTGAACAAGGAGGACATCCTCGACATCCTCGCGATCCCGCTCATCGGGATGGTGCCGGACCACGAGGACGTCATCGTCACCGCGAACCGTGGCTACCCCGCCGCGTTTGACGACAAGTCGGTGGTCGGCGAAGCCTACCGCCGGATCGCGCGTCGCATCACGGGGGAGACGGACGTCCCGTTCGTCGCCACCGAGGAGCCCGACACCATGTGGACCGTGATGAAGCGCTGGATGGGCTTCTCCAAGGAGGTGGCATCATGATGAACCTGATCGACCGTTTCTTCTCGCGCACGACCGGCGGCTCGAAGGAGGACGCCAAGTCCCGCCTCAAGATCCTGCTCGTGCACGACCAGGTGGACCTGACGCCTTCGCAGATGGACGCCATGCGCGCCGAGATCCTCGCGGTCGTGGCTCGCTACGCCGAGATCGAGCCCACGAAGGTCGACTTGCGCCTCGAGCGCAGCGACGACGGGATCAACCTCGTGAGCTCGGTCGCGGTGCGCCGCGTCAACGCGCGCATGGCCGTCGGCTAAGATCCAGATCTCCCAAAACTGCCGACGGAGGTTCTGGGAGATCGGGTGAGAGCCCCGCGGCACAGAAGTTGCACCACGCGCGGAGCGCGAGCGTGCCATGAGTGACTGGGATTTTCACACCATCATCGAACCATTCCGGATCAAGGCAGTCGAGGCGATCCCGAACTTGACCCGTGCGCAGCGTGAGCGAGCGCTGCACGCGGCGGGCTACAACCTGTTCAAGCTGCTCGCCGACACCGTTACGATCGACCTGCTGACCGACTCCGGCACGGGCGCGATGAGCGCCGCCCAGTGGTCCGCGCTGATGATCGGAGACGAGAGCTACGCCGGGAGCCGCTCCTTCGTGCGGTTCGAGGCCGCGGTGCACCGCCTGACGGGCTTCCCTTACATCTTCCCCGTGCACCAAGGCCGAGCGGCGGAGCGCATCCTCGCCCGCACGGTGCTCCCGCCGGGCAGCGTCGTCGTGAACAACACGCACTTCGACACCACGCGGGCGAACGTCGAGCAGGCAGGCGCCCACGCCGTCGACCTGCCCGTCGCGGCCGCGGCCGACCCGACGGACACGTCCCCGTTCAAGGGCGACATGTCGCTGCCAGCGCTCGACCGCGCGTTGGACAGCGGCGTCACGCTCGCAATGCTCACGCTGACTAACAACGCGGCCGGCGGCCAACCCGTGAGCATGGCGAACATCGAGGCAGTGAGCGCCCGGTGCCGTGCCGCGGGGGTCCCGTTCTTCCTCGACGCCGCGCGGTTCGCCGAGAACGCGTGGTTCATCCACACGCGCGAGCCCGGGTTCGCCGATGTACCCCTCCCGACCATCGCGCGCCGGATGTTCGACTTGGCAGACGGGTGCACGATCTCGGCGAAGAAGGACGGCATCGCCCACATCGGCGGTGTGCTCGCCACGCGGATCCCCGAGTGGGCCGACGCATTCCGCAACGAGCTGATCCTCGGCGAGGGCTTCCCGACCTACGGGGGGCTCGCCGGGCGGGACCTGGAGTGCGTCGCCGTGGGGCTCGAGGAGGCGCTCGACCCAGACTACCTGCGCTACCGGGCGCGAAGCGTCGCGTACTTCGCCGAGCGCCTGGAGTCCGTCGGCGTGCCCGTCGTGAAGCCGCCGGGCGGACACGCTGTCTACGTCGACGCGGGGCGCCTGTTCCCGCACATCCCGCCCGAGCAGCTCCCCGGGCAAGCCTTCGCCGTGGCGATGTACCTGGAAGGCGGCGTTCGCGGGGTAGAGATCGGCAGCCTGATGTTTCCGGCGGCCCGCCTGCAGCTCGTGCGGCTCGCGATGCCACGCCGGGTCTACACGCAGGCCCACATCGACTACGTCGTGGAGGTCGCCGCGCGGGTGGTGGCCCGCGCGCGCTCCGTGCCGGGCTACCGAATCGTCACCGAGCCGCCCTTCTTGAGGCACTTCTCGGCGACCCTGGAGCCGCTGCCAACCGGCGGCTGATCGAGCCCAAGATGGCCGCAAGCGGCCCCTGACAGCGGGCGTCTCTGTGCGAATCCCCCCTCCCCGTGTGCCAGGCCCCCCAGCTCCGTCGAACGGCAGACGGCCGTTTGACGCCCGGCGGGGCGGCATCGACCGCGACCCGGAGGGATCACCCTGGAGCGGGAACCGCGCCAGGCGTTGGCACAGTCTGTGCTTTGTCTCGTCAAAACACGGAGCTCCCTTGCGCCCCACCGCGATTCTCCTCGCTGATCAAGATGGCCACGTGGTGGCCGCCAACCCGTCGGCCGTCGAGCTGCTCGGCACCGCCAGCGGCCCCTGCAACGAGCTGGTCGCGGCACAGAACCGCAAGCAGGCCGTCTGTTTCGCCGGGTGCTCCCGCGCGATGACCGAGGGCGAGCAGCACGACCACGGCGTCGTCACGGTTCGCGGCGAGCCGTGCCAGATGACCTGCAGCGAGGTCGGAGGGACCACGGTGGTGACGCTGACCCCGGTCGCGGTCGACGGCGCGGTGGAGCTCTCCGAGAGGGAGCGGGAGGTGCTCGTGTTGGTGGCCCGCGGGTTCACGGGGGAACGCATCGGCAAGCGGCTGGGCATCTCCGCGGCGACCGTGCGGACCCACGTAGAGCACATCCGCCGCAAGCTCGGGGTGCGCACGCGCTCCCAAGCTGTCGCCCGCGCGTTGGCGCTCGGCGAGATTGAGTAGCGTCGACGTCTTCAGCCCAACATCGCCCGCACCCGCTGCTCGGTGGGCGCAACGATCACCCCCCGCTCACACACGATCGCGTCGATCCACCCCGCGGGCGTGACGTCGAACACCGGGTTGAACCCCCGCACCCCCTCCGGCGCGAAGCGCTGCCCCCGCACGGTCACAACCTCGTCGACCGACCGCTCCTCGATGGGGATCCCCTCCCCCGAGGCGCAGCCCAAGTCGAACGTGCCGGACGGCGCGACGACCATGAACTTGGCGCCGTGCGCGCGCGCCGCCAACGCCAACGCGTAGGTGCCGATCTTGTTGGCGGTGTCCCCGTTCGCCGCGATGCGGTCCGCCCCGACGATCACCCAGTCCACGTGCCGGGCTCGCATGAGGTGCGCGGCCGCGCCGTCGACGATCACCTGAGCGGGGATGCCCTCGTGCATCAGCTCGAACGCGGTGAGCCTCGACCCCTGCAGCCAAGGCCGCGTCTCGGTGTGGTACACGCCGGCGAGCTTGCCTTGGCGGTGCGCTGTCCGGATCACGCCGAGCGCGGTGCCGTGCCCGCCGGTCGCCAGCGCCCCGGTGTTGCAGTGCGTCAGCACCGTCGCGCCATCGGGCAGCAGCGCCGCGCCGAGCTCACCCATTCGCAGGTTCTGCACGAGGTCCTCGCGGTGGATCGACTGGGCCTCGGCGAGCAGCGCCCCCGGGGTCCGGGGCGTGACAGCCGCCATCCGGGCGAGCGCCCAGCCCAAGTTCACGGCCGTCGGACGGCTCGCGGCGAGCACCCTGCGCGCATCGTCGAAGTCCCGGCCGGCTCGTGCGTCGAGCACGACGCCATACGCGGCCGCGATGCCGACAGCCGGCGCCCCGCGGACCACCATCTCTCGGATGGCGTCCGCGACATCGGCCGCCGAGGCGCACAGCACGTCCGCGGTCACGACGGGGAGCGCGCGCTGGTCGAGCAGGCGGAGGTGATCGTCGGCCCAGCGGATGGGCTCGAGCGGGGCGAGAGGGGGAGCGGGCGATGGACGAGGCACGGTGCGCCTTGGCAGGGGGATCAGCCGGTCTCGGCCTCGGTGTGCTCACCGAGGTGCGGCACGGGCCCAGTCACGGGGCCGGTCGGCGGGTGCGGGAGCCCGCCCGAGAACAACGACCGCGCGACGACGTGCGGGTGGGAGAGCACCTCCGCGGGGGAGAGCACCGGCACCACGCAAGCGCCGGCCAGCTCCTGCGCCCAGCGCGCGCGGGTGCCCGTCCCGAGCCAGGCCGCCAGCGCGTCCCTGTCGAGCCCGGGGGCGTTCGCCGCGAGCGCCGCCAAGAACGCAGGCTCCAACGCCGCGACGGTCACGTGGCCGTCCTGGACCGGGTACACGCCGTAGATGGGCAGCCCCCCGGTGAGCACCTCGTCCGGCGGCGCCCCGGCGGCCAGGTTCGCGAAGATCGCCTGCTGGAACCCAACGAGGTTGTCGAGCATCGCGACGTCGAGCCAGGCCCCCTCCCCCGTGCGCGCCCGGCCCACCAGCGCGCTCACCACGCGAAGCGCGGCCGCGAGGCCCCCGGCGGCGAGGTCACCCCACTGGATCGGCGGCACGCCCGGGCTCCTGTGCAACAGCCCGGCGAGCGCCAAGAAGCCGAGGTCGTGCCCCGGCAAGTGCGCCATCGGGCCATCTTGCCCCCAGCCGGTCAGGCTCGCGATCACGAGCCGGGGAAAACGAGCCCGCAGCTCCCGGGGATCCAGCCCCAGCCGCGCGAGGACGCCCGGGCGGAAGCTCTCGAACAGCACGTCCGCGCCATGGAGCAGCCCGAGCAAGCGCTCCCGGCCCTCGGGGCTGCGCAAGTCCAGCGCGACGCTGCGCTTTCCCCGGTTCAGCGCTGCGAACCACGCGTTCACCTGCCCGGTGCCATGCGGCACGAACGGCGGCAAGTTGCGCAGGTAGTCGCCGCCGTTCGGGTCCTCGACCTTCACGACGGTCGCGCCGAGCCCCTGCAAGCACAGGGTGGCGAACGGGCCCGGCAACAGGCGCGAGAGGTCGATCACCCGCACGCCGTCGAGGTCGCGGGCCGTCAGTGCGTCCACGGTCCAACTTCCACGTGCGGCGGGGCGAGCGGCGAC
>CALQBK020000238.1 GCA_943328795.2 Bifidobacterium breve
GCCTACACGGTTACCCGCCCCGGATGCCCTTTCGCTCCGGGACCGTCGCCCTCATCGGCCGCCCAAACGCAGGAAAATCCTCGCTTCTCAACGCCCTGGTGGGCGAGCGCATCGCCGCGGTGTCCAGCCGGCCGCAGACGACGCGCAACCGGGTGCTCGGCTTGTGGAACACCGAGGACATGCAGGTCGTGCTCCTCGATACGCCCGGGCTGCATGACGCATGGACTGCCTTCAACCAACGCATGGTGAATGTATCAGAGAGTGTGTTGACAGAAGTCGAGGCGATCTGCTGGATTCTCGACATCGAGCCCCTGGTGGCCGCCGTGGCCGCGGGGCAGCCTGTGTTGGACGCGCAGCTGCTGCTGGTCCGGGACCGGGTGGTCGCACGCGGGCTGCCGCTGCTGCTGGTGCTGAACAAGATCGACCGGGTGCCGAAGGAGCAGGCGCTCCCGGTGATCGCCGCGCTGGCGGACTTGAGCCCGATCCTGGTCCCGGTCAGCGCGAAGAAGGGCACGGGGCTGGACATCCTCGCCAAGGCGATCCAGCGCGTGTTGCCGGTGCAACCTGCGCTCTACCCGCAAGACCAGCTGACGACCGAGACCGAGCGGTTCATCGTCGCCGAGCTGATCCGGGAGCGGGTGATGGAGCACACTGAGCAGGAGGTGCCGTACGCCACCGCGGTCGAGATCGAGCGGTTCGACGAGTCGAGCCGGGAGAGCGGGAAGGTCCGGATTCACGCCAAGATCTTGGTCGAGAAGGAGAGCCAAAAGGCGATTGTCATCGGGCAAGGCGGGAAGATGATCAAGCGCATCGGTACGGAGGCGAGGAAGACGATCTCCGGCCTGCTCGGGTGCGAGGTGCGGCTCGACCTGTTCGTGGTGGTCGAGCGCGACTGGACGCGGAACCCGCGGCTGCTGCGGGAGCTGGGGCTAGACGGCTAGCCCCGACGAGGGAAGATTTTGCCCACATCCCCGGCCGCCGCGCACAGATAGGCTGATGGGGTGATGCTCGCTACGATTCTCGTCGCAGGGATGGTCCTGCTCGGTGGCTGCTGGTCGCCCGCGGCCGTGGACGTGCCCGTGGCCCACGTGCGTCAGCCGAGCGAGGACGGGGCGACGGGAGAGGGGGCGACCGCAGAGGGGGCGACGGGAGAGGGCGCTACGAGAGAGGGCGGAGCTGCGGAGGACGCCGTCCCACTAGAGCCCATGTTGAACGCCGATCCGGACGGGCTAGACCCGTACGCGGCGGTCACGGTGACGTCCCCGGTCACCCTCGTAGACGACGGGGGAAAGCCCGTCGGGTTCCTGAACAAGGTCGGGGCGGCCGTGGAGGTGCGGGTGGAGGATGGCGAGGTCCGCCGCAAGGTGTGGTGCGCGAGCTGTGCACCGCCGACGGAGGGGTGGGTGCGGACGCAGGACATCGCGCTGGCAACGGTGCAGTGATGGGGACGATCCGGGCGCTCGAGGGGAACCGCCAGTGGCTGGACGGCGGCGCGATGTACGGGAACGCGCCGCGCGTGGTCTGGGAGCGATGGTCGAAGCCGGACGCGCAGCACCGGATCCCGCTGGCGTGCCGGTGCATGCTGGTGGAGCTCACCGACGGCGCGACGACCCGTCGCGTGTTGCTGGAGACAGGCATCGGCGTGTTCTTCGACCCCGCGATGCGCGAGCGCTTCGGGGTCGACGAGCCGGAGCACGTGCTGCTCAGCTCCCTCGCGGCGATCGGGCTCGGGGACGCTGACATCGACGTGGTCGTGCTCTCGCACCTGCACTTCGACCACGCTGGCGGGCTGTTGGCGAAGTGGGAGGCGGGTCGGGCCCCCCGGCTCTTGTTCCCGAACGCCACGTTCCTCGTCGGAGAGCGGGCGTGGGGACGCGCTGTCCAGCCGCACGTCCGCGACCGCGCGAGCTACATCCCCGAGCTCCCGGCGCTGCTCACCCAGTCCGGCCGACTGAAGGTGCTCCCAGCTGGCACCTTGCGCGATGCGCTGCTCGGCGAGCGGTTCACCCTCCACGAGAGCGAGGGGCACACCCCCGGCTTGCTCTGCACCGAGGTCGCCGACGACGGCGGGCCCGTGGTGTTCGCGGCGGACTTGGTGCCCGGCGTGCCCTGGGTGCACCTGCCGATCACGATGGGCTACGACCGGTTCGCCGAGCGCCTGATCGACGAGAAGACCGCCCTACTCACCGACCTGCTCGCTCGCCAAGGCCGCCTCTTCTTCACTCACGACCCCGACGTCGCGATCGGCCGCGTGGTGCAGGACGCCCGCGGGCGGTTCGGCGTCGCCTGAGCCCCAGTAGTCGATCGGCTCCTGCGAGAGGAGCGGCCGCAGGCGAACCACCTCGTCCCAGTACGGCAGCGCGCTCCAGACACGCGCGTGGTCGACGAACGGCGGACACTGCACGTTCAACCGGCCGCCCTCCGGCAGGTCCAGCTCGAGCGACATGCAGTGCAGCCCGAGGCGCTGCAGACCCCGCTCCTTCCAGGCGCGGTTCTCCTTGTTGTCGCCGTGCTCGGAGTCCCCGAGCACCGGGTGATGGAGGTCGCGCACGTGCCGGCGCACCTGGTGGAACCGCCCAGTGTGCGGCTCGACCTCGAGCAACGAGCAGCGCGGGTCCTGCGAACGGCCGAGGCAGCGGACGACCGACGTGGCCTCGCGCAGCACGCCGGTGTCGTCCTTCATCGCCCGGTCGATGGTGACGTCGCCGTCCTCCTTGAACCAGCCGCGGACGAACGCGAGGTAGCGCTTCTGCGCGCTCTCGCTCCCGAGGGCAGCGGCGAGCAGGCCGGCGGTCTTGGCGTCGGTCGCCATCAGCAAGCACCCAGAGACGGACCCGTCGAGGCGATGGACCGCGAAGACGCGCTTGCCGAGCTGGTCTCGGAGGGTCTGGAGGACCGCAGGCGCCCGCGGTGCCCACGCCGAGCGGTGGACCACCATGCCGGGCGGCTTCGCGACTACGACCCAGTCTTGTCCTTCTGCCAGGATCCGCAGCGGCGGGAGGCTCAAAACGGGACCGCGGACTCCGCGACACACAATGATACAAGCTCATCGAGTGTCATCGAGCCAAGGTCGGCGTTTGCGCGGCCCTTCACGCTCACCGAGCGCTCGGTCTGCTCCTTCTCGCCGACGACCACGTAGTAGACGGGCTTCATCTGGTGGGCCAGCCGGATCTTGGCGCCGATCTTGTCGGCAGACCTGTCCAGCTCGACGCGGACGCCCGCTGCCTCCAGCCGCGCGGCGACCTCGGCCCCCCACTCCTCCGACTTCTCGCTCACCGTCATCACGCGTACCTGCTCCGGCGCGAGCCACATCGGGAAAGCGCCGTTGAAGTGCTCGATGAGGATGCCGATGAACCGCTCGAAGCTCCCGAAGATCGCGCGGTGGAGCACGACCGGGGTGTGCTCCTGGTTGTCGGCCCCGACGTAGGAGAGCTTGAACCGCATCGGGAGCTGGTAGTCGACCTGCACGGTCGCGCACTGCCACGAGCGCCCGAGCGCGTCGACGGCGTCGATGTCGATCTTCGGCCCGTAGAACGCGCCGTCCCCCTCGTTGATGGTGTACGAGACGCCGTTCTTCTCGAGCGCCTCTTTCAGCGCGCCCTCGGCCTGGTCCCACAGCGCGTCGTCGCCGAGCTTGTCCTCGGGGCGGGTCGACAGCTTGCACTTGTACGGCAAGCCCAGCGGGGTGTAGACGCGCTCCACGAGCTTCAGGAGCTTGTCGACCTCTTCCCCGATCTGCTCGGGGGTGCAGAACAGGTGCGCGTCGTCCTGCGAGAGCTGGCGGACGCGGGTGAGCCCGCCGAGCGCGCCGCGCAGCTCGTCGCGGTGCAGCACACCTTGGTCGTGGATGCGCATCGGCAGCTCGCGGTAGCTCCGCTTCTGGCTGCGGAAGATCAGCATGTGCGACGGGCAGTTCATCGGCTTCAACGAGAACGTGCGAGGCTCTTCCTCGCCCTCCTCGTGCTTGTGGATGCAGAACATGTTCTGGCGATAGTGCGACCAGTGG
Organism: Bifidobacterium breve; assembly: GCA_943328795.2. GTDB lineage: Bacteria > Myxococcota_A > UBA796 > UBA796 > SXON01 > CAIUMM01. Next base: position 4,007 of record CALQBK020000238.1, read on the forward strand.
CCGGACTCCTCGAACAGGGCCTTGTCGAACAACATCGGCGTGCGGACGGCGATGTACCCCTCGCCGAGCAACAGGCCGCGCATGGCCTCGGAGAGCACGTGCCAGAGCCGCTCCCCGCGGGGCAGCCAGAACGCGGCGCCCGGGGCGTACTCGTGGAACATGAACAGGCCCATGGCTGTGCCGACCTTGCGGTGGTCCCGCTTCTTGGCCTCCTCGAGCCGGAACATGTACTGGTCGAGCGCCTCGCGGGTCGGGAACACGGTCCCGTACACGCGCTGGAGCTGCGGGTTGCGCTGGTCGCCCCGCCAAAACGCGCCCGACACCTTCAGGAGCTTGAAGTGCTTGGCGTTCCCGGTGCGCGGGACGTGCGGACCCCGGCACAGGTCGACGAACCCGCCTTGCTCGTAGGTGGTCAGCGTGCCCTCGAGCGACTGGATCAGCTCGAGCTTGAACGGCTGGTCCTTGAACACCTCGGCGGCTTGCTCGCGGGTGATCTCGGCGCGGGTGAACGGGCTGTTGCGCTTGATGATGACGCGCATGCCGTCTTCGATCGCGGCCAGGTCGGCCTCGGTGATGGGCCGGCCGACGTCCACGTCGTAGTAAAAGCCGTCCTCGATCGCCGGACCGATGCCGAACTTCGCCCCCGGGAACACCACGCCGATCGCCTCGGCCATGATGTGCGCGGTCGAGTGCCGCAACGCATGCAGCCGGTACGACTCCTCGTCGCCAAACGCCTCGCGGCCCTTCTCGTGCTCTTCCATGATCGACTCCAACCGGCTGGCTGGCTATCGCCGCCGAGCCGAGATGGCACGCTCGAACCGCGGTGGTGGGCCTACCTCGGCCCGCCGGTCCCGCGGGGGCGTGCGCCCTTGCCCACGGCCTCGAGCAGCTGCTTGCTGCCGGGGAGGTCGTTCAGGTCCGGCAGCACGACGATCTCGATGCGGCGGTTCTGAGCCCGGGCGGTGCCGGAGGTGTTCGACACGACCGGCTGGGTCTCCCCGAACGTCGCGGCCGAGATGTGGTCGGCGGGGAACCCCTGGTCGACCATGTACTCGAGCACCGTGATCGCGCGCGCAGCGCCGAGGTGCCAGTTGTCGGGGAACTCGGGGGTGTTGATGGGGTCGTTGTCCGTGTGCCCCTCGATCTGGAAGTTCTGGGTCAAGTTCCGGCGCTTCAACGCCTGGGCGACCTCGCCGATGTTCCGCTTCCCGTCGGCGGAGAGCGTCGCCGAGCCAGAGGGGAACAGCACGTCGGCGGTCATGCCGATGACCACGCGGCCCTCGACCACCTCGACGGAGAGCAACCCGCGGTCGATGAGCGGTTTTAGGTCCTCGAGCAAGTCCTTCAGCGCCTTGAGGCGGGCTTGGGCCTTCGCCTGCAGGTTGTCGATGCGTGTGTTGAGCTTGGTGTTCTCGTCCACCACCTTCTGGTACTTGGCCGCGGGCACGCAGCCGGTGGACAGGGGGACGGCCAGGGAGACGAGCAGAAGTCCAGGGACAAACGACCAACGCATGCGACACCTCCCGCGGAGCGTAACCCAGGCGCCCTCGACGCGGAGCGAGTGGCGGCGCGCGAGCCAGCGAGCGCGCACAGCCACGACCGCGCCTTCATGCTCAACTCGGCGGGGCCCCAGGCGCGCAGCGCCCTACGCGGAGCGAGTGGCGCAGCGCGAGCCAGCGAGCGCGCACAGCCACGACCGCGCCTTCATGCTCA
>CALQBK020000239.1 GCA_943328795.2 Bifidobacterium breve
CCACCACCGCGCTCGCGAACAGGACCGGCAAGATGCCCCAGGTCGCGTACACCAGCGCGCCCACGACGACGCCGCCAATGGCGCCCCAGCGGGCCCAGGCGAGCCAGCTCGCCGAGGTGGGCATCGCGCTCGTCGAAGGCCTGCGCGGGGGTCGCGGGGCGTTGGCGACCGTGCTCCGGGAGCGCGTCACCAAGCCCTCACGGGTCCACCACGATGACCACCGTGCCCTGCTGGAGGAACCCAGCGCTCTCCATGGCCTTGTGCACGATCGCGCTGGCCGCGGCGTCGAGCACGAGGTTGGCGCGATCCGAGACGGAGGCGGCCGGGACGATCACCGGCTGCTCACCCGCACGGCGAACCGCCACCGGGTCGGCCGGGTCGCTCACGTACACCGCGATCGGGCGCTGGGAGGCCGCAAAAGACGTCATCGACTCGGCGCCGTAGAGCAGCGCCCCCCCGGCATCGCGGATCTCGGGCGCGATCACCGGGTCCACCTTCAGCCCACGCGCGTCGACCACGAGCCCGGTGACCGGGACGGTCGGGGGCGAAGAGCGATCGACGCCTGTCGCCATGCGGGTGAGCGCGGGGCGCAGCCAAGGGTGCACGGGCAAGCACACCTCGACTTCCACGCGCCCCGAGGTGTAGTACCGCGCCTCGGTCACCTCCCACAGCGACACGTTCGCGTCCAGCTTGTCGGCGACCGCGTCTGTCGAGCCCATCAGGTCGCCCGAGCTGCGCGTGGCGTCGATGGGGACCTCGCGTGCGAGGTTCAACATCCGCGGACCGAGCGTCGCCCGTGCGCGGCCCTCCAGCGTCTCGTACCCGGCCATTGAGCCGCTGCTGTTGGCCTCTGCGGCCTCGGTGCAGAGCTCCATCGTGGTCCAGTTCAGCGTCCCGGCCGACAGAGCGCGGACAATCGGGGTCGACCCCCACGCCACCGGTGCGATGACGAGGGTGAAAGCAGCGAGGAGGACGGCGCGAGCGGGGGCAGCCATGGTCGCTCGACGTAGCGCGGCGGGCGCGGGTCGTCCGCTTTCCTGGCGACGTACTACGCCGGGAGGCACAGCTCCCAGGCCGTTCGCCCCGGCGCGGACTCGAGCAGCACCAGGTCCCCTCCGAAGCCCCGCGCCAGGTCGCGGCTGAGCACTAAGCCCAGGCCCGTGCCCGTAGGCTTGGTGGTCCGAAACGGCTCGAACAGGCGACCCCGGATCTCGGGCGCGACGCCGGGGCCGTTGTCGACCACGCGCACCCGGGCGGGCCCTGCGAGCACCGTCAGCGTGAGCTCCGCAGGCGTCGTGGCAGACAGCGCCTCGATCGCGTTCTGCAGGAGGTTGACGAGCACTTGCTGGACCGCGAGCGCCGGGGCGGTCACCAGCACCCCGCGCTCCCCGAGCAGGCGGACCCCCACGCCCCCGCGACGAGCGGCTGTGCCGACCACCACGAGCGCGGAGTCGACCGCTTGCCACACGTCGAACGTGAGCGCCTCGGTGAGCGGGCTGCGCGAGAGCTCTGAGTACGCGCGCAGCAGCAGGTCGAGGGTCCCGAGCTGCGCGAGCACGCCGTCCAGGTGCCCAGCCACTTGGTCCGGGCGCGACGCCGCCTGGGCGAGCTGCGCCATGGCCCGGGCGGCGAAGAGCGGCTGCCGGAGCTCGTGGACGAGCGAGGCCGAGAGCACTCCGACCTCGACGAGGCGCTTACGCTCTTTCGGAGAGAGCCGGCGGACGGGGCTGTCGCTCAGGGGGTCCTTCCGCGGAGGGAGACCACGACACCGGCGTCGCAGACGGACGAGGCGTTGCCGGTGGCGTCGATTGCATCGATGGTGACGGTGTAGTCGCCGGGCGGGACCACGAGCCCGTCGTCCGACCGGGCGTCCCAGCTGACCGAGTTGGCGGACCCGGCGTCGCGGGTCCGCAGTACGGGCACACCGTCCGCGTCCGACACCGTCAGCGCCCACCACGTCGGCGTCGACGACGCGGAGAGTCCGATAGACAGCCTGTCGGCCTCCGCGCCGAGGCCGTCGTCACCGTCCGGGCGGAACGTGGGGGTGGGCTCGAGGCAGCTGCCGGTCGGCGCGGTGTTCGCGACTGCGCCGAAGGGGACCGACCAGGCCGCAGAGCTGCCCGACCAGTCCCCCGACAGCCGGTTGCCCGCCGTGTCGCGGACGTTCGACGTGAGGGAGAGCACGAAGGTCCCCGACCCGGCGTCGAGCGGCGTGGTCGGCGTGACGGTCAACGTCCGCTCATCGTTCGACAGCAGCAGGGCGATGGGCTGGTTGCCGGAGGGGCCGGTCAGCGCGACGGTGGACGCCGTGAAGTTGGCCGCCAGCATCGGCTCGGAGAACTCTACCGTCAGCGCGCTGACCGTGCCGGACCATGTGCCGGAGGGCGTCGCTGAGACCACGGTCGGCCGGACGCTGTCGTCAAGGACCGAGATGCTGGCGGCGCCGTACCCGCCGCCGCTCTCGCTGCTCCCCGAGACCGTGGATCCCGCGGCGTAGCCGGCTGAGTACGCGACCGAGACGCTGCCGTAGCCGAAGCTGTCGAGCGTCAGCGTGAGCCCCGCCCCGGTGCTCGTCGGGCCCGCAAGCTCGCCCATGTCGGTCCACACGTACAGGAGGCCCCCGCTAGCGACGTCGCCTGCGCAGTCCGTGGCCGCGAACGTGACCGTGGTGCCCGAGCCGTTGTGGACGACGGAGCTAGCGGGCGTCGCTACGATCGGGCCCGTCGGGCTCCCGTCGTTCTCCCCGATCCACGCGACCGCGGAGGCCTCGCTGCCGCACGCGTCGGCGTCTGCGACCACCAGGGTCACCCGGCGGGCCCCGGCGGCGTCGAAGTCGAGCGACGTCGGCGCGCTGGTCGTGCGGCTGTCCGACTCGCCGTCGTCCAGGTGCCACGTCGTGAGCGGCCCCGCGCCCGCAGTGCTCCCCGACGTGTCGACGGACAGGGTCGCCACGCCAGAGACGAGGCAAGCGACCAGCTCGTCCGTCCCGTCCAAGAGCAGCTCCGCGACCGGGCCGGGCGAACAGCCGAAGTCGAGCAGGTCGATCCCGGACGACGTCGTGGCGAAGACGCCGTCGTCGACGCTCACCTGGGCTTGCAGCGTAGGGACCACGCAGTCGAAGTCGATCTCCGCCTCTCCGCCGCTGAACCCGTCCACGAGCTGATCCGTGCAGCCGTCGAGGGTAGCGTCCACCGGGCCGACATAGCCGTCTACGCCGTTGCCGAACGCGTCTACGGCCGCGATGCGGACCGGGACCGGCGCGTCCACGTCCGCCCAGGCCGCGGCGGTCACGACGAGGTCGACCATCGCTCCCGGGTTGACGGTCACCGGCGCCGACGCGCCGAGCACCACGCCCCCCTGCACCGCGTTCAGGAGGTCTACCCCCGCGACGGTCGGGCTGACCACGCCCGACCCGAACCCGGAAGAGTCGAGGGTGATCGTGGTCGCTGCGATGCCCCCGAGGGTGTCCGTGACCGCGACCGCGCTCCCGCTCACGGCCGTGGTGTAGGCGTTCCCGTAGGCGTCGAACCCGAGGAAGCTGACCACCAGCAGGTCCCCCGCCACGATGTCGGTGTCCGACACGCTGACGTCGACTTCGGCGAGGTCCGAGTTCGTCACGGTGACGCCGATCGACGACCCCTGCAGCCCGAACAGCGTCGCCGTGACGACGTCCGCCGACGTCGACTGCGTCACCACGCAGGAGTATGACCCCTCGGCGCTGGCTTCGCACTCGATCTTCCCCGTGTCGTCGGTGATGACGGCCGCGTCGCTCGCGTAGCTGATCGCGTTCCCCCACGCGTCCTCGAGCTGCACGACCACGGTGAACGGCACCCCAGCCTCGGCGACGGCGACGCCCAGCGAGACGATCACCTCGGTCGCGCTGTCCGGGAGCACGTCGATCGGGTTCGACACCCCGTACCGCCCCAGCTCGTCGGTGGCGGTGAGCGTGATCCCGCTGCCGGACCGCGTTGGCGTGGCCGTGCACACGGTCTGGCCCTCGACGAACGCGTTGCACTGCTGCGTGCCGACCCCGGCATCCGGGTCCAGGCCCCCGACGCTGTCGGTCAACGTCACGGTCGCGACGTGCCCGGTGACGAGGTTGTCATACCCGTCCACGGCGTCGATCTGCACCGCCAAGAACCCCGTGCCCGCGACCACTGACCCGGGGACGGCGTGCACGTTGTACGTGGTCATCTCGCCGGCGAGCACGTCGAACGCTGCGCTCTGGGCCTCGTCGCCCCCGAGCCCGAACGCGTGTAGGTGGTTGCCCTCGCACGCTGTCGTCAACGTCACCGGGTACGGGCCCGCCTGCAGCAGGTCGACCGACTGTCGCAGGTCGCCGCACTCGCTGTCTTCGAACAGCACGAGCGAGAGCCCGTTCGCGTCGATCACGTTGCCGAGCGCGTCGACGACGTCGATGCCAACTTGCACCTCTTCCCCCGCGACGGTCGTGAAGTCGTCGGTCGGGAGCGTCAGCACGACGTGGTCTGGGACGCCCGGGCTGAACGACAGGAGGGTCGTGGCCTCCTCCACGAGCGGCTGGTCGACGCTGCTCAGCGTCAGCGTCAGGTCCTGGGCCGTGCTGGAGCGAAGGAGCAGCGTGGCCGTGCCGTCCGCGTGCAGGTTGCCGCGTACTCCGACGCCGTCCTCGAGCGGCTCTTGGTTGTCCAACAGGCCGTCTCCGAACTCGAGCCCCGTCGCCCCCTCCGCGCTCGTCGCCCGGACCTCGACCAAGAGCGGCTCCGCGACCGCGCCGTCCTCTGGATCGGCCAAGTGCATGCCCAGCGACGCGATCTCGGTCACGTCGTACCCGACGACCTCGACGTCGAACGCGAGGTGATCGGCGCGCGTCTCGGTCACCCGGAACCCGTCGGCAAGCGTCGCCTCGACGCCGGCGGGGTCGATCACCCGGATGTCGTACACGCCAGGCGTGACGCCGGCCGGGACCTCCACCACGAGCGTAGAGGTGTCGATGAATTGCACGGGGTCGAGGGCGATCGCGGGGTCCGCGTCCAGGAACACCTGGAAGCTGGTGTCAAACTGCGCCTCGTCCTTGTTGTCGCCGACGACCAGCGCTGGGTAGAACCGCTGGCCCGTCACCGTGACCTCGGTGGTCTCCCCCGTCCAGCCCCAGCCCGGCGAGACCGAGCGCACCTCGGGGGCCTCGGCCGACGGCCCACAGCCCACCAGCGCCACGAGCGTGACCCAGGCGACCGGCAGTAGACCTCGGGCGTTCAAGCACACCCTCCTAAGCGCGACGTGCGCGTGTCAATAGAGTACCCGATAACCGGCGGAGAGGGACACCCCACCTACGCTCCCCTCGAAGCTTACGCGCCCGGCGGGCGAGTTCAAGAAAAGGTACCTTGCCTCGCCGTAGATCTCCGAGATCCCCGCGCGGTACGCCGCGCCGGCATGCAGCTGGAGCCCAGGGCTAGCCAAACCGGACCCAACGAGCGCGGTCCGACTGTCAAACGCCGTGCTCAGCCCGTACGGTGCGAGCACCCCCGAGAGCCCGACCTCGAGCGTGCGCTTGCCCACCCGGCTCTCTGCGACCATCCCGAGGGACACCGGCACGAACCGGGCAGAGACGTCGGCCTCGAGCCCGGACACGGGGTCCACGAGCTGGGTCGAGAGCGCGTGCGTGCCGACGCTGAGCCGGGCGCGGAGCAGCTGGGAGACGGGGTCGGGCAAGAACGGCAGCGCG
>CALQBK020000240.1 GCA_943328795.2 Bifidobacterium breve
CCGATGGCGCGAGCGTCCAGCAGGGCGACGCGCTCGTGGCGGTCACCGCCATGAAGATGGAGGTCACCTTGCGCGCGCCGCACCCCGGCACGGCTCGTGTCAAGGTCAGCGTCGGCGACAAGGTGATGCCCGGCGACGTGCTCGTGGACGTGGTGCCATGAGCTGGACGCGCAACGGCCCCGTCGCCACGTTCACCTTGGATCGACCCGGCGCGCGCAACGCGCTCGACCTCGCCACGATTGACGCGCTGCTCGCCGCGCTCGACGCCAACGCGCGCGACCCGGACCTGCGCGTGGTGGTCCTGACCGGCGCGGGGGACAAGGCGTTCTGCTCCGGCGCGGACCTGGCGGGCCTCGCGGCGAACCCGGGGGAGCGGCGCTCGGCAGGGCGTCGATACGCGCACCTGCTCTCGCAGATCCACCACTACCCGCGGCCCGTGATCGCCCGTGTCAACGGCGCGTGCATGGCGGGAGGCTGGGGCCTGTTGCTCGCGTGTGACCTCGCGATCGCCGCCGAGTCGGCCACGTTCCAGCTCCCCGAGGTGAACGTCGGGATGTGGCCGATGATGGTCGGCGCGCTGCTGGTGCCGCTGGTCGGGCGGCGCAAGGCGCTGGAGCTGGCGCTCACGGCGCGAAAGCTCGACGCCGCCGAGGCCGCGCGGCTGGGGTTGGTGAACGAGGTGGTGGCGGACTTGGACGCCGGGACCGCCGCCCTGGTCGCGACCTTGCTGCGCGTGAGCCCCAGCGCCCTCCGGATCGGTCGGCACGCGTGGGCGGACGCCGAGGGGATGGCGGTCGCCGAGGCGATGCCGATGCTCGCGGAGGCGCTCGGCGACTTGATGGAGACCGAGGACGCGGTGGAGGGGTTCACGGCGTTCTTGCAGAAGCGCCCGCCAACGTGGAGGGACCGGTGACCCGCCGTGGGGTGGGCGAGTGATCCACAACGTGTACGTCCACGGGATGCTGCCGTGGGTGGACTGGCGCAGGTTGCTCGGCCCGGGGGACTGGGTGCACGAGGGGCAGAGCGCGCACGCCGCCTTGCCGACACACGCCGCGGCTGACGTCGACGCGCGGCTGCGGAACGTGGCGATCGGGGGATCTCCCGTCGTGGTCGAGTGCCGGCCGGTGCTCCCGCGGGCAGCGATCCGCGCGGCCCGGACCACCGACGCGCGACGGCGGCGCGAGGCGAGCGTCGGCTTCACGCGGCCGGGCGTTCGGCTCGACGCGGAGGGGCGCATCTCGTTGACCCCCGAGGGCCTCGCGGACGAGCTCGCAGCGCGCTTGGCCTCGCGCGAAGGGGGCCCGCCGACCATCGTCGACGCCGGCTGCGGGGCTGGGGGCAACAGCATCGCCTTCGCCCGGGCAGGGTGCACGGTGACCGCGATCGAGGCGGACGCCGCCCGCCTCGCGGACGCCCGGCACAACGCGCGCCTCTACGGCGTCGCCGACCGCATCCAGTTCGTCCACGCGGACGCCCTCCAGCGCGTGCCCCACCTCGGCGCCGACGTGCTGTTCATCGACCCGCCCTGGGGTGCGGACTGGAGCCGCTCAGGGATGGGCGCTGCCGAGTTCCCGCTGCTCGGGCTGCTCGCCACGGCCAGCGGGCGGTACGGGCGCGTCGTCCTGAAGCTCCCCCCGTCGTTTCGCGTCTCCGATCTCCCCGGCGCACAGGCCGAGGCGGTGTTCGGCCTCGGCGCCGGCGACGCGCGACGCGTGAAGTTCCTCGTCGTCCAGCTTCGCCCGTAGCTGGGGGCTGCGGCCGCACGGGCTGGCCCCGGGCGCAATACAGCCACCGGCATGAGGCAGCGCGTAGAGTTGGTGCTCGATGACCCGGCTGGCCCGGTGATCGTGGGCGAGGTCGCCGAGCGCGCGGTGACCATCGGGCGCTCCCCCTCGAGCGACCTCGTGTTCCCGAGCGAGCGGGTCAGCTGGCAGCACGCGGCGATCTCCATCGAGAACGGCGTGCCCTGGGTCCGGGACCTTGCGAGCCGCAACGGCACGTTCGTCAACGGCGAGCGACTGGCCGCCGCGAGGGTGATCTGCGACGGCGACGTGCTTGGCATCGGGACCGGCGTCGCGCTGCGTGTGCGCGTCTACGCCGCCACGGCGGGCCTGGTCCCGCAGGCGCTGGTCGTCGAGGACATCGCGGCCGGCGTGCGCTACCCCCTTCGGTCCGAGCGGTTCACCATCGGCGCGTCGGGCGACGTCCGCACGACCGGCCCCGGCGCTACGCTGCTCCTCACCGGCCCGGACGACCTCTGGCTCGGCGTGGACGGCGAGGACGCCCCGATCAGCGTCGACGAGGTGTTCGTGGTCGACGGTCGGTCGTACGCGGTCCGCCGCGCGGACCTGGAGCGGTCCCCGACCCTCGGCGCGGCGCCCGCGCAGCCGCTGTACGGCCTAGTGGCTACGCTCAACGGCAGCTCGGGCATCGAGGCGACGCTGGTGGAGGTCGAGACCGGCCGCAGCCACCGCATCGAGGCCGAGAACCGCGCGCTGCTGCTGTACGTGCTCGGGAAGAAGTGGCGGGGCGACGCAGACGCTGGCGGCGCGCCGGCGGACTGGGGGTGGTTGAGCGACGAGGACGTGGCGACCGCGCTCTGGGGCAGGGGACAGGCCTCGCGTGACGACAACGGGCTGCACGTGCTGATCCACCGCGTGCGTAAGGAGGTAGCGGCGGCGGGGTTCGACCCCTGGTTCATCGAGAAGCGCCGGCGCTGCATCCGGGCACGGTTTTCGCAGGTGAGCTGTTGAGCGCCGGGCTCGAACCCGCGCTGGGTGAGATCCTGGGCGGGAGGTACCGCGTGGGGGTGTTGCTCGGGCGGGGGGGCGCCGCGGCCGTCTACCGCGTGCACGACACCGTGATCGGCGTCGAGCGCGCGCTCAAGGTCATGGTCGCGCCGGACGAGCCATCCCGGGAGACGTTGCGGCGCCGTCTGCACGACGAGGCCCGGGCGATGGCCCGGCTCGCGCACCCGAACGTGCTCGCGGTCCACGACGTCGGCGAAGGCGAGGGGTTCTCCTACGTCGTGATGGACCTGGCGGACGGCGGGTCGCTCGCCCAGCAGCTCGACGAGGGCCCGGTCGAGGTGGGCCAGGCGCTCACGTGGATCAACGAGGTGCTGCAGGCGCTCACGGCCGCGCACGCCGCCGGGATCGTGCACCGGGACGTGAAGCCGCAGAACATCCTGCTCGACCGGTACGGCCACGCCCAGCTCGCCGACTTTGGGATCGCGATGATGGGCGACGACCTCGCGCGGTCGACCCGGACGGGGATGGCGATGGGCTCGCTCGCGTACATGGCGCCGGAGCAGCGCATCGACGCGCGGAGGGTCACCCCCGAGGCCGATATCTACGCGGTCGGCGCGACGCTCTACCACCTGGTCACCGGCCAGAGCCCGATGGACCTGTTCATGGCGGGGGAGCACAGCGAGCGCTTGGCGCTGTTGCCCGCCGCGCTGCGTGAGCCGGTGTTCACCGCGACGCGCTACGAGCCGTCCCGGCGCTACTCGACCGCCGAGGGCATGGCCCGCGCGCTCACCAAGGCCGGCTCGTCAGCCGAGCCGCCAGCCCCAGCCCCGGTGGCGCCGCCCGTCGCCACCGCCCCGCAGCCCCCGCTCGCTCGCCCCTCCGACGTGTACACTGCCACCGAGGACGACCGCAGCGCGGCCCCCGTGCCCGCCCCCGCCGCCCTGCCGGCCCCGGCCCCCGTGCCCATCGAAGCCACGGAGCCGCCCGCAGGCGCCGGCCGCGGCGCCCGCTTCGACGCCCGCGTCGTCGCTGGCGTCGTGTCCGTCCTCGCGATCACGGCGCTGTTGGCGTGGCAGGTGTCGGCCCCGACGCCCCGGCGACCGCCCGGCGGGGCCGAGCGTGGGGAGCCCCGCACCACGAGCCCTACGCCCCCGACGACCGGCGCGGCGATGGACCGCGTGCTCTCCACCGCGATGGGGCGCCCGCTGGGCGTGCTGCACGCTACGGTCGGGGGCAGGGACGTCACGTTCGAGCTCTCCGGCTCGCTCGACCACGTCAGTGGCGTGGTGAGCACGTCGTTGGGCAGCGACGTGCTGCAGGCGCGCGTGAACGGCCGCTACGACACCACCTCGCACACGCTCACGCTGGACGCCGCCGGCGCGGACGGCGGATCGTACACGCTCACGTTCGACGCCGCGCTGTCGAGCTTCACGGGGACGTTCGTGCGCCCGTCGGGTGGGCCCAGCCTGGCGATCCGCGGGAGCTAGCGCGGGCAGGCAGCGGTGACCGCGTCGGCGGTGACGCCTTCGGGCCCCCCGGCCCAACGAACGCTGCCCCCGCACACCAGCACCGCTGTCGGCCACACGCCCGCGTCAAGGGCGTCGCTCGCGGCAGCGCCAAGTACCGCTACCGGGAAGTCGAGCCCGGTCACCTGGCCTCGCACGTCGTCATCCGTGGCCCCGCGGCTCTCCGTCGTCCACGCGACCACCGGGAGGGACAACCCGAGCCCGCGGACCCGGCGCAAGGCCGGCACGCAATACTTGCACCACACTTCCCAGAGCACGGCCAACCAGTTGTCGCCGGGCGGCGCGGCACCGGAGATCCACCGCGCGTCTGCAACGGGAGGAACGACACCGACGAGGGCGAGCCGGGACTGCGCCGTCGTCGCGATCTTGGCGTGCGGACCGGTCGGGGCCATCGCCAGGTAGGCGGCCACGGCGTCCTTGGCAGCAGCCCCATCGAGGGTGCGGTTGGCGTCCTCGAACGCCGTCCATGCGGCCTCGGCGTCCCCGAAAGGCACGCCGCCCGCAGCGTCTTGGTCGGCGAGGCCCCACCGAGTGAGCGCGACCAGGGCCGCGGCTGCCGCCAATCCGCCTAGGAGGAGCGCTGTCCTCGCCGGTACGCGGCGTAGGGGGCGAAGCCCCTCGGCGATCGCCGTCGCTCGGCCGGTCCGGTGGGCCAACTCCGGGGCAACCGCGAACCGGTGGTCGAACGCAGCGCGGCAGCTGGGGCACGCGTCGAGGTGCAGCGCCACGCCGTCGTCCAGGTCGCGCTGGTCCGGGTCCCAGGCCGCCAACGCATCGAGCACGTGTCGATCACTCATCCCTGCCTCCGAGGTTCGTGTAGACCTGCCAAGAGTCTCCGCAGCGTCGAGCGGCCACGGGCGACCCGCGATGCGGCTGTTCCCGGTGCGACCCCGAGGGTCTCCGCCGCCTCCGCGAACGTGAACCCCTCCGCGTCGACGAGCCACACCGCGGCGCGCTGGTCACTGGGGAGCGCGTCGAACGCCGCGTCGATCTGCTCGCTCGCTCGCCGTGAGGCGAGGGCATGCTCGGGGTCGGCACCCGACCCAACCACGTCCGCCAAGCTCCCGCCGGCCTCGGGTCGTCGCCTGCGTTCACCGTCCAAGTAGGTCCGCACGACGATCCGGGTGGCCCACCGGCGCGCCGCCGCTGGCTCTCGCAGCTCGTCGATCCTCACGAGCGCGGTCAGCAGCGCCTGTTGCAGTACGTCGTCAGCGGACGCGTCGTCACCACAAGCGCGCCGAGCGACGCTCCAAAGCGCGTCCGCGTGGGGCACGACCAGGTCCTGGAATCGGCGACGGTTCAACGGCGGGGCCTCCGCTCTACAGGACGTATCGGGAGGCAAAAGTTATCCAACGAGCTGACCGCCGATGCCGACGCTCGGCACACCTCGCGTCGGCACCGGCGGTTGCTTTGCGCCGTTCCA
>CALQBK020000241.1 GCA_943328795.2 Bifidobacterium breve
AGCGTCCACGCGCCGGCCGACTGCGTGCTCGTCGTCGCGGTGCGGTAGCACAGCTGCAGCCGCAGGTTGCCCGCGATCCCGCAGATCGTGAAGAACGTCACGACCGCCTGTACGCCCAGCGTGGGCAGCCAGCCCGAGATCGCCACGAAGGTGTTCGTCGTCGTGTTGAAGCTCGTGATGTCCTCGCTCCGGGTCCCCGCGCTCGCCCCGCAGGTCTGAGTCGTGATCGTCAGCTCGACGTCGGCCTGGCCATCCGTCGGCGCGGTCCCACCGAGCGTGTACGACACGCCCCACTGGATGAACGCCTGCCCGGCGGTGATCGACGCACAGTTGACGTCGATCAGATCCTCGCCCGCCCCCGTCGTCGAGAACCCGGCGATGACGTTCCACGCGCCGGGGTTGTCGGCGCGGTTCTGCGCGATGCGGTACGCGATCTTGAACGTGAGCGTCGGCGCGGTGCCCGCGGTCGAGACTGACTTGCGCTTCAACGTGAAGCGGGCGGCATCGAGGCCGACCGCGGCGAGGAATCCGGTGAAGGCCTCGAACTGCTCGGTGGTGTTGGTCGCGTGCAGCCGCAGGGTCTTCGGCTGGCTCGTGTTGGTGCATCCTGCCATGGTCGCTCCGGGGAGTGGGGTTTGACCGGAGGAAGGTAGCCGGCCGCCGCGCCCCCCCTCGTGTCACGATTTGTAACGACGAGATGTTAGGCGTTTAACCGTTATTACACCCGCATGATCCGTTCCTCACGGGGCAGTACACCAGGTAGCCCGGCCCAGGTCGGACCCCGGCGTCAGAGCCGGGCCCGACGCATCGTCCTGTCGCCAGGCCACCCCTGCCAACGACACCTTCCTCCGACCTTTCTGCCTTCGCGCCTGCGTGGTTGACTGTCCGGTTGCAAACGTGCGAGCCACGATGGGCCACCGCTCAACCGCGTCCGCGGCCCAGCGGACACCCGGGCAACACCCTGATTTTGCCACGAAGGCTCGAAGGATCGGACCCAGGTGTCAGTGCTGGGGCGGACGCATCGTGCTGAATACGCGACCGGGAGCCCCCGGGCCCCTCACTCGCAAACATCCCCAACCCCATCCCCGTCGCTGTCCACCTGGTCGGGCCGCCAGCTTGGGTCCGCGTCCAGGTTGGGCACTACGTCGACCACCGCGACGCCGTTGTCCAGCAGCCGCGCGGCGACGCCCCAGCCCCCACCCTGGTCGTAGACCTTGAAGAGCAGCGTGTTGAGCCCCTCCACGACGTCCACGTCCACCTGGAATTGGTCGCCGCTCACGCCTTGGCAGCTGTTCACGTCCAGCACCTTCACCCCGTTCCACCACGCGAACATCCCGTCGTCGGCGCCCGCCGAGAGCGTGAGGGTACGCGCGGTCGGCGACGTGAGGTAGACGAATGCGTAGGCCTCGCGGGGGGCCGAGATCGTGCCGTAGTCCAGCGTGAAGTCGAGGATCTCGCCGGTGTCCAACGCCGCGACCCAGGTGCTCGTGCCGGCGGCGTCACCCAACGTTGGGGCCAACGCGGCGTCTTCGCCAACGCTCGCGGTCTCGTTTGGGCGGCAGGTGTCAGTGCTCGTGTCGGCGACGAAGGGTCCGGCCGTGAGCCAGTCGGTGATGTACCCCGCGCTGTCGACGGCGAGCGGGCTCGAGTCCGGGCCGTTCGAGAGGTCCGGGCACGTGTCGTCATCGTTCCCCACGCCGTCGCCGTCGCGGTCGTCGTCGCAGGTCGGCGGCACGCCGTCGGCGTCGATGTCGGCGTCCGAGACGGGCCAGCTTGGGTCGGACGCCGAGGTCGTGATGGTGAGCGCGTAGTCGGGCACGGTCGCGGCGGCGATCGCGTAGGCGCAGACCACGTAGTCGCCGGCGGCTACCCACCGCGCGCCGGGGGCCTCGCCGGGGTCGATCGCGACGCAGCCTTCGGCGTCGATCCCCCCGCTGGCGAGCGCAGCCCCGTCGGACGCGTAGAGCGCGAGCCCAAGCGCCGACGTACAGGGCGCGACCTGTTCGACCTGGATCGCGTCGCACGACGCCGCGGTGAACGACCAACAGTCGACGTCGCCGCTCGGTAGGCCACCGTCGAGCTCTCCGCCGAGGTCCGCGAGCGCGGTGGCGTCGGCCACGGTGTCGTTCGGCTCGGACTCGGGGGCGCCCGACTCGGCCGTGCACGCCGAGCTGCACCCGTCCCCGCCGAGCACGTTGCCGTCGTCACAGCCCTCGTCCGCGTCGGTCGTGCCGTCGCCGCACCAGGACCATGGCATGCCAGTGTCCACGGGGGCGGTGTCCACCGGCTCGGAGTCACCCTGGGGCTCGGGCTCGGGGGCGCAGCCCGGGAGCCACAGGAGAGCGAGCAGGGGCCAGCCCCAGCGCTGCGCGCACGTGAGCGCGTTGGCGGCGACGATCACCGGGGCCCCCGGCGCGCGAGCAGCGCGGCTGCCGCGAGGAGCCCGACGAGCGCGGTGGGTGCGCTGGGTGCGCTGCTGCAACCGCCCTTCTCCTCGGTCGGGGGCGGGTCGCCGCCCGTGTCTACCGGCTCGTCCGCCGCGGCCACCGTGATCGTGCCGGCAGCGCTCTCCGGGCCCTCGCCCCAGGTGTCCAGCGCCGCGACGGTGTAGGTCACGACGTCCCCGTCCACGAAGGTCGCTGGCGGGATGTACAGCTCGCCTGTGACGTGCACCTCGCCCGAGGTCGGCGTCGCTTCGGAGCCTGTGTCAGTCTGTGTCGGTTCCGTATCGGATGTATCGGATGTATCAGATGTGTCAGAGCCGCCGCCGGTGTCGGTCCCACCTGCGTCGTCGGACCCTGTGTCGGCCGGCCAGCCTACCCCGGGCTCGGGTGTCGGCCCCTCTACGGACCAGCGGACCACGTACGTCAGCACGTCACCGTCCGGGTCTGTCGCGGCGGTCCAGGCAAGGTGGGCAAGCCCGGGGAGCACGGTGGACGCGTCGGTGACCACGGGCGCCCCCGGCGCGGCGTTGACGACGGCCGCGACCGCCGCGCCGGCGTTCACGCGCCCGCAGCCGTAGTATGGGTGCCGGCCCTCCGAGTCGTAGGTCACGTCGCCCAGGTCCACCTTCACCGCGGTCTGGCAGAGCACGTCCCGGGCGTCCGCCGCCGTGAGCCGGGGGTTGGCCTCGAACATCAGCGCGAACACCCCGGCGACCACCGGGGTCGCCCCGCTCGTGCCCGAGAAGTACGCGTAGTAGCCGTCGTCGTCCTCGTAGCTGCCGTAGCCGCCGCTGGTCCAGTCGGTGGTCAGGATGTTGGTCGGCGCGGCGATGTCGACGGGGTCGCCGTAGCTCGAGTAGCTGGACCGGACGTCGTTGCTCTCGAGCGCGGCGACGACCACCGGGGTGTCGTACGCGAGCAGCCCGTTCTCGCTGATGTCGCAGCCCTCGTTGCCCGCCGCGAACACCACGATGCTGCCGAGGCCGCCACGGCCCTTGTTCTCGGCGTAGCGATACATCCGCGTGTACACGGTCGATGCGGAGACCGGGTCGCAGGTGCCGTAGCCCCAGGAGTTGGAGAGCACGCTGGCGCCGGCGTCCACGGACTCTACGAACGCGTCGTAGACGTCCTCGTAGCTGGTCGAGCCGCCGATCAAGCGGACCGCGTAGATGTCGGCGTCGAACGCGACCCCCGCGACGCCGATGCCGTTGTCGCCGCTCGCGGCCGCGATCCCGGCGGTCCCGGTGCCGTGCGGGCCGCCGGAGCTGTCGCTGTAGTCGGGCGTGGAGTCGTCGTCGTGGCTGACGTAGTCGTAGCCCATCGTCACCCGCAGGTCGGGGTGGTCGGGCTGGGTGCCGGTGTCGATGATTGCGATGAGCTGACCGGCGCCGGTAGCGAAGTCCCAGGCGAGCGAGGCGTCGATGTCGACGTCCTCGGTGCCGCTCTGGCCGGTGTTCTCCAGGTGCCACTGGCCGTCGTAGTACGGGTCGGTTGGGACGCGGGTCGCGGTGAGCGGCACGACCAGGTCGGGGATCGCGAACTCCACGCCGGGGAGCGGGTCGACGGCGCGGGCGAGCGCCAAGTCGTCCAGCCCGGCGGACGGCGTGACGCGCAGGAGCCCGCCGGGGAGGGGGGTGATCCCGGCGCCGGGCCAACGCGCGCGCAGCGCAGCGGCGACCGAGGGGTCGGCATCGTCGTCCAGGGCGACCAACACGCGGCCGGTGCGGCTCACGACTTGGTGGGCGGCGACCAGGTCGGCGTAGTGCACCGTGTGCCCGGGGGCGATCTGGAACGAGTCGTCGAACGGCGCGGCGAGCGCGGAGGAGACCGGGAGCAGCCAGGTGAGCATGGGGGAGCGTATCCGGGCCGGCGGCGGGGATCGCCGGGGCGGGGCACGAGGAGCTCGGTGTCCGGTTCGTGAACGGGTCGCTCGGCGTCCGGATCGTGGAGGCATGGTGATGAGGTATGGAGCTCAGTCCCCGACTCAGTCGCCATCGGCGCAGGGTCCGACGCCTTCACGCCCCCCAACGGGCTCGACGCACTCGTACCCCCAGGACCCGGGAGATACGTCCAACCGCGGCGTGGATCGCCGTGACGCGGGCTATCCCCAGAATGTGCCGCAAGGGGCCCCTCCTGGGCTCCGTTGTTCTGCTTTGCCCTGTCTCCTTCGCCGACCCCGCACAGAGAAAAGGCGCACCCTGCGGGTGCTCCCTTTTCACACAGGGGGTCGGCGAAGGCGGGCGAAGCGAGCGCCCAAACTGCGCGCTGCGGCTGCGCCGCGCACACTTTGGGCTAAGGGCAGGGGATGCCAATCGACCGCACGCAGCTCTCTGCCTTGGCGCATGCCGGCTTGCCCTACTGGTCGCCCGTCAGCGTCGCCGTGTTGGACGGGCTGCTCGACGCGCTGGCGCTCGCGCCCGGCGCCAACGTCCTCGACATCGGCTGCGGGGACGGGGCGATGCTGGAACACGTGGTCGAACGGCTGCAGGGGACCGGGACGGGGGTCGACCGGGCGCCCGGGGCGCTCGCGCTCGCACGCGGTCGCGTCGGGCGGCTCACGTGGTGTTCGGAGCTGCCGACGGTGCCGAGCGCCGGCATCGGCGGCCCGGCGCCGGACCTGGTGATCGCGGTGGGCTCGCTCGACGCGGAGGAGGCGGCCGGGTGCGCCGGTGGCGCGCTGCTCCTGGGGGAGCTGGTCACGCTCGGGACGACCGCGATCGAGGGCTTGCCGGCGCCCGGTATGAACACCCCGGCGCGGCACGGATGGCGGCTCGTTGCCACCGTTGTCCTACAGGAGGCGGAGCTGCGCGCGTACGAGGCGCACTGGCTCGGGAAGGTGCGCGCCTGGGCGGCCGCGCACCCAGGGGAGGACCTCTCCGACGCGATCGGGGCGCACGAGGCGCTGTGGGTAGCCGGCGGGCTCGGGTTTGAGCTGACGGCTTGGCGCCGGCACCGTGCTTACATTGCGCGCCACTTGGAGCCTTGAATGCGCGCGATGAGCCACTCGACCTACGGAAAGCCCGACGTGCTGCGGCTCGTGGAGATCGCCCGTCCGACGCCCAAGGCGGGGCAAGTGCTGGTCCGCGTGGTCGCCGGGAGCGTCAACCCGGTCGATTGGAAGCGGGCGTCCGGGGCGCTGCGCCTC
>CALQBK020000242.1 GCA_943328795.2 Bifidobacterium breve
CACCTGGGACGCTTTTGACGCGCTGAACGCGCTCGGGACGGAGGATCTCTCCACCGAGGACGCCTGGTCCCGCTTCGAAGCGCTGGTGGACACGCAGAATTTCGCAAGCGCCATCGTGGTCCAAGGCTGGATAGGCAACACGGACTTCTGGTACAACAACCTACGCATGTGGCGCCCCCACCGGGACGACGGGCGCTGGCGCTGGATGGTGTACGACTTTGGCCACGGTTGGCCGTCCCCGAGCTATGACCACCTGGCCACGAGCATTGGGGGCAACTGGGATGGCTTGCCGATCGCCGCGGCGTTGGCCAACCCCGGCTTCCGCGACTTGTTCATCAACGCCCACGCCGACTACCTGAACACCTCGTTGAAGCCCGCCCGCGCCCGCGCCACGGTGACAGCGCTGGCTGCCGAGGTGCGTCCCGTCATGCCGATGCAGCGGGAGCGCTGGTGTGGCGGCGCGTCGATGGACAGCTTCGAGTCGGCCGTGAGCTGGGCCGAGGACTTCGCGCAGCGCCGCCCGGGATCGATCGACGCGCAGCTCATCGACCACTTCGGGCTCACGGGGCACGCGGCCCTCTCGCTCGACGCAGATCCGGCCGGCGCGGGGACGTTCACCCTCTCGGTGCTCTCGGTCACCCCGCCGTTCGACGGCGACTACTACCAGGGCGTGCCGGTCACGCTCACCGCGGTGCCCGCCGAGGGCTTCGTCTTCGTGGGTTGGTCCGACTCCACCCTCGGCGCGAGCCCGACCATCACGCTGCCGATGGACGCCGACACGGCGCTCACGGCCTTGTACTCGCCGGTTTGAGCGGTCGGGCGTTCGTCCGGCGACTCAGCCGTCCGCCCCGAACCCAACCCCCGCGTACAGCTCGTCCAACTCGAGCACCACGTCGATGCCAGGCACCGTCACCGCGCCCTGCACTGCGTCGGTGATCGTCCACGTCGCGTCTGCGTTGCGGCTCACCACGGTCACGCGGCGCTCGCGCGAGTCGATCAACACCACCGCTTGGACCGACGCCCGCCGCCGGTAGTGCTCCAGCTTCTCGCCGCGGTCGTAGCTCGCTGTGATCTCGGACAGCACCTCGATGAGCACGGTCGGGTTGAGGAGCGTCTCCGGCGCAGTCGGCGCCAGCTCCGGTGCACCGCAGACGACCGTGATGTCCGGGTAGGCGTAGAGCCCAGTCTCGTCGATCGCGACGCGGAGATCTGCCGCGTAAGGGACGCCGGGCCGGCCGGTCAGCGCCCGCCCGAGGCCGATCATCGCGTTGCTGGCGAGGCGCAAGTGCGCGAACGACGCCCCGGCCATCGCGAGGATCTCCCCGTTCACGTACTCGTGCCGCCCCTCGTGCGTGGCGTCGAACTCGAGGTACTCGGCCTCGGTGTAACGGGGGATCTTTAGAGCCTGCATCTTGGGGAAGTAACGTGGCCATCCACCGGCAGGCCGCGCCACGCCCTCCCCTCGCGGGCTATGCCAGCACGCAGCCACGGATTCCCCTTGATCGCCCTCCCCCTCTACGCCCTGCTGACAGCCTGTCGGACCGGCATCGTGGTCCCCATCGACTCCGAGAGCCCCACCACGGACTCCGACACCGACCTGGACAGCGTGCCGACCGACGACAGCGTAGAGACCGACGAGACCGACGAGACCGACGAGACGCAGGAGACCGCCGACACCCAGGAGACTGGGGACACCGGCGACGAGAGCGCGGCGAACGACACGATCTACGAGGCGTTCTTCGACCCCGCCGTGATCCAGGAGATCGACTTGGAGATCGAGGACTCGGTCATCATCCAGCTGAACCAGGGCGTCGAGGAGTACCTGCCTGCCAACGTCACCATCAACGGCGTGAGCTACCCGCACGTCGGGGTTCGCCTCAAGGGGTCCAGCACCTACCAAGACCTGGACTGCTCCGACGGCATCTGCAAGGCCGGCTTCAAGCTCAAGCTGAACGAGTTCATCGTCGACCAGAAGCTCGGCGACATCGAGCGGGTCACGCTGAACAACATGACCACCGACTACACGCAGTCGAAGGAGGTCATCGCGTACAACTTGCTGCGCGAGCACAGCCAGCTCGCGTCCCGGTGCAACTTCGCGCGGGTGACGCTCAACGGCGAGGAGTGGGGCCTGTACGCAAACCTGGAGAGCGCCGACGACCACTGGCTCAAGCGCCGGTTCGACGACCCATCGGGCGAGTTCTTCGGCACCGCGGACTACTACGGCGACTTCTACGGCCCGTACCTCGACACCGGTTGGGTCTCCAAGTCCGGCACGGGCGACATGTCGCAGATCGAGGCGGTGACGGCCGCGCTCGACAGCTTCGGCGGCGACTTCTTCGGGGAGCTGGGGCCCGTGATCAACGTCGACCAGTGGCTCGAATATTGGTCCTGGTGCGCCGCGGTGGGCAACTACGACGGGTACCCGTTCACGCTCAACGACGTGCTGATCTACGCAGATCCAGCGGACGACGCGCGGTTCACCTTCATGCCGTGGGGGATGGACGAGAGTTGGGACGAGCTCGAGGTCTCCGGGCGGACGTGGAACGCCGTGGGGGGGCGGCTGGGGACGGCGTGCCTCGCGGACCCGGCCTGCCTGGACGCGCTGAAGCTCAAGATCCTCGACTCCGCCGACAAGTACGAGTCCAGCGACGTGATCGACATGGCGCAGGCGGCGTGGGACTTGACCGAGGCCGACGTGCTGACCGACCCGAAGCGGCCCGTCACGCCGGACACGGTGTGGACGTACCGCGACTACTACTCGGCGGTGATGGTCGGATACCCGGACTACATCCGCAACCAGGTGCAGTGACCATGCCGGAGTCCCTGAAATACTGGCGCTGGCGCATCTTCGCGTCGACGTGGTTCTGCTACGTCGGCTTCTACTTCTGCCGGAAGCCGTTCTCGATCGTGAAGTCCGCGCTCGGGAAGGACCTGCAGTTCGACGCTGACACGCTCGGGCAGATCGGCGCGTGCTACCTCGTCGCGTACGCGATCGGGCAATTTGTCGCGGCCGGGATGGGGAGCCGCCTCGGGCCGCGCGTGAACTTGCTGCTCGGCATGGCCGTCGCGATCGCCACCGGCGTTGGGTTCGGCCTCGCGAACGAGAAGGCGACGTTCATGGCGCTGATGGCCATCTCGGGGATCGCGCAGGCGACGGGCTGGTCAGGCACCGTCGGCACGATGGCGAACTGGTTCCATCGCAAGGAGCGCGGCCAAGTGATGGGGTACTGGGCGACCAACTTCACGATGGGCAGCCTCGTCGCGGGGCCGTTCGCTGCGTGGGTGCTGGGCAACTACGGGTACCGCGCGGCGTTCTTCTCCGGGTCTGCGGTGTTGGGCATCATCCTGGTGTTCTTCTACTTCAACCAACGCGACCGGCCCGAAGACCTCGGCCTGCCGGCCGTCGTCGAGCCCGGCACGGAGGCCGAGCCCGAGGAGACCGGGCCGATCCGATTCAGCCGCGCGGCCTGGGCGAACATCCTGGGCGTCGGGTTGTTCTATTTCTTCGCGAAATTCATCCGGTACGCGCTCTGGGGTTGGGCGCCGTACTTCCTGACCGAGAACTTCCACGAGACGAGCGAGGCCGCAGGCTACTGGTCGACGGCGTTCGACGTGGCGGGCATCCCGGGGGTGTTCTTGTGCGGCTGGCTCTCGGACAAGGTGTTCAAGAGCCGGCGGGTCACCGTCTCGTTGATCAGCACGCTCGGGTTGGTGCTGGCCACCGCGCTGTTGTGCACCGTTGGGCTGCAGTCGCGCGACGCGTTCGTCGCCTGCTTGCTCGCGGTCGGCCTCACGCTGTACGGCCCGGACGCGCTGATGACCGGCGCCGGCGCGATGGACATTGGGTCGCGCCGCGGGGCGATCGTCGCGGCCGGCATCATCAGCGGGCTCGGGTCGCTTGGGCCCATCGTGCAAGAGCTCCTGATCGGCAAGATGTACAGCGCAAAAAGCGGGGACCTCGGGCCCATCTTCGCGATGCTGCTCGGGGCGGCCATCGCCGCGGCCCTCTCGCTGCTGTTCATGTTGGCGCGCAGCCGCGCCGGGAAGTCGGACCTGTGATGCTCCCGACGCTCACGCTCCTGGTCGCCTGCACGCGCCCGGCGGACTCGCCGGCCCGGCGGGACGACTCGGCCCCAGCCGTCGACACGAGCTTGCCGTCGGTGCCGCCCGAGACGGGGGACTCGGCCGAGCCGGAGGCGCCCCCGCTGCAGACCGCACCCGGCAGCGCGACGTTGGACTGCGCGACCGCGCCCGTCGCCGACGGCAAGGTGGACTGTACGCTCCACGTCGAAGATCAAGACGGCGTGGTCCAGTGGGACGGCACGGCCGGAGTGAGCCTGCACGGCCGTTCGTCGGCGTCGTTCCCAAAGCCCCAGTTCTCGATCGAGCTGCGCGACGAGGCCGGGGCGGACCTGCCCGCAGACTTGTTCGGCATGGGGGAAGAGTCGGACTGGATCCTGAACGGGATGTATATCGACCGGGCGCTGTTCCGGAACAAGCTGTGCTTTGACCTGTACCGTTCGCTGACGGACGACGCCGAGTGGGCCCCGGAGTCCGTGTACGTCGAGCTCACGTACCAGGGCGCCTACTTCGGGGTCTACCAGCTCGAAGAGCGCGTCGAGCACGGCGAGGGACGCGCTCCCGTAGCCGACAATGACGGCACCGGCAGCGCCTTCATCGTGCGCGGCGACGAGAGCGGCTACCCATCCACCCTCCAGGACAACCGGTGGGCGCTGGTGTACCCGTCCGAGGCCAACCAGACCGCCGAGGTCATCGACGGCGTCCGGGAGCGGCTGCAGGCCGCGGAGGCGGCCATCGCGGCAGAGGACGCCAGCACGTGGGAGCAGGTGGACCTGGACAGCGCCGTCGCGTTCATCCTCATGGAGGAATTCATGAAGAACAACGACGCGTACTACCTGTCCCACCACGCCTACGTGGCCGAGGACGGCAAGCTGCACTTCACCCCCTGGGACGTCGATCTGTCGTTTGGGCAGCCAAGCTACAACGACAACGAGAACCCCGAGAGTTGGATCTTGTACCGCCCGGCGTTGGAGGCCGACATGGCGCTCGCTCCGGGCTTTCACGAGCGCATGGCGTCCACGTGGGCGACCTGGCGCGCGACCGAGCTCTCGGACGCGACGATCGACGCGACGCTGGCGGCCAACCCCGCCCTGCTGGGCGACGCGGTGGACCGCAACTTCGAGCGGTGGCCGATCGGGGACATCCAGTTCGGGGGGTACCTGTACGCGGTGAGCTCCTACGACGAGGAGCTGGCGCGGGTCAGCGCGTTCGTGCACGCGCGGCTGGCGTGGATGGACGACAACGTCGCGAGTTGGTAGCGGCGGCCTGAGCGGACGGGAAGTAAACACTCAGCGGACCCGTTCTGGGCCATCCGTGCGCGGCATGTGAGGCTTCTGGGGATCAGGAGCCTTCATGGTGTTGTCGAGAGTGTTCACGGATGCAGAGCGAGCGTCGGTCATCGCTGGCTACGGGTCGTGGCGGGGGACGCA
>CALQBK020000243.1 GCA_943328795.2 Bifidobacterium breve
GATGATGAAGCCGACCATCAGCAACAGGACCACGATTATGGGCGTCATCCACCACAGCTTCTCGTGGACCAAGAAGTCCCAGAAGTCGGCGAGCAGCCCCTTGGGGGCGGAGGGGAGCTCGGGGGAGGGGGAGGAGCCGGGTTCGGACATCGGGGAACGTTATCCGAAGTGTACTCGATCCGCCGCGAGACAGGCCCGATGCCCCGCGAGGAAGGCGCAGCCTCACCCCGTGATGGGCACCCAGGCGACCGCGTACGCGAGACCGGCGACGGCGAGCCAGTGGCGCCACGCCCAGCGCCCTGGACGCGCGCAGGCGCAGGCCAGCACCGAGAGCCACAGCAGCGGTAAGAAGTAGTGGGACGGGAAGTGGTCGATCGTGCAGAGCAGCAGCGAGTAGACGCCCGCGGTGCCAAGCAGCGCGCGGACGGCGCGGTTCCAGCCGGTGAGCGCCAGGAGGGGGGCGGCGCCGGCGTAGCCGAGCCAGGTCACGTAGAAGGTCGGGGCGCGGGCGAGGAGCACGGCGGGGCTGGTCTCGCCGTGCCAGTGCTCGGGGCCGGTCTCCCAGGTGGCGGTCTCGATCCAGCCGTCCAGCGCGCCGGTGGCGAGGCCCGCGAGGCCGAACAGCAGGACGAGGGCCGCGATGGTGATCGCGAGCCGCGCGGCGTCCCGGTACCGCCCGGCGAGCACGAGGTAGAGCCCGGAGACGAGGGTGCCGGGGTAGCGCGCGAGCTGCGCCGCGACGCCCCAGCCGAACCCGGACGGCGTCGCGACGAGGGCCACCACCGCGAGCGTGTAGACGGTGTCGGGCAAGCCCGTGCTGCCCGGCTCGAGCATCAAGCGGACGTGCTCCGCGACCGCGAGCGCGGGGAGGGCGTAGGCCACCAGCGGGGCGCGGGGCGCCCAGGTCGTCACGGCGCGGACGCCGACGAGGCCGATCAGCCCGCAGAGGTAGAGGAACAGCACGTTCGCGGTGGGTTGGCCGCCGGGCTCACCGGCCCCTGGGCCGCCCGCGGGGTTGGCGAACAGCGCGAGCCCCAGCGGCCACGTCCACAGCGGCGGCTGGACGTCCGTGACCCAGCGGTCTTCCCCAATCTCGCGCGCCCACCGCAGCTGCTCGACCATGTTGAGCAGCTGGTAGTAGTGCCCAAAGCGCAGCTCCCCGGACTCGTGCAGCTGCCACAGGCCCTCCGCGCTGGGGATCGCGTACACCGTGTCGCGGCCGGGATCGGAGACCGTCACCACCCCCGCGGACTCCACCGCGATCGAGGCGACACCCGCCGCCAGGTAGCGCGGGACGGGCCCCTCCTCGGGGTCCACCGTCGGGTCGCGCTCTACGGGGACGACCTGCCCATCCACGGTCAGAGTGTCCCCCACCGCGCCCCGCAGCACGACGATCCCGCGGCCCATCTCGACGTTTCCTGGGCCCTCGCCCGGCGCCAGCACCCGCGCCGCGCCCACCTCCCGGACGTCGGCCCAGCCCTCCCCGACCTCGACCTCCGCCGCCTCGGGCAGCTCCTCCCCCGCCGCAGACCACCAGTACCCGTCGAGCGGCAAGCGCACGACCGCCCACCCCGACGCGCACATCGCGAGCCCCGCGACCCCGACCCCCACCGCGCTGACGCGCTCCCCGGTGGCCAGCCGCTCGCCCCGCGGCGCGGGCCTCGCCCAGCCAATGGCTGCGATCCCGGCGGCCGCCACGAACATGGCGAGGCTCCCCGCGTGGCGGCCGAGCACCAAGAGCGGCACGCCGCACAGCGTCGCGATCACCACGGCGCGGACGACGCGGTCCAGCGGGTTCGCAGCGCCGCGCGCGAACCCGAGGCCGGGCAAGATGAACAGCGCCGGCACCGTCCAGCACGCGCGCAGGGGCTCGCTTACGAACGCCACCGGCAGCACCATGCAGGTGAGCACCCCCGTTGCCGAGGCGAACGCCGCGAGGAGCCGGGAGGGACGCATGTGCCCCCCTATACCCGCCGCCGGATCTACCAAAACCTCCGACGGAGGTTTTGGTAGATCGGGCGGCGGACGGCGCTTGGCGGGAGGAGCGGGGAGACGGGCGCAGAGGGGGAGGAATTCACGGAGGGGACGGAGGCGGGGAGACGGGGAGACGAGGGGGCTTCGCCCGGAGTCGCGCGAAGAGCTCCGCCACTCTCCGGGGACCGCGCATCACGGCGCGGTGCGGGCGAGGCGGAAGCCGGACACTTGGCTCGAGGCGTGCCCCCAGGCGTTCACTCGACTCGCGACCCGGGCATACTCGGCATCAAACTCCCACCCCCCGCCCCTTAGCAGACGATCCGGCTCAGGCGGTTCGGTCACCTCGGGGTCCGTCGCGGCGGCGGCGCCGTAATCGCCGGCATACGCGTCCTGCACCCACTCATCGATGGTCCCGCTCATGTCGTACAGCCCGCAGTCGTTTGGGGCGAGGGTGGCAATCGTATTGGGTCCATAGTCGTCCCCGGCCCCAGAGTTGGAGTGGTACCAAGCGACATCCTCGACGACGTCCGACCCGGCGTAGGTGTAGTCGGTGCCGCAGCGCGCGGCGGCCTCCCACTCGGCCTCGGTGAGCAAGCGGTACCCTTCGCAGTCGTACGCGGTGCCGTTGGGGACGCAGCTCGGCGGCGAGGACGACGTGCAGGTGTAGCACTCCGCCAACCCCTCGTCCACGGAGCGGAGGTTGGCAAACTTCGTTGCCTCGTGCCACGACACGTCGTCGACGGGACAGTTGTTCCCACAATCTGGGAAATCGGACGGGTTGTAGCCCATCGCGGTCTCGAACTGGTGTTGGGTCACCTCGGTGGTCGCGACGTAGTAGTCCCGCGTGAGCGTGACCGTGTGCTCCGTCTCGTCCGAGTCGCAGTCGTATTGGCTTGCCGTGCAGCCCATTTGAAAAGTGCCGGCGGCGACGAGGACGAACTCCAGCTCGCGGTCGGGCTCGGGGCCGGTGTCGGCGGTGTCGGAGTCGGCATCGGCATCGGCGTCGGAGTCGGAGTCGGCGTCGGTGTCGGTGTCGGTGTCGGTGTCGGTGTCGGTGTCCGCGGTGGAGTCCGAGTGGGGGGCGGAGTCGGAGTCGGAGTGGTGGGACCCGGAGTCGGAGTCCACTTCGGAGTCGACGGTCGGGGAGTCGGTCCCGTCGAGGGCGGTCTTGGACGTGCAGCCGAACATCGACGCGGCGGTCAGCAGGAGGGTGGCGCGCATGCCGCTGGCGTAACTCTCCCGCGCCGAGGGCCGTGCATCAGGGCGCGGTGCGGGCGAGGGGGAAGCCTTGCCCGGGCACCTTGCGGTAGCCAGTAGGCAGCGAGTCTGTAGGTAACCGTGAGCCCTGCCGATGCTTCAGCCCACACGCCGCCGCGAACGACGCGGCTTAGTATGACGCTACGCCCATCGACGATGTCCGAGCCCGAGAACTC
This sequence comes from Bifidobacterium breve, assembly GCA_943328795.2. Classification (GTDB taxonomy): domain Bacteria; phylum Myxococcota_A; class UBA796; order UBA796; family SXON01; genus CAIUMM01. The sequence continues at coordinate 3,408 of CALQBK020000243.1, forward strand.
GGTGTCCGCGCCAGCACGTGCGGCGTACTCCCGCTCGGCCTCCGTTGGCAGGCGGTAGCCGAGGCAGTCAACAGGCAGAGACGGCAGCCCCGCCGCGTCAAGATAGGAGTATGCGACGTCCGAGTCGCGGGAGCGGTAGCACTCCGCCAACCCCTCGGCGACGGAGAGCGCGTTTGCGTAGAGCAGCGTCCTCCCTGGATGGGCCGTCCACGGGTCAGGTAGGACCCCGTGGGTCAGAGTGACCTCGTGATCCGCGACCCCTCGTCGGGGTCGCCTCGCCCGGCCGATCGCCCGCGCCCGCTCCCCAAGCGACCCGCGCTAACGGATGGATGCTCGCCCCCGCTCACCGCAAGTGGACCGCCTCGGAGGTCGACCGTATGGTCGCCGCGGGGATCCTCGGCGAGGACGAGCGGTTCGAGTTGATCACCGGAGAGCTCGTCGAGGCGCAACCACAAGGACCCATTCACTCGGTGGTCAAGGATCGATTGCGTCGGCGCCTCGAGGCTGCGTACGGCCCCGCGCGGTTCGTCCGCGACCAGGTCCCGCTGGCGTGCGGTGCGGACAGCCTGCCGGAGCCCGACATCTCCGTGTGTACGGTCGAGCACCTGGACCGCCACCCTACCACCGGGTCACGGTGCTCGACGACACGCTGGACGTGGACGTGCCGGGGCTACCCTCGCGTTGGCGCGTGGCGGACCTGCTCCCCTAGCAGCTCCTCCGCCGCCGCCCGCGCCCGGCCCGCCGGATCTAAAAAAACCTCCGTCGGAGGTTTTGGTAGATCGGTCCTGCGGCCGGCCGGTTGCCGATCTCCCCGGTGGGGGCTACCTCCTGCGCGCCCGAGGTGTTCATGCAGCGCGGAAAGCCCGAGTGGCTCAAGGTCAAGATGCCCGGCGGCGAGCGCTACAACGCGATCAAGGGTCGCTCGCGCGAGCTCAAGCTCCACACGGTGTGCGAAGAGGCGCAGTGCCCGAACATCGGCGAGTGCTGGAACAGCGGCACGGCCACGTTCATGGTGATGGGCGACACCTGCACGCGGGGCTGCCGCTTCTGCGCCGTGTCGACCGCGCGAAACCCGCCCCCGCCCGACGTGGACGAGCCGAAGAACGTCGCGGAGGCCATCGCCGAGATGCAGCTCGACTACGTCGTCGTCACCAGCGTGAACCGCGACGACCTGCCGGACCAGGGCGCGGGGCACTTCGCCGCGTGCATTCGGGCGATCCGGGCGCGGAACCCCCACACGCTCGTCGAGACGCTGATCCCCGACTTCTGCGGGCGGCTCGACCTGCTCGACCTCGTGTTGGACGCGCGGCCCGACGTGCTCGCGCACAACGTCGAGACCGTGCCACGCCTGCAGTCGCCGGTGCGCGACCCCCGCGCGACCTGGGCGCAGTCGATGTCGGTGCTCGCCCACGCCCACGGCCGGCCCGGGCAGATGACGAAGACGTCGATCCAGGTCGGGCACGGCGAGACCGAGGAGGAGCTGCTCGACGCGATGCGGCTACTGCGGGGGATCGACGTGGACTTCCTGACGCTCGGGCAGTACCTGCGGCCGTCGATGAACCACATGGCGGTGAAGGAGTTCGTCACGCCCGAGGCGTTCGCGCGGCTGGGCCAAGCCGGCGAGGCGATGGGGTTCCGCTACGTCGCGAGCGGGCCGCTCGTGCGGTCGAGCTACCGCGCGGGCGAGTTCTTCATCAACGAGTTCTTGCGGAAGCGGAGCGCGCAGGAGGCGGGGACTGAGCACCCGTCGGCGGACCACCTGGGCTAGTCCGCCGCCCACTCGAGCGCGATGTCGACGGACTCGGTGACCGGGTGGCAGCCGGCCTCGTCGAGGGCGACCGTCACGGGGACGCTCTGGCCCAGGTGGCCGTTCGCCGTCGCGTCGATCAGCAGCTCGCCGGTGACCTCCTCCGCGCAGGTCCAGTCCACGCCGTCGGCGGACTCGCACGGGACGGTCGGGCCGTCGGCGCCAACGGTGTAGCTGACCGCCGGGTCCTCCAGGGCCTCGCCGCCGCTGCCGGTGAGGTGCACGGCGACCGAGGTCACCGCCTCGGCCGTGCAGTCGACC
>CALQBK020000244.1 GCA_943328795.2 Bifidobacterium breve
CCTTCGCGGCGCCGTAGGTGTAATTTCGGGGCCGGCCGCGGTCGCCCGCGACGGAGGTGATGACGCCGATCCGACCCGATCCCTGGCGCTCCAGGTGGTTCACGAGCGGGATGAGCAGCGACACGACGCTCGTGAAGTTGGTCCGCAGGATTGCGTCTGCGTCGACGAACGCACGCTCGGTAGCCAACTGGTCGCCCAGGACGCCGTGGGCGATCAGCGCGGTGTCCATGGGCGCGGGTCCGAGGGCCGCGATGGCGGCCGCTACGACAGCGAGGTTCTCGTCCAGTTGGTCGAAGTCGGCGACCGTGGTGGTGACCGTCGCGCCGGCGCTCTCGCACCTTCGCTGGACGGTGGCGAGCCGGGCGGCGTCGCGTGCGACGAGGTGCAGCCGGTCCCCGCGCTTGGCGTGGAGCACGGCGACCTCGGCGGCGATCGCCGACGTGGCGCCAAAGATCAAGACGCGCTTCACCCCGCGGGCGCTGAGAGGGGTGGGGGACAGGGAGCTCATCGGCCGCGCCTATCCGGCGTCGCGGGCGCGGGTCGGCGGATGGTGCGGCACGCTTCTTGCTGTCCGGGCCGTGACAGCCCCATCCCGGGGCGCCCCATGGAGCCTCTATGACCTTCCTCCTCCTCGCAGTCGCCTGCGGCAACACCACCCTCCCTGTCGGGGATCCCGTCAACGGCGAGGCGCTCTTCGCGGCACACTGCGCGTCCTGCCACGCTGCGGACGGGACCGGCGGCAGCGGGCCGAACCTCGTGAACATCGTGCCGAGCCGGACCGAGCAGGAGCTGACCGACACCATCCAAAACGGCTTCGGCGACATGCGCGCGACGGGCCTCGGGGACCAGGACGCGGCGGACGTCGTTGCGTGGCTCATCGACAGCTGGGGGTGAGCGCTCCTTCAAGTTGACGCTGCCTACCGCCGCACCTCCGCCTTCACCCCGAGGTCCGGGAAGTCGCGGTCGGGCGAGAGCGCGGCGGTGAGCAGCAGGCGGGTGCAGCCGTCGTCGTATCCGGCGAACGCGCGGGAGCTCCACGCGGGGGAGGGGGACCCTACCGGCGTGCTGAGCGAGCCCCCGACGCGGAAGCGGGACGCCCGGAGGTCGATGCTCGCCCAGGTGATCAGCTGGTCGTCGGCGGTGCGGTGCACGAGGCCGACCGTGCCGGAGACGGGGTGGGTGCCGAGCCCGACCTCTCCGCCTTGCTGGCGACGCCCGACCCGGGCGCCAAGGTGCACGGGGCCGTCCACGTCCACGGTCGCCCGGCCGGTCCAGCCGACCTCGTCTTGCCCTGCGTGGGCGGATCCCGCGAAGAGCCAATCCCCGATCACCAAGTCGGCCCGGCTCCCCGCGCCGACGAACACGTGATCCTCGATGTCCCGGAGCGTCGCCGGGTTGGCCGTCGCGTTGGCCGAGGCCGAAAACCCGGGCCAGAGTTGGAGGCGCCCCGTCCACATTGGGACCTCGACGAGGGCGTTGGCCCGGCCAAGCCCCAGCGCGGCGGTGGTGCCCCCGTCGCCCCCGGGGCCGATCGCCCGGACGCGCGCATCGCCCGCGCCCTGCACCCGCACGGGCCCAGCCGCCCAGGCCGAGTGTGCGTCTACCCCCAACTCCGCCAACGGGGCCAGGTCCGCTGGGTCGACACCCCAGCCCCCGACCGCCGCCCGCGCAGCGATCAGGGTGTCATCGACCGACGTGACCTCGGTCCGGAAGCGCGCTTCGACCTGCTCCAGCGGCCGGTCGACCTCTGTCGCGTGGTCGACCGCGACGCGCAGCGGCCCGTAGGCCAACGTCCCCCGCTGCTCTTGCCGTGGGAGTCCGCGGCTCACCCAGTCGGAGCCGTAGTCGTCGGCGTAGGCGGCGTCGCTCAGCACGTCCACGTCCCACGCGACTCGGAGATCGTGCCCCCGGGCGTCTCCGTTGGGCTCACCCTGCACCACGACCCCTGCGCGGCTGCTCACCGCCCCGCGGACCGTCCCAGTTGCGGCGTCGTACCCGACCACCGCGGAGCCTGAGCCCCCGAGCCGGTCGAGCGCCGCCCCGGGGCCGGCAGCGGCGATCTCCAGCCTACCCCCGCGGTCTTGGCGCCAGTCGGGTCCGCCGGTGACCCGCCACCCGTCAAACCCGACTTGGCCGTGCAGGTTGGCGGAGAACCCGGGGGTGCCGTAGCCGAGCTCCGGGAGCAGCAGGTGCAGGCGGTCGGGGTCGAGCGGCACGCGCAGCGGGGGCAGCGGGAGGACGGGGTAGTCGAACAGGCGGACGGTGCCGCCGCGCAGGAGCACGAAGGCCCAGGCGCCGGCGTCGTCGCGCTGGAGCTCTGCGGAGCGAGCGCCGAGGGTGAGCGCGGTGGGGTGACCGTCGTCGCACGAGCAGGGGGCGAACCGCAGCCCCTCGGCCGCTACACCGGCGGCCGTCGCGGAGGCCGAGGTCGCGGTGAGGACGCCGCCGCCGGCTGGGGTCGAGAGGGTCGCTACGGTGAAGTCAGCCGGTGGGCGCCACGTGGCCGACTGGAACACGAGGCGCGGGCTCGACGCCCTGTCGATGAACCCCGCGCCGAGCTGCACGCTGCGGCCCGCCGGGGAGTCGGTGTACACGGCGCTGTCGGCCTCGACGTGCGTGTCGGCGCTGTCCAGGGTGACGCGGCCCACGGCCACGCAGGTGCGGACGTCGCCCGCCGTGGTGCAGCTGAACCCGGCCGCGTGGACGTACACGGGCTCCTGTGCGTGCTCGGCTACCGGCTCCGGCACGTCATGTCACTCCGTCGACCGGACTTCGACCGCGAGCGACTCGTCCAGCAAGTCGAACGGGCGGGCCTCGACCGAGCGCTTGAAGACCGTGAGCATGCGCTTGGACATCGCGTCGATGCGACGGTGCGCCGAGTACCCGGCGACCCCAGCACCGAGGCCGGGGATCAGCCGGGTCACGCGGCTCACGCCGGTCATCAGCGCGCGCACGGCGACCTGCCTCGCCATCCAGGTCGCCGCCTGCTGACTCGCGGGGAGCTGCGACTTCAGGAGCTCGGGGAGGTCCCGGACGCGCATGCCGACCTGCGCCTGTTGCGGCAGCTCGATGTCGTAGGCCGCTGCGATCGCGCGCCACAGGACGAGGCGCCCGGCGTCGGTCTCGGGGTCGAAGCCGTAGATCACCGCCAGGCGCTGGCCGAGCCGCAGCGCCAGCACGAGGCCGGCGAGCACCTCCGGCGGGATCGCTACCGCGCCCACGATGCCGCTGGCGATGCCGACCCCGGCGCCGCGGCGCTGGCTCGAGACCGTCGCGCGCTTGGAGGACTCCTCCAGCTCCTGCTCGGTCGGCCACTGGCCGGTCTCCGAGTCGATGAACCGGAGGCCGTTGTCCCGCAGCTCGGCGCGGATCGTCGCGGTCGGCACGGAAACGGCAGCGTACAGGGAGGGGAGGATGTCGCCGTCGAGGCGGTCCTTGACCTCCCCGCCGAGCGCTTCAATCAACACCTGCCACGGGGTCATGCGTCGGCCTATCGCGCCGGGGCGGGAGCGCCGCCCTCGGGCCGCTTGCGGCACATCCTGGGCTAGGGATCTTGCGGCCGGCGCCGAGCGAACCCCTCGGCGAGCTTGCCCCGGCTGCGGGACGAGTTCGTCATGTGGTGCTCTTTGCTCATGAGCTCGTCGAGCCGGCGCGCGTAAGCCACGCCATCGCGTTGGAGCTCGGCGGCCAGCGCGTTGAGCACTGGGTCGCTGCCGGCGTACTCGCGGATCCTGGCCTCCACCCCGGCGAGCAGCTGCGCGGCCTCCGGGTACCGGTGGTCCGCGTTCAACTGCAGCGCGAGCAGCCGCGCCCGGTCGGCGTGGCGCTGGGCGATCAGCCGGTCTGCTTCCAGGTCGCGCGGCTGGTGGTCGTTGGCCGCGGTGTCCGCGTACGTGAACGGGAGCGCGGCGCTGTGGGTCTGCCCGCTGTCGTCGGTGAGGGTCGCGCGGACGGCGTGCTGCCGGCCAACGTCGCCGGGCGGGAACTGCAGGCTGAACACGAGCTCGATCTGCTCGTCGGCGACGAGGTCGCCCACCGACACCGCGGTATGGTCCTCGGCGAGCAGGCGATGGCTGCCGACCAGGCGCGCCGTGGTCCCCGTGGGCAACGCGAGCCGTACGACGACGCCGCGCTGGGACACGATCAGCGCCTCAGACAGCTCCCGGCGCATCACGCCGGGGATGTCTTGCGCGGACGCGATGTAGAAGAAGTTCCCGCCGCCAGCGTCCGCCATCCCGCGGAGCAGCACTTCGTCGAACCCGATGCCGATCCCGAACGTGCAGAGGCTGATCCCGCGGTCCCGGAGCGCGAGCGCGTGCCCCGCGAGCTTGACGGGGTCGCGCTCTTCGTCGGTGGCGTGCCCGTCAGTGAGGAGAAAGCAGCGGGCCGTCCCTTCGCCGGGCCCGGCGACCGTCTCGCAGGCCGAGAGGAAGCCGCGGAACAGGTTGGTGCTGCCACGGGCGTCGACAGCGGCGAGCGCGGCGATCGCCGTCGCGCGCGCCACGGGGGTGGCGGGCGAGAGCGGCAGGATGGTCTCGACGCCGCCGTCGAACGCGGTGACCGAGAACGCGTCGGTCGGGGCGAGCTCCTCGATCGCCTGGGCCACGCCTTGGCGGGCGAGCACGATGCGATCGCCACCCATCGATCCCGAGCGGTCGATGGAGAACGCGGCCCGGAGCGGGGGACGGGTGACCGAGTCGGCGACGGGCGGGGCGGTCCACCGTACGACGAGGTGGCGGCGGCTCTTGCCGTTGTGCCGGATGAGAGCCCGGTCGGTGGAGAGTTCGAGGGTCATGAGGGCTCCTTGAAGAGGGTTCGTGCGAGCTCGAGCAGGCGGTCGAGCTTGCGGTTGGCTTGGGGGTCGAGGGGGCGGCGGACGTGGAGCTCGATGTCGCGGTGCAGCACGTGGTGGTCCCAGGTGGAGCGCCCGCCGAAGCCCGGGGACGCGCCGGGGGTGGGCGGCTCCGGCGACGGGGCGGGGCGTGCCGGGCGAGGGCTCGAGCTGCTGGAGGCGAGCGCGGCGCGGATGTAGTCGGCGGCGCTGGTGGGGGCGGGTGAGGGCTGTGAGAGCAGCTGGCTCTCACCGCCGGGGGGCAGCGCGTCGAGCTGTGCGCGGATCTCGGCGAGCGGCAGGTGCGTGGCTTGCAGCCGCTTGATGAGCTGCAGTCGCGCGAGGTGGCCGCTGTTGTACGAGGCGGACTGCCCAGCGCCGTCGGCGGGGGGCAGCAGCCCTTGCTGGATGTAGTACCGGACCGTGCGCGGCGTCACGTCCACGGCGTCGCAGAGATCTACGAGGCTGAGCGCGGTGTTTGGGTCGAGCATGCGTCAATGTGACACCGTGACGTGCTACTGTCAAGTCCGGATCAGATCAGTGGTTGGGCCCCGGAGCGCGGTTTTCGCCTCGCTTTCTTGCTGGGTCGGGGC
>CALQBK020000245.1 GCA_943328795.2 Bifidobacterium breve
CTCGCGGTCGGCTCTGGTGGCATCGTCGCCTCCTCCGGTTCCCCATCATTGGTCCGATCAACCGCAAAGTCGCGGTGTCCCGGTTCTCTCGCACGCTCGCAACGCTCCTCACCTCGGGTGTCCCCATCCTCACGGCCCTCAACATCGTCAAGTCCGTGGTCGGCAACGACATCATCGCGACGGCGGTCGAGAACGCCGCGAAGAACATCTCCGAAGGGCAGCCCATCGCGCCCCCGCTCAAGGCCTCGGGCGAGTTCGACCCCATCGTCATCCACATGATCACGATTGGCGAGCGCACGGGTGAGCTCGAGCCGATGCTCGCGAAGGTCGCCACGGCCTACGACAGCCAGGTAGACAACACGGTGAACGCGTTGACATCGCTGCTCACCCCGGTGCTTACGCTGTTCATGGGCGGTGTCGTCGCGCTCGTCGCGCTCGGCGTGCTGCTCCCGATGCTCAACCTCTCCGCCGCTATCAAATAGGAGTCTCCATGCAACGCTCGTCCTCTTCCCTCCTCCGCACCGCCCGACGCGCGCGCGCGGGCATGTCGCTCGTCGAGATCATGGTCGTCATCGCGATCATGGGCATCGTGATGACCGTCGTCGCGGTGAACGTCTCGGCCCGCTTCCAGGACGCGTCGATCCAGACGACGAAGATCCAGATGAACGCCGTCGACGAGCAGCTGATGATGTACTCGACGAAGCACAAGGGCAAGTACCCGTCCACCTCCGAGGGGTTGGCCGCCATGAAGAAGTACTTCCCCAACGAAGAGGTGCCGAAGGACAGCTTCGGGAACGACTTCCTGTACTTCTCGCCGGGCACGCACGGCAGCCACCCGTACGAGGTGATCTCGCTTGGCGCGGATGGCAAGGAAGGCGGCGAGGACGCCAACGCCGACATCAACTCCTGGGAAATGAACAAGAGCGAATGACATGTCATCCCCGGCCCGCCGAATGATCCGCACGTCCCGTGCCCGCAAGGGCACGACGTTGCTGGAGATGTTGGTGGTGATCGGGATCATGGCGCTGATGTTGGCGGTGGCGGTGCCGAGCCTGTCCGCCATTTGGGACCTGGAGCAGCGTGGGTTGGCCCGTGACTTGGCGCAGACCTACCGCTTCTTGCAGTCCGAGGCGACGTTGAGGAACGTGTGCTTCCGGATTGCGTACGACCTGGACGCCGGGGGGTACACGATCCAGGTGGGGGACCCCAGCACGCTCGTCTTCGGTACGCCCGAGGAGCGGGAAGCCGCCCGGGCGGAGGAGGAGAAGGGCATCAAGATGTTCGACAAGCCGGCGGCTGCCGCGGAGCCGTCCGCTGACGGCACGACGGTCAGCGGGGACGCCGGGACCGGCACGGACCGCAAGTTCACGGGCTTGGACGTGCAAGGGTTCGAGAGCAAGGTGGAGTTCCCGGTGACCACCCGGTACGGGTTCGTGTACACCCCCGAGTACGCCGAGCCGCAAGTGCCGACCCCGCCCGACGTGGAGCGCAAGGAGGAGGACGGGCCCAACGTGGTGTACAGCTACGTGTTCCCGAACGGGGACATCGAGTACACGGTCGTGCGCATCGTGGACGTCGACGATCCCGAGGATGGCTACACCGTCGAGGCGGAGCCAACGTCGGGCAGGGTCACGATCGATCCGGACCTGGTAGATGTTGGTGCGTCGCTCGCTTGGTTGCCCAGCGACCCCCCGGAGACCCGGTGAGCGCCGCGATCCTGGACGCTTCGGGGCCGAGGCACGCGTCGTTGCGCGCCGGGCCCCGGTCCGGGTTCACGCTGCTCGAGGTCGTCGTCGCGTTGGTGATCCTCACGATGTCGTTGTTCGTGCTCGTGAACGCGCAGGCGTCGAGCGTGTTCATGACGACCGACTCGCAACGCACGCTCACGGCGACGTGGCTCGCCCAACAGAAGATGACCGAGGCGCTGCTGCGCGTCGAAGCCGACGGTGTGCAGGCCACCGACATCGAGGAGTCCGGCGACTTCGAAGAGTTTGGCGGTGATGGCGACTTCGGCGAGACCATCGACTTTGGTGGCGAGTTCGACAACTACCAGTGGGCGTACACCATCCGGGCGGTGGACATCAAGCTCGGCGACGTTTCCGGGCAAGCCGACGCGATGAAGGACGCCGGGTTTGGGCCGAGCGACGAGCAGATGCAAGCGTCGGGCTCCGAGGGCAAGGACTTGGGCGACCTCGGCGTGCAGCCGGACATGATCGGGGAGATGCTCAAGCCGTACATCCGCGAGGTGCGGGTGCTGATCTGGTGGGGCGAGGAGCCGGCCGAGGGGGAGGACTGCGAGGACTGCGTCGAGCTCGTGACGCACGTGGCGAACCCCACCGGCGAGGTCGTGGCGGGCGCCGGGGCCGACCCTGCGGCGACGGGGACGCCACAATGACGCCGCTCTTGCACGGCGCGCTGCGGAGGGCGCGGTCCGGCTTCACCCTGATCGAGATCGTCGTGGCGGTCGCGATCTTAGCGCTGATCGGCGTGCTGACCTTCCAGACCATCGCGACGGCGCTGGACGCCCGGGACTGGCTCGAGAAGGACGACGACTCGAACCAGTCGGCCCGGATCGCGATGGACCGGCTGCACCGCGATTTTGAGTTGGCGTGGCTCACGCCCAACATCCAGGCCGTGAACACGTTCAAGACCATCTTCGTCGCGAAGGACGAGAACCCCGACACCATCTGGTTCACCACGCTCTCCCACCGGCGCCTGCACCGCGACGCGCGCGAGTGCGACGAGACCGAGGTCACCTACTGGACCGAGGACGACCCGACCCACGACGACGCGCTCGTGCTGCTGCGCCGCGAGGCGCCACGCATCGACCAGGAGCCCGAGAAGGGCGGCCCGATCTTGCCCCTGGCCTACGGGGTCAAGACCTTCAACGTGCGCTACCTCGACCCGACCACGAACGAGTGGAAGGACGAGTGGGACACGACGGGCGCGGAGACGCCGTACCGCTTGCCCCGCGCCGTGCGGCTCGTGCTCGAGATGCTCGCGCCGGACCCGGACGACCCCGAGCGGGAGATCACTCGCACGTACGCCAGCACGGTGATCCTCGCGTATGGTCCGACGATCACGCGGAACCTCGTCCCGCAGGGTGGCTCGTGAGCCGGCCGCTCTCCCAGCTCCGGCCGCTGTCCCGCCTCCGCCGGGCGCGGCGCGACCAGCGCGGCATCGCGCTGCTCGTCGTGATCGCGGCGATCATGACGATGACCGTGTTGGTCACCGACATCAGCTTCGGCGCGCGCGTCCGTACGCTCACGGCCGTGCACACGCGGCAGCAGACGCAGGCGTACTACTTGGCGTCTTCGGGCATCGGCATCTACCGCCTGATCCTGATGGCCAACGCGCAGATCGCCCGGCAGCCGATGTACAAGCAGGCGCTCGAGGCGATGGGGATCCCGTCCGGCGACGCGCTCTGGAAGATGATCCCCTTCCTGAACACCGGGCTCCTGCGCATGGTCCTGGTCGGCGACGACGTCGACACGAGCGAGGAGGACGCGCAGGACTTCCAGCAGACCGGCCAAGTGAGCGACGCGGTGGCGGAGGAGAGCCGCGCCGAGGGCGGGCACTTCGCGAACCGCAACTTCCTCGACTTCGAGGGCGACTTCTCGGTCAAGGTGCAGGGCGAGGACTGCCGCATCAACGTGAACCAGCTCGCGTCGCGCGACCCCGCGACGCCGATCCAGAACACCGTCATCGGCCAACAGCTCGCGGGCCTGATGACCGGTGAAGAGAACGACCAGTGGCTGCGGGAGCGCAACCTCGACAAGTGGGACCTGATCTCGAACCTGGCGGACTGGATCGACTCGGACGACATCGTGACCAGCGGGAAGGGCGGGTACGAGGACGACTTCTACAACCGCAGCGAGAGCCCGTACCTGTCCAAGAACGCGAAGTTCGACACGCGGGAAGAGATGCGGCTCGTAGAGGGCTGGCAAGACGACGTGTTCGACCGGTTCGGCGGGGAGATGTCGGTGTACGGCGGCGGGAAGATCGACATCAACTGCGCCAGCGACGAAGGGCTCAAGGGCATCTGCAAGGGCAACATCACCGGCTGCAACGACGACATGGCCAGCCGGTTCGTGCAGGCGTTCCACGAGGCGGAGCTGACGACGGCGTTCAACTCGGGCGCGACGTTCGTAAAGTGGTGCGAAGCCAACGGGTTTTCAGTTAGCAACCCGCAGCTCGCCTCGATGATCACGACCCGAAACAACTACTTCACGCTCACGTCCACCGGCCTCGTCGGGGACGCGAGCGCGCGCATCACCGCCGTCATCGATCAGTCGACCGATGCTGGCAAAGTCCTCTACTGGAAGGTTGAATAGCCATGGCCCTGGTCTTCGGAATCGACACCGGGAGCTGGCGTGTACGCGTTGCCAGCAAGGAAGGCAGCTTCGGCCGGTTCACGCTGCGCGACGTTCAGGACATGCCCGCGCCGCCTGCGTCTGCGGGCCCCACAGCGTGGTCCGAGGCCCTCGCGGTGTTCCGCTCGAACGAGCCCGGCTGGGACTCGGCGGAGCGCACGTGCGGGTTTCCCCTCGACGAGGGCGTAGTGCGGCTCGTGCGGCTGCCGTTCGCCGACCGCAACGCGATCGCCCGGGCGCTGCCGGCAGAGCTCGAGTCGCAGGTCCCGTACGACCTCGACGACATGCAGCTCGTCACGCACGTCGTGGACGCGAAGGATGGCCAGAGCCGCACGCTCGCGTTCATCGCGCCGGTCGCGGGGCTGCGGGCGCGGGTCGACGCGATGGCGTCGGCGGGGAGCGAGCCGAAGCAGGTGGTGTTCGATTGCCAGGCCCTCGCGGGCTGGGCGGACGGCGGCCGGGTCCAAGCCGTGATCGACGTCGGTCACAAGCGAACGCTGGTCGCGGTGTGCCAAAACGGCGCCCTGGTCGGGGCGCGCGCGCTGGCCCACGCCGGCGCGGTGTTCTCCGAGCGGCTCGCCGAGGCCGTCGGCACGTCGATCGAAGAGGCCGAGGTGCTCAAGCACTCGCTCACCGTGCCCGAGGCCCCGAACGTGGAGTGGGACGACCGCACGGATGCGGGGACCCAGCCCGGCATGCGCCAGCCGCTGAACGGCATGCCACCGGACCAGGCGCTCGGGGAGGCCGTAGACGACTGGGCGGCGGAGCTGCGGGCGGAGCTGATCGCGCTCGAGGACGAGTCCCAGCTTGGGATCGACGACGTGCTGCTGGTCGGTGGGAGCGCGAACTTGTCGGGCCTGGCGGCCCGCTTGGCGACGCGCCTCGGGGTGAGCGTACGCGCTGCGGTGCTGCCCGGCGGGTACGGGCCCGAGTGCGCGCTCGTGCTCGGCCTC
>CALQBK020000246.1 GCA_943328795.2 Bifidobacterium breve
AGGTGGCCCTGCCCGAGGGGTTCGGGGACGACGTGTTCTTCGCACCCCCAGAGGAGCTCGAGCCGGTCCCGTCCGCCGAGCCCGGGCCGTTCGAGCGCATGCGCCGGGGCCTGCCCCCCCCGCGCATCGCCAGCGAGGAGGCGCCCGAGGGACTCTCGCTTGCCTGGATGGGGCCGGCTCCCGGTGCGCCCGAGAACGTCGCCGAGATCGTGGAAGACGCGAGCTTGATCGCCGAGCGCAACCGCGAGAAGCGGCAACTGGCGCTCAACGCCGCGATCTTCGACGAGTCCGAGCAGGCAGCGCCCGCGGTGGCCGACCCGCCGCCGGCCCGTGCGTCCAGATCCGTACCGCCTTGGGCCTCTGCCCAGCCCGCCGCAGAGCCCGAATCGACCGCGTGGGGGGAGCCAGGGGTCGCCGTGGGCGCCCCGCTCGCCCCGCTGCGGGAGCGCAACGTCCGCGCGCGCTTCGAGCCCCCTCCGTGGGCCGCACCGCCCGCCTCGGACGGCATCCCGGACGCGATCTCGGCGCTCGCCGAGGCGCTTGAGCGGGACCCTGCGCCGGCCCAGCCCGAGCCGCGCCGGTTGCGCCCGGCGAGCGGGGAGCCCCCGCGCATCTCGCGGCGCGAGCGTGAAGTGGAGCTCCAGGCCCCGCCCGTGCCCCTTCGGCGTCGCCCAGAGCCCACGGACCCGCGCTCGCGGAGGCTCGCCCGCCCAACGCTCCCCGGCGGCGGAGACGACCTTCACGACACCCCGCGGCGGCCGCGGGCCGCGCTCCCTCGCGACCCGGGCCCGGGCGCCGACACGGCCCCTGTTCCCCGCAGGTCGCTGGCGCCCGTGGTGATGCCTACGCCCTCGTTTGCGCCGGGGGAGACCGCCCAGCCCGAGGCGTATGCGCAGGACAGCTCGCCGCTGTTGGACCGCGCGTCACTCCCGTCGCCGCCCCGCACTGCTCCGCGAACGCCCCGCGTGCGTGCGCCCCAGCCCCGCCAGGCCCCGCGCGGCGAGGTGAGCCCGGTGGTGGCTGGCATCGCGCTGCTCCTGTTCATCACCGGGCTGTCGATGCTGGTGATCCCGAGGTTCAATCGCCGGAGCCAGCCCGTGCCCCCGCCGCCGGCAAGCGGCCCCGTCGAGATGGTAGCAGCCCCTGCCCCCGCGCCCGCCCCGGTCGAGCCGCCAGAGACGACACCTCCAGTCCCCGCCCCGGAGGTTGCCGCCGCCCCGGTGCCGGTCGTCGAGCCCGCGCCGGCGCCGAAGCCCGCGAACCCCTCGGCCAAGTCCACGGCCTACACCGTGGCGCTCGGCGTCATCCGGGTGACGTCAGACAGGAAGGCGCTGATCATCTTGGACGGAAAGCAGCAGGGCTACGCGCCGGGGCTCGCAGACATCCCCGTGATGCCCGGACAGCACAAGGTACGCGCCGTGGTCTCGGGCACAGGCCTCTCGCGGACGATGGAGATCCGCGTGGACGCGGGCTCAGCGGTCGTCGCAGAGTTCGCCTTCCGGTAGGGTCCGGAGATAACGCGGATCGCCGAGGGTGAGCTAGCACGACGAAAGGCGATGCCCTGGAGCGCCGCCTGCCACCGTCTGAACCGCGGGTGACGCGCCTGGAGGCGCGCCGCTGCGCGACTATTCGTCCTCGTCGCCCGCGGGCTCTTCGGCCGCGTCGTCGTCGTCGTCGTCCGCGTCGACCTCTTCGACCTCCGCGTCATCGGCGTCCTCGTCCTCTTCCTCGAGCGCATCCTCGAGGCGCGACGGCTTGCCCTTGCCGCGGAACCGCGCAAGCACCGCCTCGCGAGGATCGGGGTTCGGATCGTCCTTCTGGTCGGCCCCGCAGCTCGGGCAGAGCGCCGCCGGCCGGTTGAGGTCGTAGAACTTGGTTCCGTCCTGGAAGCAGGTGTATCGGGTTCCGAGCTGGCTCTTGTCCTGCATCACGATCCTTTGCCCTTTCGGGCTCGCCCGCCGCCTTGCGCAGCTGGCTCTTCGCCGCGCCTCTTTACGTGCGCGGGGCCGCGCGTCAACCCGCGCGAGCCAGAGACCTCGGCGCCCGCCTCCCGCCGGATGACCGGATAGCAGACCCCCATGAACCCGCGCGACGTGTCGTTCCTGTTGCTATTGGCCCCCCTCGCCCCGCTGTTGGGCTGCTCGGGTGGTGGAGAAGAGTCCGGTCCGACCGAGGACGTCCGCGTAGACCACGCGGGGGAGGACGACTCCTCCGAAGCGACGGTGCCCCGCACTTGCCTCGTCGACGGCGTGCTGTACGTCGCTTGGCAGGAGGACCGCACGGGGCGGCCGGGCATCTGGTTCAACGTCTCGAAAGACGGCGGGAACAGCTGGCTCCCCAGCGACATCCAGCTCAACCACGGAGAAGCCGACGCGGTGGCACCCGACATCGCGTGCGTCGGCGAAAACGTCTACGTCGCGTGGGAGGACGAGCGCGACGGCGAGCTCAAGAACCACAACATCTACGCGGCGGTGTCCACCGACAGCGGGAACACGTTCGGGGAGGAGGACATCCTGCTCGACGGGGACATCGAGGGCGACGCGATGAGCCTCGGGCCCCGGGTGGCCGCTGCTGGCGATGACGTCTACGTCGCGTGGTTCGACAACGCGAACGGCGCCTACGACATCCTGGTCCAAGCGAGCCACAACAACGGGACGCGTTGGCTCGACACGCCGAGCCGGGCGGACTCCGACGGGGAGGGCAGCGCCTACTCCGCGTGGCCGACCATCGGCGCCAGCGCGGACGCGGTCATCGTGGCGTGGGAGGACTCCCGCAACGAGGGGAACGACGTGTTCGCGAGCGCGAGCGACGACGGCGGGGAGACGTTCGGGAACGATCAGAGGCTCGACCTCGGGGACGACGGCGGCGCGAGCAACAGCTTCGAGCCCCGCATCGTCGTCGACGGCGCGATGGCCGCCGTGGCCTGGTACGACGAGCGGAACGGCGCGCGAGACATCCTAATGAACGCGACCACCGACGCCGGCGGCTCTTGGCTCGGCGAGGCCGTGCGCGTGGACACCGACCCTGCGGGCGAGGCCGAGTCGTTGCACCCGGCACTTGCCGCCCAGGACGGCAAGGTGTTCGTCACGTGGCAAGACGCGCGGTCCGGCGGGTACGACATCTACGAGCGCGTGTACGACAGCGCCGCGGGGGACTTCGCGTCGGAGGAGGTGCGGCTGGACACCGACGCCGACGGTGAAGCGCAGTCCTACTACCCAAAGATCGCGGTGGACGGACAGAACATCTTCGTCGACTGGCAAGACTACCGAGAGGACTCCGGCGCCGTCGGGTTCAACGACCTGCGGTACAACTACTCGGCGAACGGCGGGCAGAACTGGAACGGCAGCGACCTGCGGATCAACAGCAATGAGCCCGGCAGCTCGTACGCGATCAACGCGTCGGCCGGGATCATCGGCGACAGCTTCACCGTGGTGTGGGCCGATGGCCGCAAGGGCACGGGCGACATCTACGGCGCAAAGCGCAAGCTCGGGGACGAGAGCGTGTACGTCGCGCCGAAAAAGGACGAAGAGTAGCTCCCGGGGCTGCAACGGCCTTGACGGACCGGGCCGGCTCCGATAAAAGCCGGGGGCTTCGCGTCCGGGGTTTTTCCGACGCCCTTCATCTCTGGTGACACTATGACCGACCATCACACCTGGACCACGCACTCTACCGCAACCGCCGAGGTTGAGCGCGCATGGTTCATCGTCGACGCTTCCGGCAAGACCGTCGGCCGTCTCGCTTCCGCCATCTCGCAGGTGCTCACGGGCAAGCACAAGCCGTCGTACACCCGCCACATCGACACCGGCGACTTCGTCGTCGTCGTGAACGCCGAGAAGGTGCAGTTCTCCGGTCGCAAGTGGGACCAGAAGAAGTACCACAACTACTCCGGCTACAAGGGCGGCCTCCGGTCGATCACCGCGAAGGACGTCTTGAAGACCGACCCGACGCGCATCATGGAAGACGCCGTGTGGGGCATGCTCCCCCAGAACCGCCTCGGCCGTGCCCAGCTCTCGAAGCTCAAGATCTACGCCGGCAGCGAGCACCCGCACGCCGCGCAGACCCCCGTCCCCCTCCCTGCCCACATCTGAGACATACATGGCCAAGCCGCTCATCCAGTACACCGCCACCGGGCGCCGCAAGACCTCGGCCGCGCGGATCTTCCTCCGCCCCGGCACGGGCAAGTTCGTGATCAACACGCGCGAGCTCGACCACTACTTCGTGCGGCCCACGCTGCGCATGGTCGTCAAGCAGTCGTTGAACCTCGTCTCGGCGGCTGACCGCTACGACGTGATCATCACCGTCCGCGGCGGCGGCAAGAGCGGCCAGGCTGTCGCGATCCGCATGGGCATCGCCCGCGCGCTCGTTGCTGCCAACCCCACCGATCGCACCGAGCTCAAGCGCGCTGGCTTCCTCCGCCGCGACGACCGCAAGGTCGAGCGTAAGAAGTACGGCCAGCCTGGCGCCCGCAAGCGCTTCCAGTTCTCGAAGCGCTGATCGCGCGGGGGCTTCCCCGGTGCACCCGGAGCCGGCGTCCCCCCAAGGGTCGCCGGCTTCGCCGTTTTCGGATCGACGTCCGGGGCGTCGCCGCGCCAGGCGCCGCCGAACCGAGCCGACACGCACAGAAAAGATCTGGACGCCGTCGGTAAACCGTGTGATTCGGTTGTGGCGCTGAACCCTGTTTCGACGCCCGGAGCGAGCGTGCCCGGTCAGAGTCTTCCTGTGCTTGCCGTCCTCCCCGCGCGAATCGGGAGCACCAGGCTGCCGGCGAAGCCGCTCGCTGACATCCACGGCGCGCCGATGATCGTCCGAACGTGGGAGCGGGCCAGGCGCGCGAACGTCGACCGCGTGGTGGTCGCGACGGATGACGCTCGCATCATCGACGCTGTGCAGCGGGCCGGCGGTGAGGCGATCTTGACCGGCGACTGCCAGAGCGGGACCGACCGTGTCGCGGAGGCCGCCCGGCAGCTGCGCTGGGCGGGTGGCGTCCTGAACGTGCAGGGCGACGAGCCGCTCGTCGATCCCGACTGCATCAGCGCGGTCGCTGACGCCGTCCGCGGGGGCCACCCCATCGCGACCCCCGCTACGGCGCTGGTCGGTGACCCCCTGACGCGCGCTCGCGTCAAGGTGGTCGTCCGCGCCGACGGGCGAGCGCTGTACTTCTCGCGGGCCGCCATCCCGTCCGGCGGCCCATACCTGCTGCACCTCGGGGTCTACGGGTTCCAAGCCGCGGTCCTCCAAGCGCTCGCCGCCCTGCCCCCCTCCGGGCTCGAGCAAGCCGAGTCCCTCGAGCAGCTCCGTTGGCTCGAGGCGGGGTACGACCTCC
>CALQBK020000247.1 GCA_943328795.2 Bifidobacterium breve
CGGGGTGGTGCTACCGCCTACGCCCCCCCCACCGTGTACACCTTCATCGTGTTCGTAGCCCCCTTCATCGGGGTGTTCCCGGCCAGCACCACGACCTCCTGGCCCCGCTCGACCAAGCCCGCGTCGAGCAGCGTCCGCTCGCCGAGCGCGATCAGCTCGTCCGTGCTCTCGACGCTCGGCGCCAACACCGGCGTGACCCCCCATGCGAGCGCGAGCCGGTCGAACGTCGTCTGGTTCGGCGTGAGCGCCAACAGCGGCCCCGGGGGGCGCGACTTGCTCGCGTTCAGCGCGGTGGCGCCGCTCCACGTGAACACCACCAACGGCCGCGAGATCTCGCGCACGGCGTAGCAGGCGGCGCGCACGACCGTCTGGGCAGGGCCCGCCAGCACCGAGATGTCGTCCACACCGCTGCGCATCCACCGGCTCGACTCCACCTCGCGGGCGATCCGGTCCATCGTCTCGACCGCGCGGATCGGCCAACGGCCAGACGCCGTCTCACCAGAGAGCATGATCGCGTCCGTCCCGTCGAGGATCGCGTTCGCGACGTCGGTGGTCTCCGCGCGTGTCGGGTTCGGGTTCCGCTCCATCGAGTCGAGCATCTGCGTCGCCGTGATGACCAGCACCCCCGCCCGGTTGGCCGCGGCGATCAGGTCCTTCTGGAGCACTGGGACGCGCTCCAAGTTCACCTCGACCCCCAGGTCCCCGCGCGCGACCATGATGCCCTCGACGAGCGGCAAGATCTCCGAGATGTTCGCGACCGCCTGGGGCTTCTCGATCTTCGCGATGATGGGCAAGTCGGGCGCCCCCAGCCGGCGGAGGTGGGCCCGCAGCTCGAGCACGTCTTGCCCCTCTCGGACGAATGACAGCGCGACGAAGTCCACGCCCGCCGCGACCCCGACCTCCAGGTCGGCGATGTCCTTCTCCGTCAAGCACGGGGCGCTGACCGCGACGCCCGGCAGGTTGATGCCCTTGTGGCTGCCGAGGCTACCGCCCTCGCTGATTCGGATGTCGACCTCGGCCGGCGTGAGATCGCGGCGCACGGCCACCACGTTGCCACCCAGCGCGCCGTCGGCGAACAGCACGACGTCACCGGCTCGCACGTCACCGGCCATGCCGACGTAGGTGGTGCCGATGCGCCACGGAGCTGCGGGGCTGGTCGCCGGGGGCGTCGCGACGATGTCCTCGTCCATCACGATCGTGAGCAGCTCACCGTTCGCGAGCTCGATCGGCGCGTCGAGGTCACCCGTGCGGATCTTCGGGCCCTGGAGGTCGAGCAGGATGCCGATGGGGAGCTGCTTTTGGGTGGACTCGCGGCGCGTGCGCGCGACCATCTCGCGGATGCCGTCCGCGCTAGAGTGGGAGCAGTTGATGCGGACGACGTTGACGCCGGCGTCCAACAGCGCGCGGAGCATCTCCGGCGAACGAGTAGCGGGGCCGAGGGTAGCGACGATCTTGGTGCGGCGAATCATGCTGCGGCTGTATTCCGGGCTGGGTACAGGGGCCCCCATGGCTGTCGGACCGTCGCCGTTTCCCGGGCAGGACCTGCGCCTCGTCGTCGAGGGCGCGATCCTGGCCGAGGGGCACCTGCTGAGCGCCGGAGAGCTGTGTGTCGCGCGCGCCATCCTGGGCCTCGGCGAGCCGGCGCTGGAGCTGTACGCCCGCCTGACGTCGCGGCAGCCGCGGCCGTTTCGGGTGAGCGAGCTGCAGTACCCGGGAGACGTGCCCGGGCAGGTCGCCGAGCTCGACGCCGCGGGCCTCCTCTCGCGGAGCGTCCCCGACGCCCGCTGTCTGCCGGCGTTCAGCGCCGAGGAGCTGAAGGCGGCGTGCCGGCGCCTCGGGCTCTCGACCCGCGGCTCCCGACCCCAGCTGGAGGAGCGGCTCGCCGGGCAGCGGTGGGTAGACGAGCCGGTGCTGCTCCTGGGCCACCTGGCGCTGCTGCGGCGGTTCGAGGTGCTGTTCTTCCAGACCCCGCACCTCTCGCGGCAAGACCTCGTGCTCGACCGGATCGGGATCGCGAAGTGGGCGAGCTACACGCCGACGGGCGGGCCGGGCTTGTTCCGGAGCCGCGCAGCGCTGCTGGGCTGGGAGCGAGCGCGGCGCCGGGAGTGGCGGGACGGGGACGTGGAGCGGCTCATCGCCGCGGGGCCGGGCGCAGCGGTGCTGGACCCGTGGCGGTACGCGGTGGAGGCGCGGGTGCTGGCGCTCGAGTCGCAGCCCCCGGCGGAGCGCGCAGCGGGGCTGCGGGAGCTCCTGGACCGGGGCGCTGGCGTGCGTGTCCCGCTGGCCCGGGCGCTCGAACAAGCGGGCGACCGGGCCGGCGCGCTGCAGACGGTGCTCGCGGGGCGTGACGTCCGAAGCGGCGAGGGGATGGCCTGCGCGCGCACCGCCCGGCGCTTGGCCCGCGCTACCCGGGTGCGGCTGCCGCCCGGCATCGAGCTGCGCGAGGCACCCGTGCGCAGTGTGCGGGTCCCGGGTGGTCCGGCGCTCGGCGAGGGGCTGCGGCCAACGTGGCCAACGGCGTCGGGTGCCCGGGTGTCCATCGAGCCCGCTGTGATCGACTGGCTCGGGGCGCTCGGGCGCCGCGCGATCCACGCCGAGGGCACGCCGTGGATCGCGCTCTACGCCCTCGTGTTCGCCGACTTGTACTTCCTGCCGATCCCCGGGATGCTGCCCACGCGCTTCCGATCCGGGCCGGTGGACGTCGGCACGCCCGGCTTCTACAGCCGGAGGCGCGCGGCGGTGGAGCAGCGGCTCGAGCAGGTGTCGAAGTTCGGTAGTCTAGATTACGCGATGGCCCACGACGGATCGCGCCTCGCTGGGCTCACGAGCACGGCGGGGGCGCTGTTCCTGGCGGAGCACGCCCCGCCGAACATGGTGACCTGCGTGCTGCGCAGGCTGGTCGTCGAGGGCTGGTCCGCAGCCCCCGGATTGCCGGACTTGTTCGTGACCGGGGGGCCGCCGAGGCGCGTGGACGAGGCGCTGTCGGGGCTCGATGCGCTGCCCGCAAAGCTCCAGCAAACGCCGTTCTTTGCCGAGATCAAGGGTCCGACCGACACGCTGAGGGATGACCAGCGAATTTGGATCGACCGCTTGGTCGAAAATGGCATTTCCGTGGAGTTATGGGAACTTACGGGTAAGTCGTTCATGTAATACAAGTAATGTAGGTTCAAGGTGATTTCTTTCGTTGTCCAGATCGTTGACACGTCAACGGGCGGTGCTATGCTTCCTTCACGGCGCGGTGGAAACCTCGCCTTCTCGAACAGGTTCACCAAGAAAAGCCCTGGAGGTCCCGATGCCCATCGCCAACAATCGCAGTCGCGAACGCGTGGCCCGCAACTTCATGAAGACCTATGGCCGCGCCCGTTTCCGGCGCTTGCTGGAGGCCCTCGCGCAGTCCGAGAGCGGCCAGGTCGTCGCTGACGAGTTTGGCGTCAGCCGGGAGCGGGTTCGGCAGTGGAAGAACACCTTCGGCACGGTGATCACGATGTACCAGGTGCACCCGGAGGTCGAGCGGCTCTTGGCCGAGCGCCAGGGCAAGATCGCGCAGGCTGGCTGATCGTGGACCGGTCGCAGGTCGACGCGCTCGCCGCCCAGCTCTCCGTGTTCGGGTCCGTGCGGGTCAAGCCCATGTTCGGCGCTTGGCTCGCGTACGTAGACGAGGTGCCTGCGGCCATCCTGGGGCGCGGCGAGCTGTACTTGAAGCTTGGCGCGCTCTCGACGTCCGAACTCGTCGCCCTCTGCGGCAACGCCGAGCAGCCCTACGACGGCTCGAAGGGCTACGCCCGGGTTGACCCCGCTTGCTTCGCCAACCCCGACTGGGTGGCGCAGGTGAAGGTCGCTCGTGCAGCGGCTCCCCCTCGAAAGCCCGCCAAGAAGCCCGCGCGCCCGCGAAAACTCCTCAGTTGAGGAACGCCGCAGTGGTGTTGCCCTCTCGCGTGCCGTCGGCCTTCTTCCAGACGTAGTCGAACACCTGCGCCTGGTCGACGGTCACGCTCTGTCCGGCCACCACCGCCCGCGTCTTTGCAGGGGTCGTCGCGACCACCCCGCTGATGATGGACCCACGCCACCCGCGCACCTCGACCCACAGGTACTCCCGCGTGCCGTCGGGGTTCGGGAACGGCACCGACACGGCGAGCTTCTCGCCCGGCGGGAGCCCGTCACCGTAGGCGGAGCGCACGACGCTGGCCAAGCGCGCCCGGGCGGCCTCTTGCGCCTCGGCGAGCGTGTTGGGCCGTGGGAAGCCCGCTGTGATCGCGGCCGTGGGGGTCGGCTCGGGGGCGGGGGTGACCGGGGGCGTCGGGGCCACCTCGGCGCTGGGCTCGGGCTCGCTCCCGAGGCTCGCAGCGGCGAGCAGCTGGCCCTTGAACGTCACCTGGACCAGCGGGGCCCCTGGGTCGCCGTCAACGGCGTCAACCGCGACGAGCGTAGCGGTGCCCCTCGCGTCAGCGCTGTCCAACACGAGGGTGGCCGGGACGTCGGGCCGGGCGTGGAGCGCGACCGCGACGGCGTTGAGCACGTAGGCGGCGTCCCCGCCGCTGTCTGCCGGCACGTGGTCCAGGACGAGGTCCCTGTCGCCGAGCCGCCGCAGCCCCCGGGTGACAAGGCGCAGCTCGCCTTCGGGCGTGTCGGTCGCCGGGTTGTTGTCGACCACGAACCACTCCGTCAGCGGGCCGGTGGGGTCCTTCGCGGCCCACGCCGCCTGGCCGTACACCCCCTGCGTGTCGAGGTCCTCGACCCACCCCGAAGAGGCCAAGGCCGCGTTGGCGAACGCGAGGTGGGCGGTAGACAAGGTGGCCAGCGCTTGGTCCCGGGGCGCCACGAACCAGGCCAGCACCACCGACTCGGATCGCGCGAGCTCGTCAGGGCGATCGACGCCCGTGCCGAAGGACGCCAGGTAGTCTGCGTCGGGCACCTCGAAGCCCCCGTCCTTGCCATACGGGCTCGCGGTGGTGTCCGCGAGGCCCATCATCCGGCCCGGCGCGTCCGCCAGCTCGCCGAACCCCTCCACCGCTGGGATCGCGGACAGGTCGCGCTCCAGGGCGTCGAGGACGCTGTCGTCGCACGTCGGGTTGCAGTAGAGCGCGAGCGCGAACCGGGCGTCGACCTGCTCGGTGCCCGTAGGCATCGGAGAGCTCGCGGCCGAGACGCGGGGGAGGAGCAACACCAGGGTGGGCAGCATGTGGACGTGGACGCGCACGGCGGGAGAATATTCGCTTGGACGGGGGAAGCTACTGGCCCAACGTGGGGGCAAGGCGCGGCCGC
>CALQBK020000248.1 GCA_943328795.2 Bifidobacterium breve
ACGTCGAGGCCGAACGAGCCGGTGACCGGGCGGGGCACGAGCTCGAGCTCGGTGTCGACCGTGCTGGACGTGGTCGCCGCGGTGATCGTGACGACCCCCGCCAACGCGCCCTGGGGCGGCGTGTACCAGGCCTCCACGGTGCCGTCGGGCAGGATCGCGCCCTGGACAATGGTGCCGGCGGTCGCCGTCACGGTGACCGGCTCGTCGCGGACCGGCGCCCCGACGCCGTCGAACAGCCGCACGGTCACGCGACCGTGGACGCCCGCGCCGGTGACCAGCGGGCGCGGCGACACGTCGAGCTGCACCCTCCGGACCCGCCCGGACTGGATGGGCAGCACCAGCTCCGACGCGAGATCGGGCGCCTGGAGGTCGGGCAGCGACGCTGATCCTGCGGCGAAGATCGCGGTGGAGCGCGCGATCCCGGACGCCTCGCCACGCAAGAGCCACACCCCTCCCGCTGGCCGACCGACCACCGTGGCAGCCCAGCCGTTCACGCCCGTGACCGCCGTCCAGGCGTCCCCCTCGAGCGTACCGTGCACCGCGACCCCGCCGAGCGGCCGCCCGAGCGCGTCAAGGGCGCGTGCCCGGACCTCGACCCCACCGGGAACCGCCGCGGCCCGGAGGTCCAGGTCCCACGTGGCCCCAGTCCCCGACGGCGCACGCCACTCCGCGCGGATGGTGTCCTTGCCGAACGCCACGGCGGCGTCGCCCTGGTAGTCGGCGCGGAGCGCGCCGTCCTCCACGCCGCTCTCGAGCTGCCCGAGCAGGGCGTTGAGCGTGAGCCCATCGGGGGGCAGGCGATCTCCGCGGGCGTCGAGCAGCAGTGCTTGGACCTGCGCGACCGGGAAGTCGGTGGAGACGGTGTCAGGGTACGCGCGGAGCTCGACCCGGGCGGGCAGCACGTCGGCGAGCGGGATGCGGAACCTGGCCGCGGACTCGCCGACCGCGCAGTCGACGCGCAGGTCGAAGGCGCTGGCGAGGCTGTCCGGCGGCAACGCAGCGTTCACCTGCCACGCGCCGACCCCGGCGGGCCGCACGGCAAGCACCTCGCCGGTTGGGCCACGGCACGTCGGGCCGTCCCCCGACCACGGCAGGCCCGCGGCGGTCCACACCCCCAGCGACAGCCGGGCGCCCGCCAGCCTGCCCGTCGCGAGGTCGACCCCGACGATCACCGGGGCGAGGTTGGCCGGCAGCGGGCTCTGGACCTTCTGGGTG
The DNA here is from genome assembly GCA_943328795.2 of Bifidobacterium breve. Taxonomy (GTDB): domain Bacteria; phylum Myxococcota_A; class UBA796; order UBA796; family SXON01; genus CAIUMM01. Next base: position 1,216 of record CALQBK020000248.1, read on the forward strand.
TTCCCGAGGTCGTCGGCCGCGCTGATGTCGAACCGCGTCTCGCCGGGCAGCACCTCGAAGCTCACGTGCGCCACCCCCGTCGCATCGGCCGCGAACGGGCCGTACGTCCGGCGGCCCACCTTGATCTGGACCGTGCTCCCCACGCCGACGTTGAGCGCTGCGGACTGCTTCGCTCGAAGCCGAGCGACCCCGAAGACCGCGCCGCCTCCGGGTTGTCCTCGATCGGCGACACCGACCGCGATGACGCGGGCGCCGCGGTCAGGCCCCGGGGTGACCGTCACGCGGAGCTCCCTCGTGTCAGCCTCGACCGCCAACGTGCCCTCGGAGGCCCGGACGACGAGCTCGCTCGGGGAGACGGGCGCGAGCAGCGGGAAGCGGAACACCAGCGGCTCGCCGACCGCAGCCTCGATCGCCGGGGCCGCCGCGAGCCTGCCCTTCGAGAGCGCAGACGGGGCGACCCCCATCGCCGTCCATTCGCCGCCGTCCACGCGCACCCTCAGGGTGTCCTTGTCCGTACCCGGCGTGTACGGCCAACGCCACCGCCCCTCGCCCGCCGGCGCCCCGAGGCCCACCGTGCCCGCGACCGCCGCGAGCTCGACAGACGCCCGCTCCGCAGGCCGCCCGTCGACCGCGACGGCGACCTCGACCTCCGTCGACACGCCCGCGACGGGCTCCCCGTCTGGGATGTAGAGCCGCACCTCGGGCGGGGTGGCCGCCCACGCGGCCGGCACGCGCAGCGCCACCGCGGCAAATCCGCTCGCGAAGGCGATCAGCGCGGCCGAACAGCGAGTGTTCACGCGGAGCCGTAACCCAGGATGTGCCACGGGCTCCGCCAGACCCTGCGGGGAACGGCGCGGGAAGGGGCCAGCGAGCGTCGCGTAACCGATTGACGACAGCGGCCGGTAATTCGACATCAATCAGCGACAGCCCAGCGCGAACAATCGCAAACTATCGGCGTTCAACCTAATGGCACGCGCTTTGCTTTGGAAGTCAGCACCGCACTCCAGCGGTCTTTCCCCGGAGCCAACATGTTCAGCCTCGTCACGACCGCCCTCGCCCTCGCTACCCTCTTCGCCCCTGCACGTGCCGAGTCGCAGCTGTACGCAGGCGGCCGCCTCGGCGCCGCCTTCGCCCCCGGGTACGTCCGCACTGCGTACAGCCCGGCCGTCGTGATCGGCGCCAAGTGGCACAGCGGCATCCAGCTGGGGATGCGCGTCGTCGTGCTCCCGCTGCCCCCCGAGGTGATCGGCTCGGACACGCCCGACCTCGCCGTGGGCCCGTTGGTCGACTTCGCGTACAACTTCAAGGCCGGCGAGCACTTCGAGCTCTACCCGACGGCCAGCCTCGGCGTAGCGCTCGGGAAGAGCCCGCAGGACGGGACCAACCAGGTGCTCCCGCAATTCCAAACCGGGTTCGGGGCGCACTACCTGGTCTCCAGCCGCGCGACGTCCCAGGCGAACGTCTACGTCGGACCGGAGTTCGGCGTCGTGCCGCTCGTGCTGGCCCCGTACATGGCGCTCACCGCCGGGGCGATGTTTTGATGTTCGCCGCTACGTTGACATCTGGGGCGCCCAGGGCGACGATGGCGCGATGTCATCGTCCATTGACCTCGACCGCGTGACCCAGGCCCTGGAGGCGGTGGCTTGGGCGCAAGGACACCTGCCAGACTTGATCCGCTGCGATGGCGAGGGGGAGGTCCTGGGCTTGCTCGTCGACGTCGCGCGCAAGCGGACCGGGGCGCCGGTGGCCTGGGCCGTGTCATGGACCGGCGACATCCAACGCGGCGACCTCAGCTTCGACGCGCTCGCGACGACGGGCGGGGGGACGGTGCCCGCGCCGAGCGAGGTCTCTCGCACCGTGCTCGGCTGGGTCGCGCGCGAGGCGCGGCCCGCGTGGGCGGACGAGGCCGCGGCGGATGAACGGTTCGGGGCGGCCCGCAGCATCGTCATCCACGACCTTCGGTCGGTCGGGTGCGTGCCCATCGGCAAGCGCGGCGCGCTCTACGTCGCCGACCCCAGCGCAGCCGGCCGGTTCGGACCTGCAGAGCGGCTCGCGCTCCCCGCGCTCTGCGCGCTCGCCGCACCGTTCTTGGACCGGCGCGCCGCCGTCCCACAGGGGCCCGCCCCCGAGCCGCTGCCCGGGCTGGTCGGCTCCTCTGGCGCGATGTTCGCGCTGTGCCGCGCGGTGCGCGCGTTTGCGCCGATGCCGTGGCCCGCGTTGATCCTCGGCGAGACGGGCACCGGCAAAGAGTCGGTCGCGCGGGCCGTGCACGCGCTCTCTCCGCGTGCTGGCGGGCCGTTCGTCGCGGTGAACTGCGCGGCGATCCCCGAGGAGCTCGCCGAGGGCACGCTGTTCGGCCACGAGCGGGGGGCGTTCACCGGCGCGGATCGGCGCCGGGAGGGGCTCGTCGAGCGCGCGTCGGGCGGCACCCTGTTCCTCGACGAGGTCGGCGAGCTGTCGCCCCGCGTGCAGCCAAAGGTGCTGCGGCTCTTGCAAGAGGGCACCTTCGAGCGCGTGGGCGGGGAGCGGGAGCAGCGCGCGAACACCCGGGTCGTCGCGGCTACCCACCGCTCGCTGGACGCCGCCGAGGGCGCTTTCCGGGCGGACCTGTACCACCGCCTCGCCGCGTGCGTGATCCGCGTCCCGCCGCTGTCGGCGCGGCGCGAAGACGTGCCGGCCATCGCGGCGCACCTGTTGGCCAAGGCCTGCGCGGAGGTCCACGGCGCGCCCGTCCTCGCGTTCACCCCGGGCGCGCTGGCTGCCCTGTCGGGGCGCAGCTGGCCCGGGAACGTGCGGGAGCTAGAGAACACCGTCCGGGGCGCGGTCGCCCGCACGCTGGCGGACGGCGCGGACGCGGTGGGCGTCGCGCAGCTTGGCGAGGGCCTGGCCGTGCCCCGGCCCAGCCTGCCCCAGGGCTTGGACGCCGCGACGGACGCGTTCGTCCGTGAGCGCGTCCTCGAGGCCTTGGACGCCGCGCAAGGGAACCGCTCACAAGCCGCCGTGTCGCTCGGCGTCAGCCGCCAGTGGCTGCACAAGCTGCTCACGCGCTGGAAATGAGCGACATCGACCGACTGCTCGACCAGCTCGTCCCAGGGGCTGGCACCCGCGCAAGCACGCCGGACGCCGACGCCGCGGGGCTGCCGGACGGGCTCGGCTTGGTGGCCCGCGCGGAGCTCGGCCGCGGCGGCACGGGCGTCGTGTACCGGGCGTGGGACCCCGTGTTGAAGCGCGAGGTCGCCGTGAAGGTCGCGCACGCGACGCCGGAGGCCAACGCCGCGCTCCTCCTCGAGGCCGAGGTCACCGCGTCCCTGGAGCACCCCTCCGTGCTGCCGGTCCACCGCGTCGTCCGCGGCGACCAGACCTGCGTCGAGTTCCGGATCGCGCCGGTCACGACGCTCGAGGCCCTGCTCGTCGACTGGCGGGCCTCCCCCTCGAGCGCGTGGCCCGTCGACCAGCGCGTCCGGTGCCTCGCGGCCCTTGCCAGCGCGCTCGCCCACGCCCACGCGCGCGGCGTGATCCACGGGGACCTGCACGCGGCCAACGTCGCGGTCTCCGCCGAGGGCCTGCCGTACGCCCTCGACTGGGGGAGCGCGAGCGGCAGCGTGGTGAACCCCTCCGCCGCCGCGCCGGAGCGGTTCACCGGGGCCGCGGCCACCGCCGCCGGGGACGGCTGGGCGCTGGGGGCGCTGACCTGGGAGCTCTGCACGCTCCGCCCCCTCCGGCCCCGGCGACACGGGGAGTCCCTCGCGGACTACGCCGGCCGCTGGGCCAGCGCCGAACCGCCAGCCGTCGCCGAGCTCCCCGCCGCGCTCGCCGACCCGGAGCTGGGGGCGTTCTGCCTGGCCGCGTTGTCCGCCGCCCCGGAGAAGCGCCCTTCGGCCGAAGCCGCGCTCGCGCTCCTCACCTCGGTGGTAGCGCGTCGAACGGAGGCCGGTCGCCGCGCTGCAGAGGCGAGCGCGCACCTGCTGCGGAGCCGGGACGCGATCCTGCGGTTCCGCGAGCTGGCAGCGCGCTTTGCGGAGG
>CALQBK020000249.1 GCA_943328795.2 Bifidobacterium breve
CATCCCGCGCTCGTCCCGGGTGAAGTCCACGGGATGGGACACAGGCGCCGGGGGGATCCTGCGTCGGCTACCGGGAAGATCGGGCGGGATGGAGGCGGGCGGATAGTGCGGGATGGGACACCCGGGGCCGGTGTCGCCGGTGAGGAGGACGACGACGACGGCGAGGTTGCGCCCGACGACGACGAGGACAGCGAGCTGGCCGACGCCGTGGACGCCGACGAGATCGTCGAGGAGGAGGACCACGCCAACGGTGACGGGGAGGCGCTGATCCCCGAGGTGCTCCCGGCGGGCTCCCGCCGGCCGCTGTCCGGCCCGACCGCCGAGGACGTGCTGTTCGCCGACCGTGACCGGGGTGGATCGTGAACCTCGCCCTCCGCAACGATCCCCGCGCGCTCCGGCTCAACCTGACCGTGCCCACGACAACGGTGCGCCTTGGCCCAATCGCGTTCGACGGGCTGAAGGCGCTCCTGGGCGTGGACCTGGGCGACGTGCTGTCGCCGCTCATGATCGGCGAGCGACACCAGCGCGCCGGCCCGAACGGCACCCCGGTCGATGTCTTCCCGCTTGCCATCCCCGAGGGCGAGGGCCTGTCGATCCCGATCAAGCTGTTCGGCGAGGTCGGGTTCCGGAACCTGTCCGGCTACCTCGTGCTGGTCCTGCCGCCCGCCGTCGCCGAGGTCGTCCGCGAGCAGCTCGCTCCGGAGATCGCCGCGAAGATGGCGGCCGGGCCGCGATTCGTGCCGGGAGGAGCCGGAGGCATCGTCGCCGAGTTCGCGTTGCGGCTGGTGCCGGGGGCGCGAAAGGCGATCCCCCTGGGCAGCGTCGGTGAAATTGGCGTGGAGGCAGCATGAAGTTCGGGAATCGCTACTGGCTGAACGAGGAGTCCGTTCGGGAGCTCATCGACGCCCGGCACATCACCCTCACCGAGTTCGCGGCGACCCTCGGAGTCTCCCGCGCGTACCTGTCGCAGATAGTGAACGGCCGTCGCGCGCTCACGCCAAAGGCGCGGCGCGCGCTGCTTGTGGTGTTCCCTGGGGACGAAAGCCGGCTCTGGCGAGTCGAGCGTCCGGCAGCGGCGTAGGCGACCATGCGTTGGGCCGAGCGCGCGAGCGCGAACCTGTTGCCCCTCTCCCGCGCGCCGACGTTCACCGCAGCGCTTCGGGAGTGGGGCTACACGGGCTTCTGCGAGGACTACCAGTTTCCCCAGGCGATCTGTCAGCTCTGCGGGCAAGTGGACCTCCGCTACCACTTCAGGATCCGCAACCGGCTCACGAACCACGCGCTGCTCGTCGGCTCGGAGTGCATCACCCGGTTCGGCATCGAGGGGGACGAGGAGGCCAGGCGCGACCGGACCGCGCTGATCCGGGGTGCCCGACGGCGTGAGGCCCTTGGGGTGCTCGACCGCGTCGCCCGGCTCACCGGAGGCCGGTTCGACTTCCGCGACTACTACGCTGAGAACGAGGGGCTCACGCCGAAGCAGATGGTCACCGCCATCGGGATCTGCCGACGGAACCGAGTGTCGGTCGGTGCCTTGCCGCCCGTTCGGCTCCGTCGAGGAAGAGAGCAGCGCCAGATGGCCGCGTTCACGGCGGACGAGCGCCGGATGCTCTGGCCGTTCCTGTCGGCCGCGCAGCGGAGGGCGTGGGCAGCCCTCGATCCCGACCAGGGACGGCCCGTCGCGGATGTGCTCGACGAGTGAGCGAGTCGCGTGCCCAAGGCGAATGCAGCCGGGCGCCCGCTCCGGTGCCCACCCGGGAAGGCGGGGCGTGGATTTCCCGGAGCGGAGGTCGGGCAGCACCTCGCATCAGGACGCGGCGGCCGGCGCCTCCGCGATCAGGTCGGCCAGGCCGAGCCGGGTCCGCAGCCCGCGGCCAAGCAGGTGCTCGACGGCCTCGACCCGAAGTGCGCCCCATTCCTCGTGGGTGACGACGTGGTCCTCACGCAACGCCTCGGCGAGCTCGACGAGGGCGCGGTAGCCCACGCCCGTGCTCTCCACCTTGCGGATCCGTCCGCCCAGCGCCTTCAGCTTCGTGAGTGCGTCGTGCAGCGTGCCTTTCCCCGTGCGTTTCGCGTCGCCGGCGATCACCTTGGCCAACGCCGTCGAGCCTGTCGGGCTCCTCAGCTCGGGTTCGTCGTCAATCAGGTCCTGGTCGAAGCGCGGCAGGAGCGTGCCCCGAACGAACGCCAGGAGTTCGTGTGCCCGGCGAGCGCGCGCCCTGCGGAGGCAGCGCTCGGCGCCGCTGCCGAAGAGGACCACGGTGAGCTTGGCGTCGCTCATCCCCGGCAGGTCCCGCTTGAGCGCGTCGAGCTCCACGGGCGTCAGCTGCGCCACGTCGTCGTCCTCGTCGAGGCCGGCCGCCCAGTCGTGGAAGATCTCGTCGAGGAAGCGACGACCCTCCTCCTGGTAGCCGGCGGCGATCGCCAGCTCGCAGGGGATGAACGCGGGCCGCCCGCGCACCTCCAGGACGTGGATGGGGTGCGTTTCGAACTGGGAGGTGAAGCGGACGGACATCGGGGACTCCGGGGGGTGATGCGAGTCGGACTCGCGTTGAACCCCCTCCGAGTAGGCCAGCGGCCCGCCCTGGACTGTCAGCCGACCGTCAGTCCGGCCTGGACCACGGCCGCCATCCGCTCGTCCAGCTCCGCGTACGCGCTCTGCATCGTGAGCCCCTCCCCGACCTCCATCCCGACGAGCGTGCAGGCCGACCCGAGCGCGGCCTGCAACCTGGCGAGGGCTTCCTCCGCCACTCGCTGCCGACGTCGGCCCTCGAACGGGAACGGGAACGCGACCACCACGCGCACATCTGCTCCCTGCGCCCGTGCGAAGTCACAGAGGATCGAGGCCCCGCCGGACCCGAGGAGCGCTTTCGGGCTGGCGACGACAACGAGACTCAAGCCCACGAAGACCTGAGCGTGGGGGTTTTGCGGGAGGGCATCAACGATAGTCACGCGTGCCTACTTAGGCCTACCGGCACTTGAACTCGTAGGACACCGGTACTGAACTGTTTTCATCAAACGCCCAGGTCATGCCAAGGGTGGTTGGGCCGCAGGCAGGCTCGTCCTCCCAGTAGACGTCCGAGACGGTGAGGCTTCCCGAGGCGTCCGAGGTGGTGTTGAACGACGACGAAATCAACTCGGTGGAGCTGTCGTTCCAGGTGGACGTTAGCGCGCCCTCGGCCAGCAGCCCATCGGCGTTGTAGAGGTAGGCCTCGACGTACGAGTCGGTACTGGCCGTGTGGTAGGCGTTGGTGTCATGGAACCACATCCAGGAGAGGCACACCGTGCTCGCGGTGCACGGGGAGTCGTCGGTCCGGGTCAAGTCCAGACATGCACTCGCAGAGTCCCCTTCGGTTCCCGTCTCGTCAAAGACGAGTTCGCCACCGAGCACCGGCTCGTCAGCGCTCGACGCCCAGAGCACGTCAGAGTCGGGGTCCACCGGCTCCCACCCCGGGGCCGTCGCCTCGCCTTGCAACCCTTGCCCCGACGAAGAGGCGGTCAGCGTCAGCGTGCCATCCCCGAAAAGCGTGTGGTCCAGGTACTCGCGACCGCAGGCGCAGCCCAGCAGGGAAGAGAGCCAGAGCGCGGAAGCAGTCACCACCACGGCTCGCTAACCGGCGCGGCGCGACGACGCGGGACGCGATCGCCCGCCTTACAGATCGTAGACAGGCACCGATGAAGTGCAGACCGTGGTTGCGCCCGAATCCGCGGCGTACCCCGACCGTGCCAGCCAATGCCAGCCCGGCGCCAGCCGCCAGCGATCGCTGCCGGACGCGGCCATGCCCCATAGCCGCGCCCTACTCCGGCACCTCCGTGATCGCCTCCACCGGACACCCCTCCAGTGCCTCTCGGCAGTCCGCGATCTCCGACTCGGTCTCGGGCTGACGGTAGACGATGTTCCCCTCCTCGTCGTCGCCGAGCCGGAAGTGGCCGGGCGCAACGTCTGCGCAGACCGCGCAGACGATGCACTCGTGGTTGACGTAGAAGCGGCCGGGGACGTTGCCGGCCCGGCGAGAAGGTAGCGTTTTCATTCGGACTCCTTGTCGCGTTGTCGCGACGGTGGGCGGGATGCCCAGCCCGAGAGTAGCCCCCGCTGATTCTATAGCGTCTAATATGTTAATATAGCGACGCATGGATGTTGCATGAGCACCCCGGAAGAGCTGGCCGCCAACCTGAGCCGCAACCTACGACAACTTCGAGAGCTTCGAGGCTGTACGCAGGCTCGCCTCTCGGCGCTCGCGGGCGTGCCCCGGCCGACGATCGCCGCGCTCGAAGCCGGCGGCTCGAACCCCACGCTGGCCGTCCTGTGCCAACTCGCAGGCGGGCTTCAGGTCACCATCGAGGAGTTGATCAGCCCGCCCCGGCACATGGGACGGCTCTACAAGGCCGGGGAGCTGCCGCGCCGGGACAACCGCGGCATCGAGCTGCGCCAGGTGGTGCCCGACTCGATCCCGGGGATCACGCTGGAGCGAATGGCCTTTCCACCGCACTCGCGCATGACCGGCGTGCCGCACCCGCCGGGCAGTCGGGAGTACCTGATCTGCGAGGTGGGCAGCGTGACGTTGACCACGGAGTCGCATCGCTGGGTGCTTGAGGTCGGCGACGTCGTGGTCTACCGGGGCGACCAGAGCCACGGGTACTCGAACCCGCACGGTGTGCACGCAGTCGCGTTCACGATGATCATGCCGGGGTGACCGCGCTCCTCCGATGTCAGGGCGCGTGGCATTCCTCGACCTGCACCGCACCGTCGATGAGCCTGGCAACGTGCCGCCGAGCGTCGCGGGTAGCCGAACTCCACCAGAGCGACTCCGGCCCGAAATTGGCCGTGAACGTTCGCAGCTCGCACGGTGAACGGCCGACGACAGGCCAGGACCACATCGGGTTCCGAGCATCGCTTGGATCGAGTGCGGCGACGCTTAGCGAATTGACGCTCCAGGACGTCGTGTCATGCGGCCCGCCTCCCGCGAGCTCCCATTCGGCCGCCCGTCGGGAGAAATCCACGTTGTCGCTCGGAAAACTGCTATCCCAACTCCAAACGCCGTTGAATGCGAACCAGGTCGCCGCGACGGCCAGAATGTCCTCGTGGGGTGTGGCTCCGCCACTGAGAAAATTGCTCATGCATGAGTACGGGCCGTGGCCCGCGGCCGCCGTTGTTTGACGTTGGCACGGTAGCTGCGCAGCACGCGGTCTGTCACGGCGGCCCAGCGAGCGCCGGAGGATGTGGCGGCGGAGC
>CALQBK020000250.1 GCA_943328795.2 Bifidobacterium breve
CTCGCCACCGCGCGAACGTTCCCGCCGGGACGTCCACCGCCTCCAACGGCCCGAGCCGCGCCGTCACCCGCTTGCTCGCGTACTCGATGTTCTCGGCTTGGAGCGCCGCGTCGAGCTGCACGGCGTCTACCTTCCAAGGCTCGTCCGGCGCTCGCTCGATCCACACCGTCACGCGCGGCGGGTCGATCCACTCCGTGGCGGCGCACAGGCCCACCGCGCGGGGGATCACCCGGTGTGCGGCGGCCAGCACTTGGTCCTCGGTCACCTTCTCGCCGGTCGCGTTCAGGAAGCTCCCCGCCTTCCGGACAAACACGACCCGCGGCACGCGGCCAAGCCAACCCGTCACGCGCACGATGTCCCCCATCGCGTACCGCCACAAGCCGGCCTCGGTGGTGACCACGAGCTCGTACTCGCGGCCGACCTCCACGTCGAGCGGGTCGTGGAGCCCGCCGGCGTCGTCCAGCAGCTCGATCACGTGCCCGGCGAGCCAGAGCACGGGGTCCCCGTCGTCCACGGTGAACGCGAACACGCCTTCGCTTGCGTGCACCCCGACCTCTCGGACCGGGACGTCGCGCCCAAGCGCCTGGGGGAGCCGGCTGAGGAAGAACTTCGCCGCGCCGCCGGTCCAACAGTTGATCCGGCGGAGGGGCCAGGTCTCAGCAGGGTGAGGGTCGTCCCCGAGGCGCACCTTGCGGAGGCCGCGGGAGAGTTGGGCGCGCTCCGCCTTGCCGAGCCCGGCGGCCGGACCGCGACACAACGTGCCGTCGGCGGCGTCCCGTTGGAGGTCGCCCCAGTGTTGGGTCAACTTCCGGGCGTAGAGTAGGATCGTGGATGGGTTGGCGGTCGTCCAGCTCCGGATGTCCTTGCCGACGGCGTGACGGAGGAGGGTGTACGCGCGGACCTCGGGGTCGGCGATCTCGCAGACCGCGTAGGGCACCGCCGCACGCAGCCGAGTCCACCAGGGTTGGTCGAGGAAGATCCGCCCGGTGTTGCTGCCGATTGGGATCCGGCCGGACGAGACCGAGTGCACAGCCGGCGAGATGATGGAGAGCGCCTTGCCGCCGGCGAGCGCCTCGTCGTCCCGGAGGAGCGCGAGCATCCACAGGCGCTGCGCGAGGTTGCAGCGCAAGATCCACGCGTCGTTCACCGGCAGGTGCTTGGGGAGCCCAGTCGTGCCGCTCGTCTCGACGAGGTGCCGAACGTCGCCGCGGGCGAGGACGTTCACCTCTCCGGCCTCGACCCGGTCCAAGTACGGCAGCATCTCGATGTGCCGCCGCACGGGGACCTTCTCGCGGAGGTCCGCGAGCGACTCGGCGCCGGTGAGCCCGTGGTCTTGCGCGAACACCGTGTCGCGGCTGTCGGCCAGGATGGTCGCGAGGCGCTTCGCTTGGGTGCCAGCGGGGTCCGCCGCCATCCGGTCCCAGGTCCGCACCGCGCGCCCCTGGAAGAGCCGCAAGATGCGGTACGGGCCGTTCCCCTCGTCCGGAAAGACAGGCGCCACCGGCACGAGCGAGGTGCTCATGCGAGACACAGGAGGACCCAGAGCTCCCGGAGCTGGACCGAGGCCCCGAGCACGTCCCCGTTGATGCCGCCGAGCTTTTGCACCCACGGGCGGTGCCAAAACGGGGGGAGCACGAGCGCGCCGAGCCCAGCCGCAGCGGCCCGCCAGGGGGCGACCTGGGCGAGCAGGCCGATCGCGACGACGCCGGGCACCAAGGCCACCGCGACGTCCAAGCGGGTGACCGCGGCCTTCAGCCCGGCGTACAGGCCGGTCGGCGACGCCGCGGGGAACGACGCGACGTCGAGCGCCAGCACCGCGCGGGCGAGCACCGGGGCGGCCAGCAGCGCCGGGACGACCACCGCGTGCTCCACGAGCGCCTGCACAGCCGCGACGCGGAGCAGCACCCACAGGGCGATCGCGGCGGCCCCGAGCCCGCCGACGTGCGGGTCCTTCATCACCGCCAGGCGTCGCGCGGCGTCCCCGTTCACCAAGAGCCCGTCGAAGCAGTCGGCCAAGCCGTCGAGGTGAAACCCGCGCGTGAACCACTCGCCCGCGGCGACCGCCAGGACCGCGCCGAACAGCGGGTTCACCCCCCAACTCCCAACGGTGAGCGCGGCGATCTGCACGAGCCCGACGCCGACGCCGACGAGCGGGTACCACCGCGTCGCGCGGGCAAGCTCCGCGGCGGTCACGTCCGGCAAGTCCGGCACGGGCACCCGCGAGAGGAACCCCCACGCGAGCCAGAAGGGCCGCATCAGCGCGTCCCGGGCTTGATCACCACCGGGATGCCCGACACCAGCAGCGTCACGCGGTCCGAAGCGCGCGCCACGCGCTGGTTCAGCCGGCCAAGCCAGTCGCGGTAGGTGCGCGTGACGGCGTCCGGCGGCACGATGCCGAGCCCGACCTCGTTGGTGACGAGGATCACCGGGCGGTCGCACGCTGCGACGGCCTGCTCGAGCGCGTCTACGTGGCGCCCGAACAGCTCGGCGTCAGGCTTGGTGTCCAAGAAGTGCCCGGTGCTGCCGGCGAAGAGCAAGTTGGAGCACCACAGCGTGAGGCAATCGACGATGAAGGCCCGCGGCCTGGGGTCCAAGAGCGCGCCTGCGATGTCCAGCGGGGCCTCCAGCGTGAGGAACCGCTCGTCGCGCTCGGCCTGGTGCCTGCGGATCCGGTCCGCCATGTCGCCGTCCATCGGGGTCGCGGTCGCGATGAACCCGATGGGCCCGCTGGGCGCGAGCTGCAGCGCTTGTTCCAGCGCGTAGGTGCTCTTCCCCGACCGCGCGCCGCCGGTGACCAGGTGCCTCATGGCGCTGTGCACGCGGCGCGGACCCGCACCATCGACAGCACCCGGTCCCCGATCCAGGCGTGGCGCGCCTCGAACTTGAACGGCCCCTCCATGCCGCGCAGGAACGGCTCCACGCGGTCAATCCCGTCGAGGCCGGGCCACACCGCTACCTCGCCGAACCCGATGTACCGCAGCAGGAACGGGTGGAGCGCCTTGTACACGGACTCCTTCACCGAGAACCGGATGGCGGTCTCCACCCACTGGCGATCCCGTGGCAACGCCTGGACGACCGCGAGCTCCTCGGCCCGCAGCACCCTCGCGGCGACGCCGGGGCGCTCCCGGTCGGTGTCTTCGATGTCGACGCCGATCCCCACCTCGTGGCCGCGAGCCACGAGCGCGACGGCGAGGTCCCGCTTGTGGGAGATGCTCGCGACGAACCCCGCGGGCAAGGTTGGCGCGCCGTGCGCGTTGGGCAACACGGGGCCGCGGCGCAGCCCGAGCTCGTTCGCGAGCTCCCCCAGGGCGAGCCGGCCGCCGACGAACTGGACCTGCCGAAAGCCGCCCAACGTCCGGGCGAAGTCCCGCTCGTCGGGGTGCAAGCGCACCATCGCGGGGTGGCCGACGGGGTCGGAGCCGGGCGGCAGGTGGACGCCCGCGAGGAGCCCGAACGGCAGGGCGACCCGGAAAGCGGGCGCGAACGGCGCGTAGGGGAGCACGGGGAACACGCGGCCGATGTATCGCGGCCTGGCCGCGCGCTCCCGCGGATCCGCTGCACCCCGCGGGCTACACTCTCCCGCGATGTCGTTCCGCCGCCCCCCGATCTCATGGCTCGCGATGCTGCTCGTCCCGGCCTGCGCGGCGCCGCTGCCCTTGCCTACGGTCGCCGCGGTCGAGGAGCAGCACGACCGGAGCCTCGATCCCCCGCTGTACCGCGCGCTGTACGACTACTCGTTCTTGCCGGACACGCAGGACAAGGAGCAGCGCGTGCGGCTCTTGATCTGGCTGCACTACATGAAGTTCAACCGCCTGCAGCTCGGGCTCCTCTCGGAGCTGGCGGAGAAGGTGGGCCGCGAGCGCGCGGCGGTGCTGGAGCGCCAAGCCGCGATCGTCGAGAAGTTCAAGCCCGAGCTCGACGCGACCTACGACGCCATCTGGGACGGCTTGGTCGCCGGCGCCCCCTCGGAGGACCTGGCCGCGATGGCCCCGAAGCTGGCGGAGGTGCACAACCGCGAGCAAGAGCTGCTGGCGCTGCGGGCCCAGTCCGTGCGCACGCTGTTCGAGGCCGAGGCGCCGTTTTTGCAGACGCTGTCTCCGGGCCAGGAGACGCTGTTCACCGACGCCACCTTCGTCCTCCGCCACCGCCTGGACCCCTACGCCAACCCCGGCGACTTCCGAGCCCTGGTCGGCGAGGTCTACCAGGCGGGGCAGTTCGGCGCGCTCTCCCGCGCGACCTTCGACCCGAACCAGGACTACCTGAACATCGGCGGGCTCTGGTCCGAGAACCCCGAGGAGCTCACCGGCCCGCAGTTCCCGGACGCCCGACGCGAGATCATCCTGTACATGGTGCTGCTCGAGCCCACGTTGCCCGAGGCCATCCGCGCCGAGCTCGCTCGACGCCCGGACGCTGGCGCGCCGCCCGCAGCCCCGGGCGTCGACCCTGGGCCCGTCCCCGGCCAGCCCGTCGTCCCCGCGCCGGGGTCCGATCCGCAGCCCGTCCAGGCCCCTCCCCCCGCGCCGGTAGTTGCCCCCGATCCGGCGCCGGTGCCCTGACGGTTTTCACGCTACCGTAGGCCATGCACTGCCTGACGCCCCTCGTCCTCCTCGCGCTGCAGCACCAGCTCGATCCGGCTGACCCTCGCATGCTGGTGCCGCCCCCCGAGCTCGATGGGCACCCGCGCTCGGCCTTCGCCGGTGAGAAGGTGATCTACGGGGACTCGTTCGAGCACCACCTGGAGTCTGCGAACTTCACGATCCAGTGGGCGGGGGACGACGCGACCGAGACCTACGCGCAGGGCGTGCTGGACGCGCTCGAGGAGGGGTGGGCGGAGCTAGTCGACACCCAGGGCTGGCCCGCGCCCGTCAGCTCGGACCGGTACCTGCTGTGGGTGATCCTCGACCCCACGCTCTCGGGCTCCGGGTTCACGACGACGTACACCACGAGCGAGTTCCCGGACGGCTACCCGGTCAGCTACGTCACCCCCTACTACGCCGACTCGGACTACCCAGGGTTCTCCCACAGCGTCGCCGTGCACGAGTTCAGCCACATGATCCAGTACGGGGTTCGCGACTGGCGCTCGACGGCGAACGAGGCCTGGTACTGGGAGGCCTCGGCCGAGTGGATGGCAGACCAAGGGGTCCCGGACCTGGACACCTACGCGTTGTCCACGTACTGGTACGCGATCAACACGACGGTCGCGTACAACAGCA
>CALQBK020000251.1 GCA_943328795.2 Bifidobacterium breve
CCCTGCGGGCTGCGGGCCCGGGGCCTTCGGGGGCTTGGCGCACCACCACGAGCTGGCCATCGACCAGGCCATCGCGCACCCCGGGGGCGCGCTCGCCGCGACCTACGGCGGGATCACCCACCGCACGGGGTTCGAGCTCGGCGCAGGCTGGGATGTCGCGCCGCTCTTCCCGAACAGCTCGTTCGGGTCCCGCGTCCGCCCCACCGTCCGGCTGGGGGTCACCGTGCTGCCGGACGGGGTCCCCCCCCCGCTCTACGTCACGGCGTCCGCCGGGGTGCTGCTGGGCATCGGAAAAGGTCGCTAGGACCCTGACAGATCCCGGGTGACCCGCGTCGCGTCGAGCGTGCCGGTCATCCCGAGCCCAGAGAGGTCCGCCGTGAACGACGCCGCCATGTTGCCGTCCGTGTCGAGCGTGCCGGCGGTGTCGATGTCGTACTGGTAAAAGCCGAGGTCGATGCCCGACGTGCCGGAGAGCGTCCCATCGCTGTTCTCGTACTCCATCACGTACGCCGTGTCCAGGTCGTAGCCGTTCAGCGAGAGCAAACAGCTGGCGTCCCCGGTGACCGTCTCGCCGTAGGCGTCTACCGTCATGGTGGTCGCGCCGGAGCACGCCACCGCGTAGGTGTCGTAGCTCAAGTCGACCTGGAGCGTGCCGCTGTAGATCCCCGCGTACGGGCTCTGCACGAGCACCCCGCCGATGGTGTAGGCCAGCCGGTCCCCGTTGGGCAGCTCAGCGGTCGCGGTGAGCGCGTGCGTGCCGACGTCCAGCGTGCTGTCCGTGACGTCGGTGCCGGTGACGCCCCAGGCGGTGTCGATGTCGCTGGTCCACCCGATGTCGTCGAAGTCCATCACGTTGCCGTCTGCGTCGTGCACCTCGGCCTTGAACTCGGCGTCCTCGGACCACGGGAGGAAGTCGCCGCTCGCAGGCGAGAGGATGACCAACGACGCGCCGTCGAACTCGTGCCAGTCGGAGTCTGCGCCGCCGGTGTCCCCGGAGTCGTTGGTGTCCGCGGTGTCATCGTCGAGATCGTTGCCGGTGGCGGTGTCACCGCCGACGACCTTCACGGTGTTCACGCACGCGGCCGAGCCGAGCAGCAGGGGAAAGAAGCAGGTGAACGCAGGGACGCGCATGCAGATTCCGGGATCGCTCAACGGTAGCACGATACCCTCGGTGTCGCGCCCGGGAGTTGCGGCTGATGGTGATGAACCCGCAAAGCATGATCGACGTCCACGACCTCAAGCGCGGGTTCGGTCGCGGCCGGTCGCGCTTCGAGGCGCTGAGGGGCATCTCGTTCCACCTCGGCGCCGGGGAGATCGTCGGCTTCCTCGGGCCGAACGGCGCTGGGAAGTCCACGACGATGCGCATCCTGACGGGCTTCATCCCGCCAAGCTCCGGCACGGCGCGGATCGCCGGGTTCGACGTGGTGGAGTCGTCGCTAGAGGCGCGCGCCAAGCTCGGGTACCTGCCCGAGTCGGCGCCGTCGTACGGCGAGATGCGGGTGACCGACTACCTGGCGTTCATCGCCCGCGTGCGAGGGCTGGCGGCCGCCGAGCGCGAGGCCGCTATCGAGCGGGCCGCGGTCGAGTGTGACCTCTCCGACCGGCTCTACCAGGCGATCGGCACGCTCTCGAAGGGCTACAAGCAGCGCGTGGGGCTCGCCGCGGCGATCTTGCACCAGCCGCCGGTCTTGATCCTGGACGAGCCGACCAGCGGGCTCGACCCGAACCAGATCGCCGTCATCCGCGACCTCATTCGGCGCATCGGCGAGAAGCGCACGGTCATCTTGTCGACGCACATCATGCAAGAGGTGCAAGCGGTGTGCGACCGCGTGCTGATCCTCAACCAGGGCCAGCTGGTCGCGGACGCGCCCACCGAGCGCTTGGCCGAGGAGACAGCGGGCGGCACGCTCATCCGCGCGACCTACGCCTGCGGGCGCGTCCGCCTTGCCGTCGAGGCCGTCGCAGACTTGGTGGCGGCCGTGCCCGGCGTACAGCGCACCACTCGCCGGGCGACGGAGCAAGGCGACGCCGACGGGTCGATGAGCTTCGACATCCTCGCGTCGCGGGACGTGCGCCCGGAGCTGTTCACGTTGGCCGTGGACGCCGGCCTCGTGCTCATCGAGCTAGGCCGCGAGAAGAGCTCGTTGGACGAGGTCTTCCGGCGGCTGACCGTCTGACTCTAGCCCAGGATGTGCCGCAAGCGGCCCCTCCTGACCCAAATTGCGCGCTGCGGCTTCGCCTCGCGCACATTTTGGGCTATGACCGGCGGCGCCGGATCGCCGCCGCGGCGAGCGCCAGGCCGACGATGGACAGCGCAGGCGCTGCCGACACCGTCGCGCAGCCCTTCTTCTCGCCGAGCACGAGCACCTCGAAGGGGTCGTAGAGGCCGAAGTCCTCGGGGTAGACGGCGATCTTCGTGTAGGCGTAGTCGTCGTTCGCGTCGGGGTCGAGGATCTGGACCGACACGAGGTACGCCTTGCCGCCGCTGTTGGAGTCGAGGGTGGGGCAGGTCCAGTGCACCGTGGACGCCGACGCGTTGTCGTAGTTCTCCATGGTGGCGTCGTCATCCGCCCAGGCGAAGGTGGGGACCTGGCCGTCGGCGTCGTACACGATGGCCGAGAGCGTGATGGTCTGCCCGCTCTCGCACGCGTACTGGTCAGCCGCCACGCCGGACTCACCGCCCACGATCACCGGGTTGGAGTTGCTGTCGAGGCACGCGTCCGCCGAGTCGACGAGGCCGTTGCAGTCGTTGTCGATGTGGTCGTCACACACCTCGGTGGCGCCCGGGTGACGGGTGTCGTCGCCGTCGTCGCAGTCGTTGTTGACCTCTGCGTAGCCGTCGTTGTCGTCGTCAGAGAGCGACGTGCCCTCGTCCACGATTCCGTCGCAGTCGTTGTCGACACCGTCCCCGCGCTCGGGCGCGCCGAGGTACGCGGAGTCGTTGTAGTCGTTGCAGTCGCCCTGCTCCTCCGAGTACGAGTCGCCATCGTCGTCGTAGCCTTCCGTGCCCTCGTCGATGATGTTGTCGCAGTCGTTGTCGAGGCCGTCGTAGATTTCGGCGGCGCCCGGGTAGGTGTCGCGGCTGGCCTCGTCGCAGTCGGGGTTGTCGACGCTGGCGCCGTAGCCATCGCCGTCGTCGTCGTCAGCCGGGTAGTCGGAGCTGATCACGACGGACACCGCGGCGGTGGCGGTGATGCCGCTGCCGTCGGTGACCACGACCTGGAGGGTGTCCGTGCCCGCGTCGAGATCGCCCGGGTCGATCTCAACCCAGAAGTGGCCAGACTCGTCCGTCGCCGTGCAGGTCGCGATGCTCGCGCCCTCCTGGAGGACCGCGCTCTTGACCTTGCAGCCGAGCGAGGTCGCCGGCTGGTTGACGTCGAAGATGTTCAGCTCGAGCGAGAGCGGCGAGATGCCCTCGTACTTGTACCCGTTGCTCGGCGACCGGATGTACACCGTGGGCGGGAGGTTCTCAGGGTCCGAACCCGAGTTGCCCGTGAGCGTCACGTCCACGCCGTCGGCGGTCTCCGCGGGATCGTCGGAGTGCACAACGAGCTGGCAGTACGCCGGCTGGTCGTCGACCGGCTGGAACCGCACTTCGGCCAGCGTGGACGCGCCGGGCTCGATGACGCCGATCGTGGGCTCGCCCGCGAAACTGTAGGCCTCGTCGCAGCCGTCTCCGAATTCGACGCTCGCGAGGTTCAAGTCCCCGTCGCCAACGTTGTCGAGCTCGATGAACGCGACGTGGTCCTCGGTGTCCTCGGTGTTCACGTAGCCAAAGTCGTAGGTGCGCGGCCGGACAACGAGCGTCGCGGCGGCGTGCTCTGCCGCCCCGTGCAGGTAGACGAGCTTGCGGAGCCGCACGGGGTCCTTGTGGTACGCCGCGAGGAACTGCTCGTCGGTAGCGTCCTCCGCGATCTCCTGGGACTCACTCACGATCTCCATCGCTCCCCACACGTCGCCAATCGCGCTCGTTGGCGCGAACGTGACGTTGATGGGGATGCGACAGCCGGGGTCGAGCAGGAACAGGACGTCGCTGGGGACGCTGCCTGTGTCGTCCGGAGGCGCGCCGGTGTCGCTCGGGTTGGTGTCCCCCGTGTCGATGGGCTCGGGGCTCGTGTCGATGTCGAGCGACTTGGCCGCAGCTGCAGAGGTGTCGGACGAGGTGTCCGCCGCCGGCGCACCGGTGCACTCGGTGTCCCGCACGTCGTACGTGAACGTGTAGTTCTCCGGCGCGGTGTCGAGCAACGTGATGGTGCTCACGGCCATGGTCATGCCGTCCGCCGTGGACGTTCCGCCGTCGTTGCTGATGTAGAACGTGCGCTCGGTCACGCTCCCCCAGCCGGACGTGCCGAACTGGACGGTGGACTCGCTGACGGCGAGCACGGGGTAGGCGTAGTCGAAGACCTCGTCCTGGGGCCCTCGGCAGGCAAACAGCACGGAAGGAAGGGCGAGGGCGACGAGGGTTCGCGACATGCAGTCTCCGAGGCAGCGGACGGGGGGCCGGACAGCGACGGGCACTGTCTTGCGGGGCAAGCGTACCCGTAACGCCCGGCCCGTGTCAACGTGTGCGGAACCGCCCCGCATCACGAATCTTGAGCTTGTTCATCATCGCGTCGAACGACGCGTCAAGATCGACGCCTTGCTCGTTCGCCATGCACAGCACGATGAACAGCACGTCTGCCAATTCCATGCCGAGGCGATCCTCGCCGGGAACCTCGGCTTCCAGCTCCGAGCGCTTTTTTTGCTTGGCACCGAAGCGGTGGTTGTACTCGCGCGCGACCTCCCCCGTCTCCTCGGTCAAGCGCGCGAGCAGCGAGAGCGGCGGCCAATAGCCCCCGTTCTCTGCAATCCACGCGTCGATCGCGCCCTGTAGCTCGCCGATCGACCGCCCTCGCGGCGCGCCGTCTCCCTCAGCGCTTCCGGCCACGCCCCGCCTCGTGCGCGATGCGGTCCAAGATTCCGTTGACGAACGCCCGCGACTCGGCGCCGCCGTACTTCTTCGCGATCTCGAGCGCTTCGTTGATCACCACGGGCGTCGGGACCTCGCGGTTGAGGATCTCGTACGCGCCCAACCGCAGGATGTTCCGGTCCACGCACGGCATGCGCCCCAA
>CALQBK020000252.1 GCA_943328795.2 Bifidobacterium breve
CTCGGTACGCTGCCGAGCGTCACCGAAACGCAGTGCCCACAGGGTCCAAATGGTCCTTTCAACACCATTGCTCTATGGGCTTGTCCTCGGCCCGGGCATCGCCCACGCCGCGGACGTCTCCGCCCCCGGCGGGTTCACCTCCGCGCCGACGGCCCCCGCGTACGCCCCCGTGGACGGGGCGAACCCGCTGGTGCAGGTCGGCGGCTGGACCGAGACCGTCCCCCTCGAGCTCCCGCCCGGCCGAGGCGGCGCCCCCCCGGTCGCGCTGACGGCAGACTTCCACATCCCGGACGGCCCGCTCGGGCCCGGCTGGCGACTCGACGGGTTCTCGCGGATCGACCGGCAATCGAAGACCGGCGGTGTACCCCGGCTCGGCCCCTCCGACGTCTTCTTGGTCGACGGGGTGCGGCTCTACGACGACGGTGCGGGCTACTACCGTGCGGAGCGGGACGACGGGCGCCTGTTCTCCCGGGACGCCTTCCAGAACGTGTGGAAGGTTCAGAAGGACGGCTGGACCTGGACCTACGGCGAGACAGTCGGCGACGGGATCTCCCGCTGTGCCGTCGAGTGGCAGGGCGAGTCGCTGGCGGACTGCGAAGCTTTCCCCGGGGCGGGTGCGGCACACGCGGGCGACACCACGGCCTGGTTGCTCGCCAAGGTCGAGGATCCACACGGGAACGTCACGACCTACCAGTACATGGTCCCGGACGAGGACGTGCACGCAGGGGCGGACACCGACCTCGATGGGGACCACGCCTACGTCCACCTTCCCGAGTCGGTGAGCTACGGGCCGACCACTATCGAGTTCGGTTGGGAGGCGCGCGACGACCGACGGTCAGACGCTCGCTCCGGGCGGATGCGCACGACCGCCGCCCGCCTCGCCGGCATCGAGGTGTACGCTAACGGGGAGAGCGACTTCGCGTCCGCCTACGCGATCCAGTACCTCGACGACGACGTCGCAGGGTGCCCCGGCGAGGTCTGGCCGTACCCGCAGCCGGAACTCGCAAGCGTGGTGCACCGGGTCGAACGGCTGGGGACCGACGGCGGATCGAAGACGCTCCGCTGCGTCGAAACGAACGCGGAGGAGACGAGCTTCGGCGAGTGGAGCGCGGGCCCCGAGTGGGAGTCCACGCTCGCGGACACTCGGTTCACCATGATGGTCGTGTCCGACGGCGACCAATACCCGGACCTGCTGGCGTACTCGGGAGCGCCGCGCCCCGGCCAGCTGCCGCCAACCGGCAATTGCGTAGCCCCGAACCCGTGCCTCACCGGCGTAAGCGGCACGCCGACGCCCGTGGCGGTGGCCTGGCGAAACGAGGCGGGAACGCTCGTCGACGACACCGACCTCGGCGCCTGGCTCGGCGACGTGCTCGACCCCTCCACGTTCACGGTGGACGGGAGTTGGAACATCACGGACATCGACCGGGACGGGGCCTCGGACCTGCTGTGGGCAGACGACCGGCCGAGTGCGGTGCAGGTCTCGCCACTCGGCGCGGGCGCGTTCTCGGCGCTGTCGATCACGGGCGCCGAGCTGATTGCGAGCAAGCTCGGCGACATCGACGGGGATGGCTTTCCAGACCTTCTGAACCGCGACGACGGCACGTGGACGCGCAACACGGGCGGCGCGCCGTGGCTGGACAGCGGCACCGCCGTCTCAGCGTACTGGGACTGGGACGACGTGCTCGACTTTGCGGCGATCGACGCGGAGTGTGGGGAGGGCAACGTGTTGTTCGGGGACGACGACACGGTCCCGGACCCGATCGATGACCCGGAATGGACGCTGACGCAGCTCGTGGACGTGAACGGCGACGGGCTCGGCGACCTGCTGTTCTCGGGCACGCCCTGCTGGCACGAGGAGGCGATCCAGGGGTTCGGCACCGAGCTCGTGCGCGACGGAGGGCTCGTGCAAGCCGTCCTCTTGGGCGACGGCCAGGGCAACTTCAGCCCCGCCGGCTACACCGCCGGGGGTTCGTCCATCGCGGTGTGGCACCCCGACTTCGACTTGAGCACCGACAGTTACGCGACCGAGACAACACAGTGGACGACGGCGGACGTCGATCATTCCGGGCGCGTCGAGGTGATCGACGGCCTGAGCGTCTACCCGGATCGCGGCTTGCCGGCGGGCTTCGGCTTCGACGACGCGTCGGCCGAGAGCGTCGGAGGAGTCTCCGTCCTGGGGATGGCGTTGAGCGACTCCGCGGGGAGCAACGCGCCCGCGGACCAGTTCTTGTTCGCGGACTGGGACGCCGACGGGTTCACCGACGTGCTGCAC
Organism: Bifidobacterium breve; assembly: GCA_943328795.2. Classification (GTDB taxonomy): domain Bacteria; phylum Myxococcota_A; class UBA796; order UBA796; family SXON01; genus CAIUMM01. Next base: position 2,273 of record CALQBK020000252.1, read on the forward strand.
GTCGTCCCGCCAGCGCAGACCAGCGGAGCGACGAGCCCCGCGGTGGGGGCGATCGAGCTGGCCCAGGGCGAGCGCGCCGTCTCCCGCCACCGCGTCACCAAGATCCACGGGCCCTGGGGCGGCGCCACGACGCTCACCTACGGCTTCACCGATCCCGCGCTGAACCCGAACCTGCACGCCCCGATGGAGGTCATCGCGTCGGTCACCGCAGCCGACGGCACCACCGAGTACGCCTTCGAGGGCGGCACCTGGTGGGCGGCGCAGAACCGGTTCATCGGCTTCGAGGACGCGCTGCTCGTCGGGGAGAGTGGCGCGAGCACGCACTACCGCTTCGCGATCAGCCCGTGGTTCAACGGCGACTACGTGTTCAAGGTGGTGCAGCGACCGGACGGCACGCTCGCCCACTTCACGTGGCGCTCGGCGCAGCTCCCGCAGGGCTTCGTGAGCACCATCGACAACGTGGCGCCCTACTTCAACCCCACCCGCCGGGTCTGCGACGTTGAGGTGGGCGAGGGCTACTCGAGCGGCGGAGCGATGCACCAGACCGTGTCCGAGATCTCCCTCGCCGAGCAGTGCGAAGAGGCCGATGGGCACCCGAACTTCGGCGGCGCCACCTGGGAGGCGCTCTACGGATGGAAGACCGACTTCGAGAGCCCGGTGGACCGGGACGTCTCGAACACCGTGTGGGGGCTCCTGCTCCAGAACGGCACCCCGGCCGGGCCCCCGTGCGACCCGCAGAACCCCTGCGGCAACGACCCCAACAACCCCGGCGGCAACAACAACCCGCCCTGCGATCCCAGCGACCCGAACAACCCCTGCCCGGTGAACAATCCGCCGCCGCCTTGCGCACCGGGCGACCCGAACAATCCCTGCCCGGTGAACAACCCGCCGCCACCGTGCGCACCGGGCGACCCGAACAACCCCTGCCCGGTCAACAACCCGCCGCCGTGCGATCGGAACGGACCGAACAACCCATGCATCACGAACCCGGGCACGGTGGCCGGGAGCAACGGTGCGTACTCGTTCAACGCATCCCAGGACGGCCCATTCGCGGACTGGCACATCGTCCCCGCGCGCTACGGCATCGTGATCGCTGGCCAAGGCGAGCCCGGCGAGTACGGCGCGATGCAGGGGGCGGTGCCCGACGAGATCGTGATCCCCACGACGCCCGAGGCGCCGACCACGGACCACGGCATGCTGATCACGAAGACCCAGATCTACGTGACCGACTGGTCCTACGACGCGGACCACCGGGTCGGCGAGCGCAAGGACCTCCGTGACCTAGCCCAACCCGCCGACAACCTGAAGACGATCTATTCCTGGGAGGGATGGGACCCGGGGCACGCCGGGAAGCAGCTCGACGGCTGGGAGGTCCAGGACAGCACGGGCGCCACCGTCGGCTGGGTCGGTCGCCTCGCCTTCTCCGACTGGGACACGCCCACTACGCTGCGGGACCGGTTGGGGCCGGGGCGCGAGTGGCATTACACCTACGACCATGGGGACCTTCTCGCGCAGTCCGATCCGGACGGCGTGAGCGAGAGCTGGACCCGCAACGCGATGGGCCAGGTGCTCACGCGCACCGACCCGAGCGGGCGCGTCGAGACCTTCACCTACGACTTCGCGGGCCGGCAGTGGCTCTGGGAGTGGGAGGGGGCCAGCACCAACGTCACGATGGACGAGTTCGGCCGCGAGCAGAGCAAGCTCTCCTGCACCGACTCGGGCACGTCGGCGTGCATCACGGAGAGCTGGCTCCGGGACGACGCCTTCGACCACGCCGACGACCGCGGCACGTGGAGCGAGCCGCGCGCCATCGTCGAGCGCGGAGACGGCTCGATGCGGCTGCTCTTCCTCGACCCCTGGGGCAGGCAGTCGCTGGCCGTCGACTGCTCCGAGGGCGCGGCCACCTCCTCCGACGGGGGCTCGCTCCTGTCCGCCGTCGGCTGTGTGCCCGGGACCGAGATCGAGCAGTTCCAGGCCTGGGCCGAGGACGGCACGCCCCGGGTCACCAGCCGGACCTTCGCGCCGGGCGATCCCGACGTCGCCGGCACCTGGACCTACAGCGACAGCCTCGGGCGCCCCTCCGAGACGCTCACTCCTGCGCCGGACCCCAGCCCTGGCCGCTTCGTCAGCAGCTTCACGAGCTACGGCGTCGGCGACGTCACGACCGAGGGGCCGACCGGCTACGCTTGCACCACCTCGACCTCGACGCTGTACAGCAGCACCGAGTGCGCGGGCGATTTTCAGAGCGGCCAGACCCTCGACTCGCTGGGCCGGGTGACCCGGACCGAGGACGCGAACCACACCACCTGGCGCACCGAGTACGACGCCTGGGGCCGCGCGACCCGGCGGGTGCTCGACGGGACCGTGTCGCTCTGGGACGGCTCCTCGCGGTCCCCCGAGACCCGTTGGACGTACACGGACGGGGATCGCGTCCTCACCGAGCAGGACGCCGACGGAAACTGGACTGAGACGCACTACCGGACCAGCCCCAACGACGGCCGCGTCGCCAGCGTGGAGTTGCACCCGAACTTCGGGCCGGCCGAGACCGTGAAGACCTACAGCTACTCCGACCACTCGACCCCGAACTCCCGGAGCGTCTCCCAGACCGACGTGGACGGCAACGTCCAGACCACCTGGCTCGACGGCTTCGACCGCTCCTGGCGCCACGTCGACCCCGACTTCACGTTCACCACGACGTCCTGGAACAGCCGCGGCCAGGTGGCCAGCTCGACGAACGTGCTCGGCGTCACCACGACGCCCAGCTACGACGCGGCCGGGCGCATGTACGCCACGACCCGCACAGACGCGACGTCCAC
>CALQBK020000253.1 GCA_943328795.2 Bifidobacterium breve
CCTTCGCCACGCCACGTACAGCAAAACCACCGGCCAACCCTCGTAGCGCACGAGCGGCAGCAGGCCGAACACCAGGTCGGACGACAGCAGGCTGCTCCGGCCGCGCTGCCGGACCGCTGAGAGCCCGATCCCGCCCCGCAGCGCGAGCGCGAGCCCGACGAACAGCACCGCGAGGTACGTCCCCTCCTGGTACATCAGCGAGCCGAACACCAGGAACGGGCCGAAGCTCGCCAGCGCGCCGAACACCCACGCAGCGGGCCGACCGCCCATCGCCTCTGCGCACAGCGTCCCTGCACCCACGCCGAGCGCCGAGATCACGGAGAGCGCCAGGCGCGTCACCTGGACGCCGCCCCCGAGCTTCGCGACCACGAAGATCACTGCCTGGACAGCGGGGAGCCAGTCTTGCACCAGTAGGTGCTCGCGCCCCGACCAACGCTGCCAGCCGTCGAACGCGAAGTTGTTCGGGAAGCGCAGCACGAGCCAGACCCGAGCGGCGAAGGCGAGCACCGTAGCGATCACCACGGGCCCACCGACGAGGTCGCGGACGCGAGCGGGCAACGACGGGACCCGCACGATCAGAGGCCCGGGAACCCGTCGAGCAGCGAAGTGTCGTAGGCCCCCGATGCAAAGCGAGGATCAGCCAGGACTTGGCGGTGGAGGGACGCGGTGGTCGGCACGCCGGTGACGGTGAGCCCCGCGAGCGCACCATCCATCGCCGCGAGCGCCGAGGCGCGGTCGGGCGCCCAGGCGATCAGCTTCGCGATCAGCGAGTCGTAGTGCGGCGAGATGCTGTCGCCCTGGTGCAGGTGCGTGTCCACGCGGAGCCGCGCCGGCAGCGCAGGAGCAGCCGGCAGCGCGAGGCCCGACACCCGCCCGGGCGCGGGCTTGAACCCGAGCGAAGGGTCCTCCGCGTTGATTCGGCACTCGACGGCGTGGCCACGTGCCGGGACGCCGTCCTTGATCCACCCGGCGGGCAAGGCCTCGCCCGCGGCGACGCGGAGCTGCCACTCGACCAGGTCTACGCCGGTGCAGAGCTCCGTGACCGGGTGCTCCACCTGGAGCCGGGTGTTCATCTCCATGAAGTAGAGCGAGCCGTCCCGGTCCATCAACATCTCGACGGTGCCGGCGCCGCGGTACCCCGCGCGCGCGCACGCCGCCGAGATCTTCGCCATCATCGCGCCCCGGCGCTCGGGCGTGACCCCGGGGGAGGGCGACTCCTCCACCAGCTTTTGGTGCCGGCGCTGCACGGAGCACTCGCGCTCGCCGAGGCACACGACGTTGCCGAACGCGTCGCCCAGCACCTGGAACTCGATGTGGCGGCCGCCCTCGATCAGCTTCTCCAGGTACAGCGCGCCGTCCCCGAACGCGCTGAGCGCCTCCGCCGAGGCTTGCGAGAACGCCGACTCGAGCTCGCTCGGCTGGTAGACGCGGCGCATGCCGCGCCCTCCGCCGCCGGACCGCGCCTTGAGCAGCACGGGGTAGCCCATCGCCTGCGCGAGCGAGGACGCCTCGGACGCGTCTGCGACCGGCCCGTCAGACCCCGGGATCGTCGGCAACCCGAGCTTTCGCATCGTGTCCTTCGCGACCGACTTGTCGCCCATCGCGCGGATCGCCGCGGGGGTGGGCCCGATGAACGTGATGCGCTCGATCTCGCAGCGGGTCGCGAACCGCGCGTTCTCCGACAAGAACCCCCAGCCCGGGTGCAGCGCCGAGCACTGGTGCCCCCGCGCCGCCGCCAAGATCGCGTCGGCGTCGAGGTAGCTCTGGCGACCGCCGAGGATCGCGACGGCGTCGACCAACCCGGCCTCGGGCCGAAGCCACTGCAGGTCGGCGTCCGGCTCGGACACGCCGGCGACTACGCCGATGCCAAGCCGCTTGCAGGTGCTCGCCACCCGGGCCGCGACCTCGCCGCGGTTCGCGATGAATACGCGCCGGAACACGCTACGCCCCCAGCTCTCGCTCGATCAGCCGCTTCGCGAGCCCAGCGTCCACGTCGGCCTTGTGGGCCTTCATGAGCGCGCCCATGATCTTGCCGGCCTCCTTCGCGGTGGTCGCCCCAGCGGCGGTGATCGCCTCGCGCACCCAGCCGAGCGTCGTCGGCTCGTCCGCGAGCATCGGCAGGTAGGCCTCGATCACGACCAACTCGGCGCGCTCGACCGAGGCGAGGTCCTCGCGGGCCGCCGCGACATACGACTGGATCGAGTCCTCGCGCTGCTTCTTCAACCGGCGCAGGGCCTCGAGGCACCGCTCGTCGGTGACAGGGCCCTTCCCCTCTTTCTCCAGCTCGATGAACGCTGCGCGGATCATGCGCAGGCCGGTGGTGCGGGCGGCGTCGCGCGCGAGCATGGAGGTCTTGAGGTCAGCGGCGAGGCGCTCGGGCAGGGTCATGGAGATTCCGGGGGTGGTTCGCCCGAAGGCGGTGGTGAGCCAGCTGCGGCCGGCGCCTTCGGGGGCGAAGCGGTCGCGGGCGCCGGCTTTATCGCGCCAGCGTCGTCCGGACCCATGTTCGCCGTGGACGGCTTGCGCAGCGCGCCGATCGTCAGCGCCAGCAGGCCGACGCCGAGCCCACCGAACGACACGAACACGAGCGCGGTGTCGATGACCGACATCGGGGTCCCCTGCCCGCTCTGCTCAGGCCCGAGGGTGCCTTGCCGGGTCCGCACGCGGCCCAGGTCATCGCCGAGCAGCGCGAGGTCGAACTCGGGGGCCCGGGCCTTGCGGTTGCCGTAGACGATGCGCGCGCCGCCCTCTGGGACCCGGGTCCGCAGCTCCCGGCCCTGGGTCCAAGCCCGCACGCCGGTCACGGAGAGCGGCCGGTCGTCCGCGTTGTGCACGCGGATCATCAGCTGGGCGCCAAGGTCGTCGTTCACCTCGATCACGAGGGTGTGGGCGCCGCCCGACCCCGTCCACGTGACGCTGCGGACGGTCTCACTGAACGTCCCGCGGTCGCGCACGATGTCGACCTCGCGCGAGAACACGCCCTCGTCCGTCGAGAGCTGGACCCGCCGGATCGTCCCGACATCGGCGGGCAACGACACCCGGATCTCGGACGCCTCGCCGTGCTCCTCGCGCTGCTGCTCCCCGAGCGGGACCTCCACCTCGCGCGCCGCCGAGCGCAGGTCGAACGGCACCGTGCGCCCCTGGCTGTCCACGACGCGCAGGTCGTCGAGGTTCGACCGGGCGTGCAACAGCACCGCCCCGTCGATCGGCACGCGCGTCCAGCCTGGGTCGGCGACGATCGCGCGCTCCCACTTCCACAGCGCCAGGTTGAGCGGCGCACCGGCATCGTCCAAGCCCTCGCGGCTCGGCCGCGCGACGTACCCGGGGTTGTCCACCGGCGTGACCGTGCTCGCGTCCACGCGCTTGCTCACCCGGGCGAGCTCGTCCGCGGCGATCGCGATGTCCGACTGCGCGTCCGGCTCCGTGCCGCCAAAGTAGAGCGTCTGCGGGGCGTCCCCGGCGTCCGGCGTGAGCAGCAGCGCGCCGACGGACGACACCGTCGCGCCCGTGATCGTGAGCGGCTCGTCCCGGCCGCCGTTGACGTCGATCACCAGCCGATCCGTGACCAGGTCCAGGCCCTCGACCTCGGTCTCGTCGATTCGGACGTCCCCGATCATCGCGCGCTGGATGCTGTAGTTCGCGCCGTAGTCGCCCTCGACCGTCGCGATTGACACCGCGCGTGAGAAGATCGGCTCTTCCACGGCCAGCCGCAGGCCGCTCACCGCGCGGGGCCCGGGCAAGTCGATGGTGTAGCGAGCCGCGCCGCTCTCGGTGTACACCGGGCCGGACACGGCGACGTCCTCGGTCAGCGGCGCGACGTGCTGCGGCGAGAGCACCACGCCCTCGATGTCCGTGACGCGCGGGTCGTTGGCGCCGCGTACGTCCACGCGGAACGGGCCGCGCTTGTGGGGCAGGTCGATCGTGTTGCGCAGGCCGGTGCCGCCGTCGACGCGGTGGAACGCGTACAGGTACTGCTCGACGCCAACAGGCAGCCACCCGCCGTCGGCTGCGGTGTACACCGTCACGGCCCAGGGCCCGCGCTCGTAGTCGTCCAGCCGGAGCTGCAGCCCGTCGAGCGGCCGGTCGCTCTCGGCGACGATGAAGCTGCGGCCCTCGCCCTGCGCCAAGCCGGACGTCGGATCCCACGCGACCGAGGTGGTGTCGTAGCCGCCGTTGTCCCGCGACGTGAGCACGGTGAACGGGTGCTCGACACCCGCGGCATCGTCGAGCCGCAGCGCGTTCGAGAGCCGCGTAGCGTCCCCGGCGATCACGTCGGCGGGCAACAGCAGCCCCACCGGGCCCTTTGGGAGCGTGACCGTCGACATCATCGGGTAGGCCTGCGGCTCCGCGGCGAGCGCGCGGAGGCCGCTGACGAGCACGAGCAGGAGCGAAGTGTTCACGGGGTTTTCCTTGCGGTTGCGGCGTCGACGGCTTCGGCCTTCTTGCGATCTCGCAAGACGACGCGCATGAACAGGATCGAGGTGAGCAGGAGGCCGACGGCGAACGCGAACAGGCTCCCGATCCGGATCCAGCCGGAGAGCTGGATGACGTCGACGAGGCAGATCTTCGCGCCGCCGAGCAGCACGAAGCCGAACCCGAAGAACCGGGCGGAGCGCGAGTCGCGGAACATCCCGACGACGAGCACCACCACGCCGAACAGCACCCAGCTGATCGAGCGGGTCATGCTCTCGAGCAGGTTCTCGCTGGTGAACGAGAGCTCACCGTCGTGCGCGAACGCGTGGGCGACCTCGAGGTTGAGGCAGACGAAGAACAAGAGCGTCGCGGCGACCCGCAGCGCGCGCTTGCCGATGTCCGGGCCCGGGAGCAGCCACGCGGCGACCAGGAACGCGGTGGCGGGCAGCCCCCAGGTGTACAGCGTCCAGTTCAGCAGGATCATCCCGCGGCCATCGCCGTACGCGAGCGTGTAGGGGCTCGGGGTGAGCCGGATGAACACCACCACCGCGAGCAGCCCGAGGAACACCTTGATGGCAGGGTGCGTGTACGTCCGCGAGAGCCACGCGAGCAGCACGACCTCGATCGCCCACCCGACGGTGAGCC
>CALQBK020000254.1 GCA_943328795.2 Bifidobacterium breve
GCTCTCCCCCCTCCCCGTGCAATCGCCTTTCGTCGATCCCTCCGCCTCCCGCCTCCTGCCTCCCCGTCGCCTGCTCCTCCGTGCAATCGCCTCTCATCCGTCCCCCCTCCTCCTCCCGCCTCCCGGGCCGAGGGGGCCGGGTAACGAATCCCCTTCGGTCCTTGCCGAGAGATCGCGAGGGCCTTACTTGCTCACGGTATAGGTGTAATTGTCGCCGCCGGTCCGCACCGCTGGCCGTAGAATGTGATCCGAGGTCCTGATGCCGAAATACCCGAACGCGGGGCTCACGTGCTCGTTCTGCAACAAGTCGCCGCGGGAGGTGGAGAAGATCATCTCCGGCCCCAACGTGAACATCTGCAACGAGTGCATCCGGCTTTGCCTGGACATCATCCGGGAAGACCGTAGCCCGACCACCGGCCCGCTCGGCAACAGCCGGATCCCGTCGCCGGCGCGCATCAAGGCGTACCTCGACCAGTACGTGATCGGGCAGGATGCCGCGAAGCGCAAGATCGCGGTCGCCGTCTACAACCACTACAAGCGGCTCGAGGTCTACGCGCAGAAGAAGGACAACCCGTCGGACGTCGAGATCCAGAAGTCCAACGTCCTGGTGATCGGGCCGACGGGCACGGGCAAGACGCTCATCGCGCAGACCCTCGCGCGAATGCTGGACGTGCCGATCGTGGTCGCGGACGCAACGGCGCTCACCGAGGCTGGCTACGTCGGCGAGGACGTCGAGAACATCATCCTGAACCTGTACCACGCGTCCGGGAACAACGTAGAGAAGACCCAGAAGGGCATCGTGTTCATCGACGAGGTCGACAAGCTCGCCCGGAAGTCGCACTCCAGCACGGTGAGCCGGGACGTGAGCGGGGAAGGCGTACAGCAGGCGCTGCTCAAGCTGCTCGAGGGCACCAGCTCCAACATCCAGGTCAAGGGCAACAAGCGCATGCCCAACCCGGAGTTCCTGCAGATCGACACCACGAACATCCTGTTCATCTGCGGCGGCAGCTTCGAGGGGATCGACACCATCGTCTCCGAGCGGCTCGGCCGCAAGTCCGTGGGCTTCGCGCGCGACCTGTCTGACCTGGACGCTCGGCGTCAAGCGGCGATCAGCCTCACGCAGACCGAGGACCTGGAGAAGTTCGGCCTGATCCCGGAGTTCATCGGCCGCCTGCCGGTCATCGCGACGCTGGAGCACCTCAAGGTTGAGGACCTGGTGCACGTGCTCTCCGAGCCGAAGAACAGCCTGGTCAAGCAATACCAGAAGCTCTTCAAGTTCGAGAAGGTGAAGCTCACGTTTACGCCCGGGGCGCTCACCGCGATCGCCACCAAGGGGCAAAAGCGCAAGGCGGGCGCTCGTGGCCTGCGCAGCATCATCGAGTCGGTGATGCTCGACATCATGTACGAGCTGCCGTCGCAAGAGAACATCAAGGAAGTCATCATCACCGAAGAGGTGGTGAACGATGGCGCGCAGCCGCGGATTGAGCCGATCCGCGACTACGGAGTGCCGGGGTAGTGCCCAGGAGCCCCACGTGAACCCCGGCTTACTCGTCGCGAGCCCGCAGATGCGGGATCCGAACTTCGATCACGTGGTCGTGCTGCTCGTCGCCCACGGGCCGGAGGGGTCGCTGGGCGTCGTCGTGAACCGCGAGACCCAGCAGCGGATGGGGGACGTGATCGAGCGCATGGAGGCGCGGAGCCCCTCGCAGGCCAACCGCCCCGTGCTGTGGGGCGGGCCGGTGGAGCCCGGCGCGGGGTTCGTGCTCTGGCGTGGCGAAGCGAAGGAGGGGTGGACGCTCGGTGAGTTTGGGCTGTCCCCGTCGCGCGACCGGCTGCGCTCGCTCGTGACCGACGGCACCGACTTCTGGCTGTGCCTCGGGTACGCAGGCTGGGGGCCCGGGCAGCTGGAGCGCGAAATCACCGAGGGCAGTTGGATTCCCCTCGAAGAGGGTGTAGAAGGCGTCCTCGGAGCCACCGTGCACGCACGCTACGACGAAGCCCTGCGCCTCCTCGGCGTGAACCCGGACCTGCTCTGGATGACGCCGGTCGACGAGTAGCGGATGCGTGCCCTCCATTTTCAGCGCGTGGTGGGCTCCGGGGCGTTCGGGTCGGTGTACCTCTGTGATCTCGTCGCGGACAAGGGTTTTCGGCGCCAGGTCGCCGTCAAGGTGCTCCAGCGCGACCACCCGAACGCGCAGATGTTCATGTCCCGGGTGCGGGACGAGGCCCGGCTGCTCGGCCTGTTGCAGGACGACCACATCCTCAAGGTGCTCGAGATCGTCGCGGTCGACGGGCGCGACGCCGTCGTCATGGAGTTCGTCGAGGGGCTCGACCTGGCCGCGCTGATCGAGGCGAAGCACCGCCCGCCGGCGCGTGCGTTGGCCGAGCTCGGCGGGGCGATGGCCGGCGCCCTTCACCGCGCGCACACGGCGGTGCACCCGGCGACCGGCGTTCCGCTGAACGTCATCCACCGCGACGTGAAGCCGGCGAACGTGATGGTGACGTCGCGCGGTGGCGTGAAGCTGCTCGACTTCGGCGTAGCGCGCGCGCGCTTCGAGGCCCGCGAGAGCTTCACCGGGCACTTCGTCCTCGGCACGCTGAACTACATGGCGCCCGAGTACATCGTGACGGGGGACGTGAGCCCCGCGGCGGACGTGTACGGGCTCGCGCTGGTGCTCTGGGAGGCCGCCATCGGCGAGGTGTTCGGCCAGCCCCGCCTCAAGCCCGACCAGCACCTGCCCCGGCAAGAGGCCCAGCTCGCCCGCGTCACCGGCGAGTACGCGCCGATGGTGCCGCTGCTGCGGCGGATGCTGGCGTGGGACCCGAAGCTGCGGCCGGGGACGATGGAGATCGAGCAAGAGCTGGTGGCCCTGGCAGACAGCACGCGCGGGTCTGGGCTGCGGGCTTGGTGCGGGACCGTCGTCCCGGACCTGCTCGCGAAGCGCGCGAAGGGCGTGGACGAGGGCGGCCTTGTCGGGCGGCAGGTGCAGCTGGCGGACGGCGAGCCGGAGCCGTCGATGCCGTCGCTCCCTCGGCCGGTCGACGCCGTCGTGGCCGAGCCCCCGAACACGCTGGCGGCGCTCGGGCGCACCAACGACGGCCCGGCGAGGCGCGTCCCCGTGCTGGCCGCCCCTGCCTACCCCGCGGCGGCGAGCACAGCCCCCGTGATCGACCCGGCGTCCGAGATCTCCGAGGCGACGCCGTCGCCGCGCTTCGCCGTCCCTCGCTCCGAGGCGCCGGAAGCGAAGCGGTCGTCGGCGCCTTCGCCGCGGCGTGAGCTCCCGGTGGCGCCCCCGCCGGAGGCCGCCCCGAGGCGCAAGCCCCGGCCCCGCGGCGCGTCCACCGCGGTGCTCGTGGTGCAGGGCCTCGTCGTCGGGGGTGGCATCGGGTTTCTGCTCGTGTTGCTGCTCGTGATCGGCTTTCTCCTTCGCAGGTACGTGTGATGCGCTGGCGGCTCCCCGTGGTGCTTTTCGCGTCGGTGGGCACGGGCGGTGCGCTCGTCGTCAACGGCGTCGAGCCGGCCGCGATCCCCCAGCCCGTGGCCGTGACCACCGCCTCGTGGGAGCCCGTCGCCGCCCGGCTGCGGACGACCCAGCACGAGGTGGTGCCCGGTGAGACGGCGTCCGAGGTGCTGCGCGCGATGGGCGCCCCTGCGGACGCGCTGATCGGCGGGGCCGCTGGCGGGCTCGATCGGCTCTCGGTCGGTGACGTCGTGCAGCTGGACTACGAGGCGGGCGAGGACGCCCCGTTCCGCCTCCGGCTCGACAAGGGCGGGCCGACCGTGTTCGCGCTGGTGCGGCAAGGCGAACGCTACGTCCCGTCGCGGATCCCCGTGCCGTTCCACATCGAGACGGGCGCGAAGACGCTGACGGTCACGTCGTCGTTGTGGCAAGCCGCGCTGGACGCGGGGCTCCGCCCGTCGCAGATCATGAACGTGGCGGCCATCTTCGAGTACGACGTCGACTTCAACTCCGAGCTGCTGCCGGGCGCGACCATCCAGCTCGCGGCCGATACCCTGACCGACGACGCCGGCGCGTCCAGAGTGGGGGACATCCGGGGCGCGAAGCTCACCAACGGCTCGAAGACCTACGTGCAGATCCGCTACCGACTCGCGGACGGCACCCTGGGCTGGTTCAAGCCGGACGGCACAGGAGCGCACAAGACGTTCCTGCGTTCCCCGTTGCCGTTCATGAACGTGACGTCGGGGTTCTCCGCGACGGGCCGGTACCACCCGATCCTCAAGATCCGCCGCCCACATCTCGGCGTCGACTTCGGCGCGCCGATGGGTACGCCCGTCCGCGCGGTGGCGGACGGCGTCGTGTCACAGGCGGGTCCGGCGGGTGGGCACGGCAACCACGTCGCGCTGCAGCACGCAGGCCCGTACGCTACCGGGTACTCGCACCTGTCGGCGATCCTGGTGCGGCGTGGGCAGACGGTGCACCAGGGCGACATCATCGGGCGCGTCGGGATGACCGGCCTCGCGACCGGGCCGCACCTGCACTACGAGTTCTTCGTGAACGGGAAGTACGTGAACCCCTTGAGCGTAGAGCTCCCCAACAACGGGAGCTCCGAGCTCCCCGAGGCCGAGAAGGCGGACTTCTTCACGGTGCGGGACGCCGTGATGGCGATGATCGGGGGCTAACGCCCACCGCTGCGAGCGCTCGAGTGCGGCCCGGGGGCCAGCCCGAGCGCATCAGCGCTGGTTCAGCCCGTTGTCCATGATGACGAACTCGACACGGCGGTTCGCCAACTTCCCGGCGTCCGTCATGTTCGTGTCGATCGGACGCGTCTCGCCGTAGCCCATCGTGAGCATGCGGTCGGCGCGTACACCGTGGGCCAGCAGGTACTCGAACACGGCGTCGGCGCGAGACTTCGACAGGCGCTGGTTCCCGGCGTCGTCCCCCACGTTGTCCGTGTGCCCGCCGATCTCCACCTTGA
>CALQBK020000255.1 GCA_943328795.2 Bifidobacterium breve
CCTCCACCTGCATCGTGGTCTGGCTGTCGATCGACGGGCGGAACCGCTGGGCGTCGAGCTCGTCCGCTGCCCAGGCCGAGGGGATCGTCAGTAGAAGAGACACCGTGAGCGCCGTGCCCCGGGAGCGGCGCCGCGCGCCGAGCGCGACCAGACTGCCGAGGACCAAGAGCACGCCGGCGTTGCCCGGCGCGGAGCTGCACGAGCCGCCTGCGTAGTAGCCGCAGTCGAGCACGCCATCGCCGCCTACGTCCATGCAGCCGTCGGGGCTGGCCGTGTCGTCGGGGGCGCTGTCGCACGAGCCGTCGGTGGAGTCGGCGTCGATGCGGTCCGGCAAGCCGTCGCAGTCGGCGTCGTCGCAGGACTCCTCGTTGTCGGGGATGCCGTCGCCGTCGGAGTCCGCGTCGGTCGGGTCCGACCCGCACAGGTCCTCCTCCTCGTTGTCCAACCCGTCGCCGTCGGGATCGGCCGCGGGGCCGTCGTCGTCGTCGGGATCGAGGTGGTTCGGGACGCCGTCGCCGTCTACGTCGCCGGTGCCCTCGGTGCCGTCGTCCACGCCGTCGCCGTCACTGTCGGGGTCCTCGTCGTTGGGGATGCCGTCGCCGTCGGTGTCGAGGGTCCCGTCCTCCTCGGAGGTCGGGAGGCCGTCGTCGTCATCGTCCGCGTCGCAGAAGTCGGGCATGCCGTCGCCGTCGGAGTCGACGAGGCCCTCCTCGCTGTCCGTCTGGCCGTCGCCATCCGCGTCGTCGGCGGGTCCGCCGAGGTCACACTCGGCCTCCAGGGAGTCGGGGATCCCGTCGCCATCGGTGTCCACGTCGTCCGCGGGGTTGTTCGGGTCCGTCTCCCACTCGTCCACGGCGCCGTTGCCGTTCGCGTCCTCGGTCGCGTCCGGGCGGGTGCCGCCGTCGGTGTCGTTCGAGAGCGGGTTCGTGGTGGTCGAGGGGTCGGTGTCCGGGGTGTAGTGGCCTGTGGACGTGTCCGTGTCGGACCCAGCCTCGGTCACGCCGAGCTCCAGGCCGTCGGAGAGCCCGTCGCCATCGCTGTCCCAGTTCAACGGGTCGGTGCCGGCGTCGACCTCCTCCTGGTCGGTGAGCCCGTCGTCGTCGGAGTCCCCGTCCAGGGGATCGGTGCCGGCGGCGTCCTCCTCGGGGTCGGTCAGCCCATCGCCGTCGCGGTCGATGCCGATGACGTCGGTGAGGCAGTCCGACAGCGTGCCGAGCCCGGCGAGATCGTCGTGACCCGCGCAGTCGTTGAGGACTTGGTTCGGCGTGGGGGAGGAGTTCGTCGCGACGACCACGTGCAGGTCGCCGTCGAGGTCCGTGCCGACGGCGTCGGCGAGGTCGAGCCGCGACCAGGCGATGTCGATGAAGTAGTCGATCGCGCCGTTGACGCTGGTGTCGGCCTCGGACACGTTCAAGATGGTCGAGCCAAGCGTCGTGTTCGTCACGTCCACGGCGTCGTCCGCGACGGCGTCCACCCCGGGGGTGTCGCCGGTGTTCTCGTAGATGCCGAGGATCGAGATGGGGCCGAGCCCGTCTACGCCGAGCAGGTACTCAAAATCGTCGCCGCCATCCGTGTCGACGAGGATCGCCCAGTTCGAGAGCCGCATGTCCGTCGAGCCGCTGCGCGGGTCTTCGTCTACCCGCATGCGGAAGTAGAGGTTCGTGTCGTCCGCGTACCAGTACCCGGCGGCGGCATCGGGGTCCGGGCTCGTGTCCCCGACCAGGTCCACGCTGCCGTCGACGGTCGGGTCGCCCTGCTCGTGGTCCCCGACGACGTCGTTGAGCGCGGCTCCGCCTTGCTGGAACGGGACCCAGGCGTCCGCGGCGGGCCACGCGAACGCGCGCCCAGGGACGAGGGCGGCGGCGGAGAGGACGAGCAAGATGGACGTGTGGCGCATAGGAACCTCGATAACGGACAAGCTGTACACTTGACGTGACAAGTCTATTACAGAGTGACGCTCGGCGCGAGGGGGACCGGGCGGCGGGCGATTGACACCCGCCGCTCGCTCCGTTAGTCGCCGCGGCCCATCTTCACTGCACGTCTCGAGGTTCTCATGGCTTCCAACACCGCCGTTACCGAATACCGCCGCAAACTCCGCAAGGCCAACGCCGGCAAGGCCGCTCGCCGCTCGCGCGAGAACAAGGGCTCTACGCCCGTGTTCCCCGTGCACACGCCCGAGGCGGACGCGATCGCCGCGGCCAAGCCCGTCAAGACCGAGTAGCTCGGGGCCCGCGCTTCACGCGCGGATCGCCGACCAAGCGTCCCGTCTACCCCTCCCGCGCGTGACCGCCGAGAGGGTGTCGAGCGGGATTTCTTGGTTTTTGCTTCGGGGCGCCGGGCTCGCCGCGGGTACGGTTCGAGCGGGTACGCGGCTGCATGCGCCGGCGCCGGTGCTATGGTGCCCGCACCCCCGGGGTCCGACGATGCCCTCCTCCAAGCTCCTCTACCCGTCCTTCGCGATGGTGCTGCTCACGTTGTGCGGCGCGGAGCCACGGTCGGGCCCAGTTGCCCGGGTCGCCCCGCGTGACCACCGCGTCCGGGCCGACCCCGACCCGAGCTGGATGGCCGTGGTCAGCGACCGCATCCGGGACGGCGGCTACCGCTTCTTCCCGGGCGCTGGTGGGTTCCGCGCGGAGGTGGCCGAGCGTGGGCTGACGGCGCGCTTCGATGACGCCGGGGCGCAGATCAACGGCGCCGGCCACGAGGGGGACCACCCGGTGACCGTTCGCTCGGCCCGCGTCGGCCGCCCGGGGCGTGTGGAGGGGATCGCGAGCGTCGCTCCAGGTTTGGGCGAGTGCCAGGAGGGCAAGGTCGACCCGGTGGGCGCGTGCATCCCGAGGCTCGAGTACGCAACGGGGGGCGTGACGGAGTGGTGGGAAGCAGGGCCGAACGGCTTGGAGCAAGGTTGGGTGGTGGCCGAGCGGCCGCCCGGGGACGGCCCGTTGTGGATCGACGTCGAGGTCGCCAACGCGGACGTGGTGGTCCAGGGCGCGCAAGTGCGGCTCGTGGGCGACGCCGGGGACGCGCTGGTGGTTCGGGGCCTGTTGGGCCAAGACGCGCGGGGGGAGGACGTGCCCCTGCGATTCCAGGGCACCGACGATGGGTTCCGCGTCGTGGTGGACGACGAAGGCGCGGAGTACCCGATCGTGGTCGACCCGGTGTACACGAGCGAGGATTGGAGCGTGTACGGGGTCGGGGGGGAGGCGCTCGGGAATACCGTTGCCGGCGCGGGGGACACCAACGGAGATGGATACGACGACGTGCTCGTCGGCTCGAGCTCGGCGACGTATTTGTTCGAAGGGTCGGCGAGCGGCGTCGGGACGAGCGCGGTAATGACCTTGGCCGGTGCAACCAAAGCGGGCGCGGCCGGCGACGTGAACGGAGATGGGTACGGGGACGTCTTGGTGGGGGGCGACTTGTACCTCGGCAGCGCCGAGGGGCTATCAGAGACGGCGTCGATCTCGCTAGAAGGGGACGTGGTCCCGGCTGGAGATGTAGACGGGGACGGGTATGACGACGTGGCGGTGGGATTGGTGGACTCGCATAACTACTACTCTGCGGACGTCTACCTTGGCTCCGCGGCGGGGCTGGTCGGCGCCGTGGCCTGGAGCCTCTGTTCGGAATCTACCGCCTATTACGGTCTTGACTATTTTTCGCTCTCGGGCGCAGGAGACGTCAACGGCGACGGGGCCAGCGACGTCTTGTTCGGGATTACCTACTTCGACTCCTACTATGACTCCACAACTGGGGAGCGTGTTTCCCGTTACTATGGAGATGCCATCGTCTTCACCGGGCCCACCGAGTCCACCTTCTTTGGGGTCGCCGGTGAAAACACTGGGGCGGCGGTGTCCGGTGCCGGGGACGTAGACGGCGACGGGTACGGCGATGTGCTGGTCGGTGCCACGTTGAAGTCGTACGAGGACGGGTGGGCCGGAGAGGTGTACCTTGTCCGCGGGTCTGCCGACGGCCTGGACACGACGGCAATCACCACGCTCGTGGGCGACTCGGCGTCACCCATAGGCTCGGAGCTGGCCCCGGCGGGGGACGTGAACGGCGATGGCTTCTCGGACGTGCTTGTCGGCGGCGATCTCTACATGGGCTCTAGCGAGGGGCTTGGCTCCGTGCCAGCGGCGACGTTTGACGGGATGTACGCTGGGGCTGGCGACACGAACGGCGATGGGTTCGACGACGTGGTCGCGGGGGACAGCGCCACGGCGTTGGAGCTTGGATATGGGACCGGCGGCGGCGGTGCTTGGGTCTATCTTGGGTCCGCCGAAGGGCTGGCCGGGCCCTCCACTGTGCTGGTTGAACCTGGGGAGCACCTCGGGACGAGCATCGCCGCCATCGACGTGAACCGTGACGGGTACGAGGACGTGATCGTCGGAGCGTTCGGGTACGACGGATCCCGCGGCGAGGCGTTGGTCTACGCCGGGTCGCCGACCGGCCTGGCCGTCACCCCGGCGGTGACTTTGCTCGGCTCCCAGGTGGGTGACTTTTTCGGTGGTGAGCTCGCTCCCGCCGGCGACACCAACGGCGACGGCTACGAGGACGTCATCATCGGCGCGCCGGGCGCGGGCGGGTACGGGGAGGCGTACGTGTATGCTGGCTCCGGAGTGGGGATGTCGGGGGCACCTGCCGCGACGCTCTTAGGTGACGCGACCGCGGTGTCGTTCGGGTACCCAGTCGCCGGCATCGGGGACGCGAACGGCGACGGCTACGATGACGTTGCAGTCGGGGCCTTCACCGGGCCGGACTACCTGTGGACCTTCGACGGGTCGGGATCAGGTACGTCGCCCACCGCGAGCACGGGCGTGAGCCTCGGGTGTGCTCCAACCGCCATCGCCTCCGCTGGTGACGTCAACGACGATGGATATGGGGACATGGTGGTCGGGTGTGAGGACGATGCCGAGGCCGGGGCCGCGTTCGTCTAC
>CALQBK020000256.1 GCA_943328795.2 Bifidobacterium breve
CCGTTGCCGGACTCGGAGGCGCCCGACGGGTCCCACATGCGGAAGTCCAGCGTCAA
This sequence comes from Bifidobacterium breve, assembly GCA_943328795.2. GTDB lineage: Bacteria > Myxococcota_A > UBA796 > UBA796 > SXON01 > CAIUMM01. The sequence goes on from CALQBK020000256.1 coordinate 57, forward strand.
CGTGTCACCCGCGATGCTTACGTTCCACCAGCCCGCGATCGGGAACCCGCGCCCCTCGTACTCGCCGATGAACCCCTCGTAGCTCCCGCGCGCCTTCGCGTGGTCGACGGTGTTCTCGGACAGCCCGCGCACCTCGACCGCGTGGTCGAACGCCTTGATCATCTGCAGGTCGTAGATGCTCTCGAGCTTGAGGTCCGGGGTGGTGCGCCACCGCGCGAGCGTCGCCGCCGGGCCGCCGGACGACACGTTCACGTAGGCTTCCCCGAGCCGCCCGCCGGGCGTGAAGATCTCGTTGGTCCCCGTGTTGGCGGAGAACACCGCGACGATGGCGTTGAGATCGGTGCTCTGCTCGACGCTGTCCAACAGCTCGACCGGCCCGCCGCCGTCGTTGTCCTTCGCGCCCTTGGCGAGCGTCTGCTTCGGCTGGTTCATGAACACCAGCACGTGGTCGTAGTCCCCCTTCATCGCGCCGTCGATCCACGCGAGCTCCTCGTCCCACCGCGACCCGAGGCCGGCCTTGTCGGTGTCGAGCACCACGAAACGCCACACCTTGCTGTCCGCGTTCACGTCGAACGTGTACCAGCTCGCCACGCGGTTCGCGCCGATGTTCGCCCCGACGCCGGGGAACGCCGCGCCGAAGCCCGTCAGCCACTCGTCCCCCGCGCGGTCCGTCACCCCGCACACCGGGACGCTCTTGAGCCGGGTCCCGCCGCCCTCGGCGAGCTCGGACCCCGCGAGCGCGGCCACCCACCCGCGGTTGAAGGTCTTCCACTCGCCGACCGAGCTGCTCGCGACCATGTTGCCGAGCAGCACAGCGAACTTGAGCCGGGAGGCCTCGACCGTAGCGGCGATGTCGGCCACGATGGCCTCCTCGGCGCCCTCGACCGTCACGCGGCCGGCCACCTTGTCGGAGGCGACCGCGGCGCGGCTGTCCCCGACCACGGCAAAATGCATTGCGCCATTGGTGGTCTTGACCTCGCCGTCGTGCGCGTAGACGTCCTGCGTCGGGATGGCGGCTGCTTTTGGGGCTGCCTGCGCGGCAGGGAGGAGCAAGGCGAGGAGCAACACGTGGGGCATAGCAGTTCCGGGGCGGGGCGGAAGTTAACCGGAGCGGCGCACAACCCGGGGGCAATTGCGTCGAGGCGCTCCGTCGCCTTGAACCCCTACGCCCGTTCAGTTATTCGGACAACGTGAGCGTCGTTGTCCCACTACCGAGCGTCGATCCGCGCGTGCTGGGCGTCGATCCCGGGTCCAGGCACACCGGGTGGGCGCTCGTCACCCGGGTCGCGGGGCGGTTTCACCTCGAGGCGGCGGGCGTGATCCACACCGATCCCGACGCCACGATGGCGGATCGGCTGCGCACGATCCTGCGAGACCTGCGAGCGGCCGCGGTGTTGCACCGCGCGAACGTCGCCTCCGTCGAGGCGATCTTCAGCCACCGCTCGGCGCAGTCGGCGCTGGTGCTCGGGCAAGCGCGGGGGGTCGCGCTCGCGGCGCTGGCCGACGCTGGGCTGCCCGTCCACGAGTACAACGCGTCGACGATCAAGCAGTCGGTCGCTGGCAGCGGCAAGGCGGACAAGCTCCAGGTCGGGCGCATGGTCGAGATGCTGCTCGGCGAGCACACCGTCGCGCTCACGTCCGAGCACGCGCGGGACGCCTGCGCGATCGCGATGACACACCACCTGCACGCCGGCCGAGTGCTGGCGCTCGGCCCGCAGAAGCGCGCCCGGCGGCTCGACCCGCGGTCGCCGGCGAGCTGGGGGGTCACGCTCCCAGTGGTCAAGGTGCGGGCGTGATCGCGCGGCTGTCGGGCACGGTGGCGGACGTCGCGGGCGACCAGGTGGTCGTGGACGTGCAGGGGGTCGGGTACGCGGTGGGTGTGCCGCTGCGCGAGGCGGAGGCGCTGAAAGACGGCGACGCCGTCACGCTGTGGGTGTACACGGCAGTGCGGGAGGACGCGATCACGCTCTACGGTTTTGGGACGCGCGCGGACAAGGCGGTGTTCGAGCAGCTGATCAGCGTCAGCCAGGTGGGGCCCCGCCTCGGGTTGAACGCGCTGTCGAAGTTCACCGCGCAGCAGCTCGCGTTGGCGATCGAGTCGAACGACCTGAAGGTCCTGTCGTCGATCAGCGGGGTGGGGCGCAAGACCGCCGAGCGGCTCGTGCTCGAGCTGCGCGGGAAGATGGCCGTGGGGCCGACACCGACAGCGGGCGTGGTCGCGGCCCCGGCGCCGAAGGTGGACGACGGGTTCGCGATCGCGATGGCGCAGCTCGGGTACAAGCGCAGCGAGATCGACCTCGCGTCGGAGCGCTTGAAGGCCGACGGGCTGGCCGAGAAGCCGCTCGGTGAGCGCATCACCGCGGCGCTACGGGTGCTCTCCGGGGCGGCGTACGCGCGGCCGGTGGAGCGGACATGAGCCGGAGGAGCAGCGAGACCGACCCGCAGCAGCAGCCCGAGGAGCAGGACCCGGCGCTCCGGCCCACGCGGTTCGAGGACTACACGGGGCAAGACCGGATCAAGGACAACCTGCGGGTGTACGTGCGCGCCGCGCTCCAACGCGGCGAGGCGCTCGACCACGTGCTGCTCTCGGGTCCGCCCGGGCTCGGCAAGACGTCCCTCGCGCACATCCTCGCCGAGGAGCTGGGGACCACGATCCGGGTCGCAGCGGGGCCTACGCTGGAGCGCGGGGGAGACCTCGCGGGCATCTTGACGCAGCTCCAGCCCCGCGAGGTGCTGTTCATCGACGAGATCCACCGGATGAACCGCGCGGTGGAGGAGATCCTGTACCCGGCGATGGAGGACTACCAGATCGACATCCTGATGGGGTCCGGCCCCGGCGCGCAGTCCGTGCGCTTGCCGCTGCAGCGGTTCACGTTGGTTGGCGCGACCACGCGCTCCGGGATGCTGACGACGCCCCTCCGGGCGCGCTTCGGCATCCACTGCGTGCTCGACTTCTACTCCCCGGCCGAGCTGCTGCAGATCATCCGGCGCTCGGCCGACTGCATGGCCCTCGACCTGCACCCGGAGGCCGCAGAGGAGCTCGCGGGGCGCGCCCGGGGCACCCCTCGCATCGCGAACCGGCTGCTGCGCCGCATCCGGGACTTCGCGCAGGTGGAGACGGGCGGACGCATCGACCTCGCGCTCACGCGGCGCGCGTTGGAGCGGCTCGAGGTGGACGCCCGCGGGCTCGACGCGATGGACCGCAAGATCCTCGAGGCGATCGGCCGGCGGTTCGACGGGGGGCCCGTCGGGCTCTCCAACCTGGCCGCGGCGATTGGCGAGGAGCAGGACACCATCGAGGAGGTCTACGAGCCCTTCTTGATCCGCGAAGGCCTGCTGCAGCGGACGCCCCAGGGGCGGACGCTCACGTCCACGGGGTGGTCGGTGATCGGGCTCAAGCGCTCGAGCGGGCTGTTTTGACCGCGCAGGACCCCGACCTGGCCCCCGTCACCGCCGGGGGGAGCGGAATTGGCCCACGGGCGCTGCCGTTTACGAGTATAGACATGGCGATGTGGCAACACACCCTAGAGCGCCCCTTCCTCGTCCGCGGAATCGGGCTCCACACCGGCATGCCCGCCTCTGTCCACGTTGAGCCCGCGCCGGCGGGCACGGGGCGCGTGTTCCTCGTAGGTGGGGTCGAGATCCCGGCGCTCTTGGACGCCGTGGTGGACACGCGGCTCGCCACCACGCTCGGCTCGGGCAACGCGCGCATCACCATGGTCGAGCACTTGTTGGCGGCGATGCACGCCGCGGGCGTGGACAACGCCCGCATCCACGTGGATGGGCCCGAGGTGCCGGTGCTGGACGGCTCGGCCCGCACCTGGGTGGCCGCGCTGCACAACGCGGGGCTACGGGCGCAGGCGCGCAGGCGCAGCCCGCTCACGATTCGCCGGGCGGTGCGCGTCGAGAGCGGGGACTCGTGGGCCGAGCTCTGGCCGGCGTCTTCGTTCGAGGTGGACGTCACGGTCGACTTCCCTCACCCGCACATCGGCCGGCAGACCTGGTCCGGCCCGGTCACGGGGCACCACTTCTACCAGCTCGCCGCCGCGCGCACGTTCGGGTTCCGGGCGGACGCCGAGCGGCTGTGGGCGAGCGGGCTCGCCCGCGGCGCGTCGCTCGAGAACACCGTGGTGTACGACGACGACGGCGTGCTGAACCCCGGCGGCCTGCGTAGCCACGACGAGGCCGTCCGCCACAAGGCGCTGGACGCCGTAGGCGACGCCGCGCTGCTCGGCGCGCCGATCCACGGGCGCCTGCGCGCATACAAGGCCGGCCACGCGCTGCACAAGCAGCTGTTCGAGGCATCGAGGGCTGACAACTAGGGGTGGAGGCTGGAGCGGGGGGCCGGAGGGAGGGCTGGACGCGGGAGGCCGGACGCCGAGGCGGAAGGCCCGAGAAAGGCCATTGCACGGAGGAGCAGGAGACGGGGAGGCGGGGAGAGGATGGCGGAGCTGGGGGCGTTGGGCGATCTACCAAAACTGCCGACGGAGGTTTTGGGAGATGGGAGAGACGGTAGAGCGATGCAGGGCGTGGTGCCACAGCTGCGCCCGACAATTCGTGGCAAGCAAGCCCGGGTCACCTCCACAGGGCGTGCACACCTTGGGCTACCTCCCACCAAGGACAGATGCTCGAGAGCCTCTCCCACGCTGACACCTGGATCTCCCTGCTCACGTTGACCTCGATGGAGATCGTCCTCGGGATCGACAACATCATCTTCATCGCGATCCTGGTCGCCCGCGTGGAGGCCAGCCAGCGCGAGCGCGTTCGGACCGTTGGCATCGGGCTCGCGCTCGTGATGCGGCTGTTGCTGCTGTTCGCGATCTCCGCGGTGATGGGGCTCACGGCA
>CALQBK020000257.1 GCA_943328795.2 Bifidobacterium breve
GCACGGCCGCTTCAGCACGTCCGACGTCGACGACGGCCCCGGCGGCGCCACGACGGGCGCGGACCTGTGGCCGGACGGCAGCCGGCTCTTGCTGCGGACCTACGGACACGTGTGGGAGTACACGCTGCCGCTGGTCGACGGGCTCGCGGACGTGACCAGCCTCGACGCGCTCCCCACCGCGGCGCGCGAGGCGCTCCACACCGGCAGCGAGCGCCAGGGCGAGGCCATCGGCTACGACACGGTGAACCGCGGCTACTGGACGGTCGCGGAGGGCACGAGCTCGGCGCTCTGGTACACGGGCTGCGCCGACCCGGGGAAGTAGCCCAACGTCGCCCAAGTGTGCGCGAGGCCCAACGGCGGCGTCGTCAGCGCGGGCGCCGGAACAGCCACTTCAGCGCCTTCGGGAGCCGCCGGGCCCAGTCGCGCTCGCGGTGCGCCCCGCGCCGGTCGTAGCGCCACAGCAGCGCGTCCGGACCATAGCCGCGCGCCGCGAGCACCTGCGCCATCCGGGCGGCGTGCGACCGGAGCGGCAGGCCCTCCTTCGCCCCGGCGTCGATGTAGACCTGGGACCGGGCCGGCGCCCCGCGCTCGTCGAGCTCTTCGAAGATCCGGTGCTGGGTGAACCAGAAGGACGGCGACAGACACAGCGCCGCGCGGAAGACCCCTGGGTGTCGCAGGTGCGCGGCAAACGCGGCCAGCCCCCCCATCGACGCCCCGCCGACCACCCACGCGGGCTCGACCTCCCAGCGCTCTCGGACGATCGGCACGACGTGGTTCAGCGCGCAGTCCAGGAATTCGTCCAAGCCCGCCCAGAGCTCGTGCATGCGGCGGCGCCCGCCGTTGTCCAAGCCAACGACGATCGGGCGAGCGATCGTGCGCGGGAGCTTGTCCACGGCGGCGTCGGCGTGCCAGCCCCCGGCGTAGCTCGTGGCGTCGTCGAACACGTTCTGGCCGTCAAACAGCAAGAGGACGGGGTGGGGGCCGGCGCCCGCGGGGACGTGGACGCGAACGCCGCGGCGGTGGTGGTGGAAGGGTACGGAGAACGACGTGGGCATAGGGGCGGGACGCGGGTACTATCGCCGCGATGCCACCTACCGGGGAGCCGCTGGACACCGCCGCGCTGCGCGCGCGCCGCGCTGCGCTCGCTGCCCACGACGGCGTGACGTGGGGCGCGCTGGTGGCCCACGCCCGGGGGCGCTGGTGGGCGGTGCGCGCCGAGCTCACCGCTGCGGTGGTGGTCGCCGAGCGCGACGTCGCGGACCAGCTCGCAGGGGCCGCGGCCCGCGTCGAGCCCGACACCCGCCCGCCCGCGCCGGGAGTCCCCGCGGAGCTGCACGAGCGCATGCGCGCGCTTGGCCACCAGCTGACGCTGTTGGAGCGCGCCGTGGAGCACCTCGTGGTGGTGACCGGCGAGCGGGTGCCGGTGCTGTTGGACGACGGCGGGCTGGCGCGGGACCACCAGTGCTGGTGGCGGCAATCGGCGGCCCGCCAGCTCGTCGAACAGACCGACCCCGGCGTGCTCGGCCGATCTGGCGTCGCCCCGGTGCCAGCGTTCCCGGACCCGCCGTTCGACGCGCACCCGTTCGAGCCCGCCGGCGCCGCCGCCGCCCTGGTCGACGTGCGGCGCTGCGCCGCGGACGTGAGCACCGCGCTGGTCGGCCTCGCCGCGGAGCGCGCGAGCTCGCTGCGGAAGGGGCGCGGCGCTCGTTAGTCAGCGCGGATGTCCACGACGATCCCCCAGGCCTTCGACGCCCACGCCGAGGGCTACGACCGCAGCCTCGAGCCCCTGCTCCCCATCAAGGCGGTGCTGCACGCGCTGATCCGGAGCCAGCTCGCGGGGCTCCCCGAGTCCGCCAGCGTGCTCGTGGCCGGGGCAGGCACAGGCGCCGAGGCGCGCTTCCTCGCGCCGCTGTTCCCGGGGTGGCGGTTCACGCTGCTGGACCCCTCCGCCGGCATGCTCGCGGTGGCTCAACGTCACGCCGTCGCCGAGGGGTTCGCCGACCGGTGCACGTTCCACGTCGGCCCGGTGGCGTCGCTGCCCGACGGGGGCTTCGACGCTGCGACCAGCGTGCTCGTCTCCCACTTCCTGCCCGACCCGGGCGAGCGGCGGGCCTACTTCGCCGAGGTCGCCAAGCGCCTGGTGCCAGGAGCGCCCCTGTTCACCGCCGACCTGTGCGCCGAGCTCGACGCGCCGCAGTTCGGCGCGCTGATGGAGCTGTGGGTCACGTTGGCCCGCTTGCCGGACGACCGGCGGGGCCCGTTCCGCGCGGCGTTCGGGACGGCCATCGCCGCGCACGGGCCGCGGGAGGTCGAGGCGATGATCCGGGACGCGGGGTTCTCGGCGCCCATGCCGGTGTTCCAGGCCGCGCTCGTGCGCGGTTGGACGGCGCGGAGGGAGTAGCCAGGTCGGCGGGGCCGCGGCGTCAACACCCCGCGCCGGGGTAGACCGTCGCGTCCTCGTCGTCGCAGTCGAGCGTCGGCGACGTGGCGGCGTCGTACGCGCCGGGCAACCACCAGCTTGGCCACCCGTCGCCGTCCAGGTCGCGATCATCGGCGCCCGCCCCGCCGAACAGCCCAATGTCAGACGCCGAGCCATCCGGGTCGAGCAGCGCGGGGTCCCCGGCATCCACCAACGGGGACGCGCTGCCAAGGTGTCCCACCGCGTCGTACAGGTCCGGGGCCACCGACACGTTTCCGTTCGAGCCCGCGGGGTCCGTCACGCCGTCGAGGTCGTCGGGCACGTTGCCTTGGAGGTCTGTGTACTGGAACACCAACGTGTCGTCCGCCGCGCGGATGCCCCCACCCGTAGTGGTCGCCTCGTTGTCCCAGATCAACACGTTGGTGAGCAGCGGGCTCGACGCCGTCGACTTCACCGCCCCGCCCGGACCGCGCTCCGTGAAATTCCCCGTGAACAGCACGTTGGTGAGCACGGCGTCGGAGTCGTAGAGCGCGAGGCCCCCACCGCCGCTCGACGAGTCGCCCCAAAAGGAGGTGCCGCTGTTGTTCCCCTCGAACAGGACGTTGTCGAACATGTCCGCAGAGAGGTAAAGGTACGCACCGCCGCCGTCCGCTTCGTAGGCGCTGTTGCGGCGAACGGTCGCTCCCCGGAACACCGCCCCGGAGCCCGAGGCGTACACCCCGCCCCCGTCGTAGCCCGCGAGGTTGTCCTCGATGACCACGTCCACCAGGACCGCGCCCGAGGTCTCGAGCGCGAGCCCGCCGCCGTTGCCGTCCGTCCACCCGTCGTACCCGTAGCTGAACGCTTGGTTGTCCGCGATCCGCACGGACGTGAGGGTCGGGTCGCCGGACTGGGCGTACACGCCCCCACCCTGGTAGTTCGCCGTGTTGCCCGTCACCAGCAGGTCGTCGAGCGTCGGGGACGCGTTCATCACCCGAATTCCTCCGCCGTAGTCCGCTTGGCCCCCCGTGATGGTGAACCCCCGCAGCACAGTCGCGGCGGTCTCTGCGGACTCGAAGTGCACGACGGTGCCGGTGCCGTCCGCGTCGAGGATCGTCGCGTCCCGACCGGCGACCCCTACGACGGTGATCGTTGCGCCGCCAAAATCGATCCGTTCGTGCCAGGTCCCTGGCCCGACGCACACGACGTCGCCGCCCACCGCCGCGTCGATCCCGGACTGCACCGTCGGGTAGCTGTTCGGCACCACCACGTCGCACGCAACGCAATCGACGTCCGCGGTCCCGTCGCAGTCGTTGTCCAACCCATCACAGAGCTCGACGTTGCGTTCGGCCCTCGCCGGGTCGGCGTCGTCGCAGTCCTCGCACGCAAGGCGGGCGTCGCCGTCGCCGTCCAGCTCGTCGGCGGGCACCACGCCATCACAGTCGTTGTCGACGCCATCACAGAGCTCGGGCGCCCACGGGTAGGTGGTCGCGTCGCGATCGTCGCAGTCCGCCCGGCAGTCTGCGCCGTCCCCGTCCGCGTCGCCCCCGTCCACGACGCCGTCGCAGTCGTTGTCGACGCCATCACAGAGCTCGGGCGCCCACGGGTACACGTCCCGGCGCCTGTCGTCGCAGTCACCCTCGCAGGCGGCGTAGTAGTCGTGGTCGGCGTCCTGCTCGTCGAGCGTCAACGCGCCGTCGCAGTCGTTGTCGACCCCGTCACACAGCTCGTCCGCCCCGTCGAACACCAGCAGGTCGGCGTCGTCGCAGTCACCCTGGCAGCCCGACTGGGCGTCGCCGTCGCCGTCCACCTCGTCCACGGGGACGGCGCCGTCACAGTCGTCGTCGATGCCGTCGCAGAGCTCGGGCGCTCCCGGGTAGACGTCCGCGGCTTCGTCGTCGCAGTCGTCCGCCCACGCGAGGTAGCCCGCAGGCGCCTCGCAGGCGGCGATCGCCCCGTCCTCGTCGCCAAAGCCATCCCCGTCGGCGTCCACGTACCAGGTCGACCCCGTCTCCTCGTCGATCTCCCCGTCGCAGTCGTCGTCGATGCCGTTGCAGAGCTCGTCCGCCCGGGGGTGGATGTCGGGGTTCGCGTCGTCGCAGTCGTCGGCCCAGAAGCCGTCGCCATCGGCGTCAACGGGCACCACGGCGTCGACACCGTCGCAGTCCTGGTCGAGGCCGTCGTCCAGGATCTCGTCGGCCGGGACGCAGCTCGGGGCCGAGTCCCGGTGGTCCGCCCCGCAGCCGGCGGTGAGCAGCGCGAGGAGGAGGATCATGAGGGCTGCTAATCAGCTACGCAGGCCGGCGCGGGAGTTCACCTCCCCGACCCGCCCCCCCCCGCGCCCCGCCCTCACCCCGCCGTCGGCTCGGGCAGCACGA
>CALQBK020000258.1 GCA_943328795.2 Bifidobacterium breve
CGTGGCGGACGACGAGCAGACGCGCGTCGGGCGCGAGCCGGCCTCGGCGCCCGAGGCGTTCAACGAGGCCTACCAGGAGGGCTCGGGCGAGGCCATCACGGTGACGGGCGCGAAGGTGGACTTCACGGTGGACAACATCGTGAGCGCCGAGGGCGAGCGCGTCCCCGCGGCAGCGGACAGCCCGCGCAACTTCCGAATGGCGTTCCTCGTGATCGTGCTCGCGGATGATGCCCCCGACGCCGCAGAGCTGGACGCCGTGGACACCGTCCGCACGACGTTCGAGGCCGACTGGGAGGCGGACGTGCGCGGGTTGGCGGACCTGGACACGACGCTCGGCGACGGCGACGCCCCGGCGTTCGGCGAGGTGCTGGACACCGCCGAGCCGCCCGACAGCGGGGACACCGCGGACACCGGGGAGGATGCGATCAACCCGGAGAAGAAGGCGTGTGGGTGCGCGACGGGCTCGGGGGATGGTGCGGCGTGGGCCGCGGCGCTCGCCGTCGGCCTGCTCGTCGCGCGTCGCGGGGGTGCGCGGTGAATGGCGCCCCGAACGTGCTGTTCATCAGCCCGCAGTACCCCGTCGAGATGAACCACTTCACGCGCGGGCTCGCCGAGGTCTCGGCGAACGTGTGGGGGTTGGCGGACGGCCCCGTGGAGGCCGTGCCGGCCTCGGTCCGGCGCTACCTGGCGGGCTACGTGCAGGCCCCGCTGAAGGACCCGGAGGCGGCGCTCCAGGCGGTGCGGCGCGAGATGATGCGCACCGGGGTGGCGTTCGACCGCGTCGAGTGCCTGTGGGAGCCGTTCGTCGAGCTCGCCGCGTGGCTGCGCGAGCAGCTCGGGATCCCGGGGATGTCGTACGAGACGGCGTTCGCGTTCCGGGACAAGGAGGCGATGAAGCGCCGGGTCGAGGCCGCCGGGCTGCGCGTGCCGCACCACGCGAAGTGCTCGACCCAGGACGAGGTGCGGGCGGCCGTCGCGCGCATCGGCTTCCCCGTCTGCGTCAAGCCGATCGCCGGCGCCGGGAGCGCAGACACGTTCCGCGTCGACACGACGGACGAGCTGGAGGCCGTGCTCGCGAAGACGCGCCACGTCGAGTCCGTCTCGGTTGAAGAGTTCGTCGAAGGCGAGGAGTTCACCTTCGACACCGTCTGTATAGACGGCCGGCCCGCGTACTTCAACGTCGCGCAGTACCACCCCCGCCCGCTGATCGCGCGCAGCAACGAGTGGATCAGCCCGGTCGTGGTGGTGCTCCGCGACGTGCACGACCCGAAGTACGCGCAGGGGATCGAGCTCGGCTTCAAGGTGCTCGACGCGATGGGGATGGGCACCGGCTTCACGCACATGGAGTGGTACCGCAAGGCGAACGGGGAGGTGGTGTTCGGCGAGATCGGCGGTCGCAGCGCCGGGGGACACCTGGTCGACCAGATGAACTGGGCCAACGACATCGACTTGTTCCGCGAGTGGGCGCGGGCTGTCACGTGGAAGAGCTTCCAGAACGCCGGGCCCGACAACCGCCTGCAGCGGAAGTACAACTGCGCGATCATCTTCAAGCGCGCGCTCGGAGAGGGGCGCATCACGCGCGTGGATGGGCTGGAGCGCTTCATGGAGCGGTTCGGGCCCCACGTGTGCGCGAACGAGCTGCTCAAGCCAGGGCAACAGCGCCGCAATTGGCTGCAGACGCTGGTGTCGGATGGGTTCGTCGCCGTGCGGCACCCGGACATCGGGGAGACGTTGAGGATGGCCGAGGCCGCGACGACGGACATCACGCTGTACGCGGGCGGGTAGTGGTCCGCCGGCCGCCCGGGCTCCCGCACGTCGTGCTGGTTGGCGGCGGGCACGCGCACGTCCAAGTCCTGCGGCGCCACCGGGAGCGGCCGTTCGCGGCGCGGGTGTCGATCGTCCTGGACATGCCGGAGGCGGTCTACTCGGGGATGGTGCCGGGGCTCGTCGCGGGGCAGTACACGGCGGCGGACCTGACGATCGACGTGTGGGCGCTGGCCGCTGCTGCCGGCGTGCGGGTGGTCGACGGCGCGGCCACGCGGGTGGACGCTGAGCGGGGGCGCGTGGAGGTGGGCACGCGGACGGTGTCGTACGACACGCTGAGCATCGACGTCGGCTCGACCGTGGCCGGGCTCGACCTCCCCGGGGTGCCAGAGCACGCGTTGTCCACGCGCCCCATTGGCCGGTTCGTCGCCCAGGTCGACGCCCGGCTCGCGGAGCTGGCGGACCCGTCGTTGCCGCTGGTGGTGGTCGGGGCGGGGGCCGCGGGGTTCGAGCTCGCGTACTGCCTGCAGGCGCGCACCGGCCGGGACGTGGTCGTCCTCGGTACGCGGCCGCCCGTGGTGCCCGCCGTGCCGGGGCGCCGCGTCGTGTTCCGGCTGGCGGAGGTGCGAGAGGTGACGGCCGAGGGGGTCGTCCTGGCGACCGGGGAGGCCATCCGCGCCGCCCTGGTGGTGTGGGCGACGGGCGGCGCCGCGCTGCCGCTCGGCGCGCACAGCGGGCTGCCGTGCGAAGCGGGGTACATCCGCGTCGGCCCCACGCTCCAGGTGGAGGGCGCCCCGGGCATCTTCGCGGTCGGGGACTGCGCGCACGTGCCGGACGGGCGCGGGGGGGCGGTGCCGAAGGCGGGGGTCTACGCGGTGCGCGAGGGCCCGGTGTTGTGCGCGAACCTGGACGCGCGGCTGACGGGGACGCAGCTCTCGTCGTACGCGCCGCAGCGGGACTTCCTCGCGTTGCTGAACTTGGGGGACGGCACCGCGATCGCCCGCCGGTGGGGCCGCTCGGCGCGCGCGGCGTGGGCGTGGCGCCTGAAAGACCGCATCGATCGCCGGTTCATGTCCATGTTCCGCGTGATCGGCCCCGACGACCGGGCGCTGCCGATGGCGGGGGCGATGGCCGAGGAGGAGATGGAGTGCGGGGGATGCGCGGCCAAGGTCGGCGCGGACGAGCTCCACGCGGCCCTTCGCAGCTTGCCCGCCGCGGCGCGGGACGCCTCGGTGGAGAGCGGGATGGCGGAGGCCGACGACGCCGCTGTCGTCGTGCTGCCCAGCGGGGAGCGCCTGGGCTTGAGCGTCGACGCGTTCACGGCGTTCTGCGACGACCCGTTCGTGGTCGGCCGCGTCGCCGCGGTGAACGCCGTGAACGACCTGTTCGTGAAGGGGATCGAGCCCCGGTGGGCGATGGTCACCGTCGCGGTGCCGCGAGAGAGCGGCGTGCTGGAGGAGGTGATGGCCGGGGCGCGGAGCGCGCTCGACGAGATGGGGGTGACGCTCGTGGGCGGGCACACGCTGCGGGCCGCCGAGCTCTCCGTGGGGCTGGCGGTGACGGGGATCGCGTACGCGGGGTCCCCGACGGCGACGCGCGCGGGGGACGCGTTGGTCCTGACGCGCGGGCTCGGCTCGGGGGTGCTGCTGCGGGCTGGGGCGCTTGGTCGCGCGCGGGGCACCTGGTCCCAGCAGGCGGTGCGGTGGATGTCCCGGTCCCACCGCGCAGCCGCGGCCGTGCTCCGCGAGCACGGGGCGGGCGCGGCGACGGACATCACCGGCTTCGGGCTCTACGGCCACCTCGCGACGTTGCTCGCTCGCGTCGGCGGGCTCGGCGCGGACGTCTGCGTGGCGGACCTGCCCCTGTACCCGGGCGCGGGGGCGCTCTTCCTGCAGGGCGTCCGGAGCACCTTTCACGCCCAGAACGCCCGCAGCGTCGTGGTCTCCGGCCCCGGGGCCTCGCACGCGCTCGCGGAGATCGGGTACGACCCGCAGACTGCCGGCCCGCTGCTCTTCGCCGTGAGCCCGGAGCGCGTCCACGACGTGATCGCCGCGCTCGCGCTGGCCGGGGAGCCGGCGCGTGTCATTGGCGCCGTGGGCGAGGCGCCCGGCATCCGGCTCGTGTGACCGAAGTTACCCCTGATGGCTATGGACAATTGGGGGACAACCCTGCGGGGAAGACACGGAAGTCTGCGGTTTTCCACGGACGCTGGCGGTATGCTCAAGTTTTGAGCACGGTCGTTGTGTTGTAGTTTCAATGACTTATGGATTTGTTAATCTCTTGGATGCCTGAGCTGCGCTTATCCATAGATGTGGACAACTCGGCTCGAGGCCTCCAATCCTTGCGAAACGCTGGCGTCGGTCCAGTGACAGGCGGGTTTCAGCCGACGAACGCCGGTCTCGCGCGGTGGCGAAGGCCGGGACTTTGCGATAGGCCCGCGGAGTTTTCCACCCAACCAAGAGGTTCCGCAATGCGCTACTCCCTGCTCCCCGCCCTCGTCCTCGGCCTCCTCCTCGCCCCCGGCTGCAAGAAGAAGGAGGCCGAGACCGCCCCCGCCGCGAACACCTCGGCGGACGTCCTCGGCAAGGTCAGCATCCCCGCGGGGGACACGTCCAAGGCCTTCGCCGGCAAGATCCTGACGCACGATGTCACCAACTTCACCCCCGGCGACGGCTACGGGATGAAGTTCGTCTACCAGTCCCTGAAGTTCTACAACGACAATACCTGGCTCGCGGAGGCCGTCATCGGCCAGGGCGACGACAGCGTCGCGTGCAAGGAGCACGGCACCTGGACGATGGACGAGGCGAAGGACGACCACACCGCCGACATGTCCTGGAAGCTGGAGCACACCACCTGCCCCGGCCGCGAGAACCAGAACATGATCCGCGTGAACGTGAACATCGAGAAGGGCGAGTACACCATCTCGCTGCGCTAGTCTCGCCCCGCCCACTGCGTGAGCACCTCCGCAGTGGCGCCCGCCGCCGTCCACGCGATGGCGTGACGGCC
>CALQBK020000259.1 GCA_943328795.2 Bifidobacterium breve
GGCAGGGGGCCGCGGCGTGTGGTAGAACTCCTACCCATAGGTTCCTCGTTCGTAGTGGGGGTTTCAACAACCAACTACTAAGGCGGAACCTATGTTTTGTCTAGATCAGGGCGTGCGAATTCCCGGCGTTCGCGCACATTCTGGGTTAGAAGGAGAAGGAGCATGTTCTACCCTGTGTTGTGGTGGCGTCCCAGCGCAGCGCTTGGTCCGAGCCCGCGGCGCTCAGGGCCCGCCGCAGCCCTCTACGTGAAGCTCCGAAAATTGGCGGGGGGCGTGGGTCCGCCATGGCGTGGGCCGTGTTCATGGGTGCAGCTTACCACGGACTCTCAGCCGTCGGCGGGCGGACGGCACGGTGTCTCGCACGCGTGAACGCCCACCATCAGTCGGGGCTTGGTGTCCCCGTGGGGCTAGGCGTCTTGAGTTGCTCCGCCGCCTTGGCCCGGAGGGCGGCGACGTTGACGTCCTCGGGGTTCAACGCCAGCGCGCGGTCGAGCGCGGCCACCGCCTCGGCCCAACGTTGGGCGTTGGCGAGCGCCTTCGCGAACAGCACCCAGGTCGCGGGGTCGGTCGGCTCACGCTCGGTTGCGAGCCGGGCCCAGCCGCCGGCCTGCTGCAGGTCGCCGAGCTGGGCGTACGCCCGCGCGGTGTTCATCGCGCCAGCCGAGCTGGTGGTGCGCGGCCCGAGCTCGACGACGGCGGGCCAGTCGCCGGCGTCCGCGAAGCAGCTCTGCAAGTTGGTGGCGGCGCGCGGCTCGACGTCCAGCGCGAGGCGGTAAAGCGGCATCGCCGCGGCGCAGTTCCCCTGGCGCAGGTGCAAGTCCCACGCGACGTGGAACGCAGCGCGAGGGTTGGTTGGGTCCACGCGCAGGTCGGCGCCAAACAGCGTTGCGTCCGTCGCCCAGTCGAAGCCGCGGGAGATCGTGATGGGCACCAACGCGACCGGGATGAGCCAGGCGGCGCGGCCAAGGCGCTCGAGCGCGGCGGAGAGCAGGATCCCGGCCCCGGCGAACAGGATGTAGGAATACCGGTCGGCGACGATCCCGATCTGCGCGGCCGCGAGGTTCGTGGGGAGCCAGATCAAGAGCGGGGCCGCGATGGCTACGAGCCGGGGCACCCGCCATGTCAGGGCGCCGAGCACGACGCAGCCGAGCAGCACCGCGGCCCCGAGCGCGGGCGCTGCGACGTAGGGGGCGGTCACCGCCGCGCTCGCGGGGACGAAGAGCAGCTGGGCGAACCGCGCGGCGCCCGCGCCGATGGGTCCGAGCGGGTTGGCGCCCGCTGCGCCGACGGGCAGCGGGAACCCGAGGGCGACGCGCGTGGCGTAGTACGCGGCGGCGCCCCCGAGCGACAACGCCAGCGCCGGGCGGTCCACCTTGTGTCGGGCGACCGCCCAGGCGACCACCACGAGCGGGGTGAGCAGGAACGGCTCCTTGCCGAACGGCGCGAGCGCCAGGAGCGCGCCTGCAAGCCAGGATCGGCCCTCCAACAGCGCCAGCCAGCCTCCGAACACCAGCGCGCAGGGGACGAGATCGTGGCGACCGGTCACCCAGAACACGGCCTCCGACGCGCCAGCGTGCACACCGAACACGGCCGCGCCGACCCAGGCGGCCCGCTGCGTCGCGCCGAGGTGGATGGCGATGCGGGCGACGCACGCCACGATGAAGAGGTGCAGGGCCAGGTTCACCACGTGCTCGATGCCGGGCCCGGGCAGGAGGGCCTGGCCGACCGCGTGGGTCGCCATCACGAGCGGGCGGTAGAGGTCGGAGGTCGGGCCGTTCACCGGCCCCCACACGTCGCTTAGGACCACGCCCGAGAAGGACGACAACGCGGGGTTCGCGGCGAGCAGCTGGTGGTCGTCCCAGGCCCACCCGTTGCCGAGCGAAGGCCCGTACGCGAGCGCGACCAGCAGCATGGCGAGCGCGGCCGGGCCGCGGGGGAGGTTCACCGCGGCCTCCGCGCGAGCACCGCGACCGCCAGGGCGGCCGCTGAAGGCGTGAGCCCGATCAGGCCGCTCGCCCAGGCGGGGCCGTCCGGGAGCGCGTAGAAGTGCGCCTGTGAGCAGGCCGCTGCGCAGGCCACGAGGCCGAGCCGCTCCCGCAGGTCCCACGCCTGGGGCCACGCGAGCGCGGCCGCTAGCAGGACGAGCAGCGCGGTGTGGTCCCACGCGATCGGGAGCGCGAGCCACCCGAGCGCTGCCGCCCGCGCGGGGTTGCCCTTCCCGAACCGCGCGGCGGCGAGCAAGGCCGCAGCCGAGATCAGCTGCCAGGGCACCGGGACACCGAGCTGGTGTAGCGCGCGCACCGCCGCGGAGTTGGGATCCGAGTCGAGGTTGGAGAGGCTCCCCGCGCCGGGGGCGTCCAGGCGGGCGAGCAACGCGACGAGGGCCGTGAGCCCGCCGACGACGGGCCCCGCCGCGAGCGCCGGGCCAAGCGCGTAGGGCTTGATAGTCGCGCCGAGGGGGAGGAGCAGCGTGGAGGCGCGCGGCCACCGCGCGGCCGCGGCGACGAGGCCGGTCAGGAGTCCGCTCACGTTGCCCGCGCCGATGCCGGTTGCGACGGGGGGGAGAGCAAGAAGAGCAGCGCGACGACCGGCGCGCCGATCGCCTCGGCGGCGACGGCAGACGTCACGCAGGCGCCAGCGAGGTCGAGCGTCCGGAGCGGGGCCCAACGGGGTTCGGGCAGGGCCGCGGCGACGACGGCGATGGTGTCGGCATAGTACCAGCCACGCACCCCGCCCGGGGGCGTCCCTGCGAGCACCGCCATGGCGGCGGCGTCGTAGACCTGCTCGTCCGGTCGTAGCGCCGGCACGGGGATCGCTCGGGCGTACAGCACTGCCCCCGCGGCGAACGCGATCAGCCAGCTGCTGCGGGACGCCCTCATTCGCTAAGCGACCCGGCGCACCCGCACGCTGTCCCGCGCGACCGCGATCGCGCCCACGAGGGGGTCGCCGCTCTCGGCCCAACGGTGCACCGTCACGTCGAACGCCCCGCGGCCGGAGAGCTCACCAACGCCGCGAGCCGTCCACCGGGCGCCGTCCCGCCCCACCAGGACGTCGCGCGGCGACGCGGCCATCCCCACGCCCAGGCACTTCAGCACGGCCTCCTTCACGCACCACGCGATCGTCAGCGCCTCGTCGTTGCCGGCCAGCCCCGCGTCGTCCTGCCGGAACCAGTCCGCGCGGAACGCGGCCGAGCGCGGCTCGATCGCCTCGACGTCGATGCCGAGCGCCCTCGGGCCGGCGACCGCCCACGCGCGCCCCTCCCGGTGCGAGAGGCTGACGAACACGCCCAGCGGCTCACCGCGCTCGTCGACCACCACGGGCGCCCCCGACGTCAGCCGCGCGACGTCGAAGGGCCCTGCGATCAGCCCCGCGACGGCCTGCCGCGCCGCGACTTGACCCGCGAGGCGGTCGGCCTTGCGCCGGTCCGTGCCGCGCGCCGTCATCGCCTTGTGGTCGTTGCCCGGCAGGGAGCCAGCGTGTGCCACGCTCGCCACCGCCGCGGACGCCCAGCCCCCCTCCGGCACCGGCAGGCGCTCGCCGGGCGGCAGCGGGCCCCGGTCGATCAGCCGGAACCCGCGGACGCGCATCACGCGGCCGGCGGTGCCGTCCACGTCGATGTCGTAGACGTCCGCGCCGTCGGAGCCCGTCCGGAGGAACACGGTCACGTTCAACGAGTCGCCCTCGATCACCGGCGAGATGCGCTCCAGCACGTCGATCGCGCTCGGGAGCGCCATGACGCCGTGGATCGCCATCCGGTGGAGCCCGGCGGCTTGGAACGCGGCCTCCAGCACGAGCGGGTCGGTGAGCAGCCCCTCGGCGATAGTGGCGTGCTGGACGCGCGCCTCTGCGAACAGGCCCTGCAGCGCGACGGACTCGACCCCGCGCAGCACCTGGAAGGACTGACCGTGGAAGAACCGCCGGTAGATCTCGCGGGAGGCGATGGGCTCGTCGGGCAGGAACGTCGACGGGAGCGCCGGCAGGATCGGCATCTCCTCCACCAGCACGGTGGCCTCGAAGTGTGCGGTCGAGAGCACACGGCCGGTGCGGGCCGTGCGCGTAGACGTGAGCGAGCAGGCCACGAGCCCGTCGTCGCCCGGGGTCGCGCGGATCTCGACCTCGACCGGCTCGTCGCGGTGCAGCTTCAGGGGAGCCGAGAACCGGACGTCCTCGGCGCCGACATAGCGCCCACGCGGGCAGGCCAGCAGCGCGGCGGCTGCCATCAGCTCGAGCCCGATCACGCCGGGAAGCACCCACACGCCGTCGATCGCGTGGTCGGCCATCCACGGCTCGCTCGCTTGGCTCATCGTGCGGCGCACGATCACGGTGTCGCCCTCGTACGCGACGCTGTCGCACAGCGGGTGCAGCGCCGGGAGCGGGAAGCCCCCGAGCTTGCCCGCCACGACCAGCTCGCCGGTGACCCCGGCGTCGATCAGCCCGACGGTGAGCTTGGCCCCTGGGCCGGCCGGGAGGAGCTCGACGCCCCGCTCGGTCAGCAACATCTCCATGCCGCCACGCACGGCCATCCCGACGTCCGCCCACGCTGTCCAGCACAGGTGCAGCGACCCGGGCCGCTGCTCGCACAGCTGTGCCATCGCCTCGTTCGCGGCCGAGTAGTCCACCTGCCCGGGGTTGCCGA
>CALQBK020000260.1 GCA_943328795.2 Bifidobacterium breve
CCTACGTGCTCGACGACGCCGACATGAAGGCCGGGCCGCCCAACGTCCAGGCCCAAGTCAGCTACGACTTCGACACCCCGTTCAAGAAATGACTGTCACAATCGAGCGGGTTGACCCCGCGCACTTCCCCGCGAGCATGAACGCGTTCTTGGAGTTCCCGGAGCGGCTGCACGCGGGCGACCCGGCGTTCGTCCCGCCGCTCCACGCGTGGGTGCGGTACCGCGTTGGGCCGTCCAACGCGTTCTTGCGCGAGGCGACGCTCACCCTCTACGTCGCGCGCCGCGACGGCGTCGTCGTCGGCACGATCTCGTCGCTGCGGGACCCCCGGCACGAGGCGCTGAAGGGCGAGTCCGTCGGCTTCTTCGGCTTCTTCGCCTGCATCGACGACCTCGAGGTCGCCCGCGCCCTGGTGGACCGCGCCGCGGCGGACGTCCGCGGCTGGGGGCTCGCCGAGCTTCGCGGCCCCCGCAACCTCACCCGCGTCGAGGAGGTCGGGCTGACCGTCACCGGCGACGCCGCCCGACCGCCGCTGCTCGCCGGGCACCACGCGCCCCACCACGCGCGCCTGCTGCTGGAGCTCGGCTTCCAGAAGCACCACGACCACCTGGCCTACCACGTCGAGCTGTGCGACCCCGACGGGCGAAGGCGCGGGCTACCGCCCAAGCTGGCGGCCCAGTCCGCGGCAGTCGACCTCCCCGGGCTCGCCATCCGGAGCATCCGCTGGCGGAGCATCCGGAGCGACCTCTCGCTCGCGTTCGAGGTGTTCGTCGAGGCCTTTCGCACCGTGCCGGACAACACCCCGATGCCGCGCGCGCAGTTCATGGGGCTCGTCTCCGGGCTCCTGTTCCTGACGAACCCGCGGCTGATGCAGCTCGCGCTCGTGGACGGCGAGCCCGTCGGCTTCGCGATCTGCGTGCCGGAGCTCAACGAGGCCATCGTGAAGGCCAACGGCTCGCTCTTCCCGCTCGGGTGGGCGCGCCTGCTGCTCGGCATGCGGGGGATCCGCACCGCGAGCTTCAAGCTGCTGGGCATCTTGCCGTCGATGCGGGGCTCGGGGCTGCACGCCCGGCTCATCGCCCACGCCGTCGAAGGCGTGCAGTCCGCGGGCTACACCCGGCTGGAAGCGAGCCTGATCGACGAGCGGAACGGCCCCATGCGGGCGGTGGTCGAGGGCGCCGGCATGGAGATCTACAAGACGCTGCGCGTGTTTACGCGGCCGGTGTAGCGCGATCCGAGTCGGGCTAGTTCCAGCTCGCCCCGACGCCGATCCGCAGCTCCCACCCCGGGAGCGTCGTCGCGTCGCCGCCGTTCACCTGGAGCTGCACGGGGCGCAGGTCGTACGAGAACCGCACGAGCGGCTCGAGCGCGAGGTGAGACACGAGCTTGATGTGCCCGAGGGCCTCGACCCCGACGAGCGGGACCCCGACCGAGGCGACCTTCTCGCCGTCGGACACGAACGAGCGGATCGACCCGCCCCCGAGGACGCCGACGCCAACGGGGATGCTGGGGATGATCCAGGCCTCGGCCCCGAACTCGGTCGCAGAGTAGCCGCGGCCATCGCCGGCGCTGGGCACCTCCGCGCGGGTGCGGATGTCCCCCCAGACCCCGGCGCGAAACAGGCCAACGCGCGCCCCCAGCGCGAGCTCGGGCGTGAACGCGACGGCGGTCTGCCCCCGAAGGTCGGCATCGAACGCGACGCGCGCGAAGAAGCCGTTGTCGGACGAGGGCTCCTTGGTCGTAGTCGTGGACGTGGTCACCGGGGCCGGGGGGGCAGAGACGGGCGCGGGCGCGGGCGCGACGGCCACCGGGGTGGCGGCCACCGGCTTGGGGGTGGGCGCCGGCTTGGGCGGCTTCGCGGGCTTCGCGGGCTTCGCGGGGGTGAGCGGCTCGGGCATCGGGGGGGCCGCCGCTACGGGCGCGGGGGCGACAGCGACAGGCGCGGCCACCGGGGCCGGGGCAGGCGCAGCGGCGACCGGGGCCGGCGCGGGCATCGGCGCGGGGGTGAGCGGCGCGATCGGCGCGAGCGGCGGCGGCTCTGCGCCCGCGAGCTTCGCCAGATACCACGCCAGGTCCTCCCGCTCCTGGGCGTTGGTGGGGATGAGCACCGCGAGGTCTTGCGCCTTGCCCGTCTTGTCGACCACGTGCACCTTCCACGTCGCGCCGTCGCCCCCGTCCACGCACACCACACCCTGGCCGGTCGTCGGCTTCCCGACGCCCAAGCCGGTGTCAGCGAGGATCGCGGGCCAGCCGTTCGCAGCCTCGCTGGCGGGCAGTTGGACAGGGACTGGCGCCGCGAAGGCCACCGAGAGCATGAGCCGCAAAGCGAGGAGCATCCCCACAGTGTAGCGCACTGGTTCCCGGCCCGCGCAAGCGCGCCGGCCTGGCCGTCCTCACCGTGCGTCAGGCTACTGCGGGACGGCCTTCACCTTCGCGCGTCCGTCCTCGATCAGGATCCGGAACTTCACGCTCTCGGTCTGGTAGGTCGACTTGATGAGCCGGACCTGCTTGTGGAGCGCCTCGCGCACGGCATCGAACGAGAGATCCGTCGATTGCCCGCACTTTTGCCGCGCCTCTATGTACTTGTCGAACACGAGCTTGTAGGCCCGCTCCTCGCGGTCCTGCTTCTCCTGGCGTTGCCTGAGCACCTCCACCTGCTCGGCGGAGAGCGTCTCGGCCGCGGCCGCGGCCGGCTTCGCGTGCAGGTCGGCCCGGAACTTCATCTTCGGGTGCGTGCCCCGCTCGATCTGCACGAGGTTTCGCGTCCAGTACAGCTCCATGCTCTGGAACCGGGCCTTCAAGGTCTGAAACTTGAAGCGCTGCGTCGCGGAGGTCATCGGCTCGCGCTCCATCTCGCGGACCATCCGCCGCACCTCCTCGCGCTCGCGGAGCGGCTCGATGCGCTCGATCCCCGAGAAGTACTTCTCGTAGTCAATCTTCAGGAGGAAGATCTTCTGCTCGACCTCCTCCATCAAGTTCCCGAGCGTGCGGTCGAGCTTCTCTTTGCGGGCCATGCGAGCGCGCTCCAGCGGCCATCGTAGCACGCGCGACGCCCCGGCAGGGCCCGCGCGATACGGGGGAGGGCGTGAAGCCTGCCTCGAAGCCGCCGCTCCGCGCCCCGCCTATCCGGCTCCTGGTGGTCGAGCCCAACCTGCCCGTGCGCGAGCTGCTGGGGCAGTACCTCCGTGGCCGGGGGATGGAGGTCACGCTCGTGGACACGGCGGGCGCGGCGCGGGTCGCGTGGACCGGCCCCCGCGCGGATGTCCTGCTCACCGAGACCGACCTCCCCGACGCCGAGGGCGCCGACCTGCTGCGGCAGTGCGCGGGCTCCGCGGGGCTGCTGGCGATGACGTCCGCCCTCGGCGTCCCCGAGGCCATCGCGACGATGCAGGCCGGGGCGGACGACGTGCTGCTGAAGCCCCTCCGGCTGCGCGAGGTCTACGACGCCGTCCGGGCGTGCGCGGCGCGTGCGCGGACCCGGGAGCGGGAGCGCCTCGCGCGCGAGCTCTTCCTCGGGGTCGCCCGGTGCCAGACGGCGTCCGAGGCGGGCGCGCTGCGGGCCATCTTCACCGTCGAAGCCCCGCTGTTCGCCGCGGACCCGGCGCTGGCGCTCGCCTGCGACCGGCTTGTCACGCTCGCCGAACAACAATGCCGCTGACGGTCCTCCCGGAGGAGTCCGCCTGGGCCCTGCCGGTGGCGGACACCCGGTCTGCGCTCTCCACCGTGCTGCTGCGCTCGAGCGACAGCGGCGTCGGCATCGACGCCACCCTCGCCGCGGACTTCCCCGTGCTGGACTACGAGGTGCACCCGGGCACCGACGTCCAGGTCGGTCTGCTCGCCGGGGCGTTCATGGCGTTCGGCTCCGGGGGCGAGCTCACCTTCGATCTCCAGACGTTTGACGGACGCTTCGGGCTCCCCGTGGACGTCCGGAGCGGCGGCTGGGCCGCGCGCGCCGAGTGGGTCCACGTCTCCGCACACTACGGCGACGGGATCCGGAAGAGCGGCGAGACGCCAACGAACCTCGACTCGTACAGCCGGGAGTACGTCGGCCTAGCCGGGAGCCGGGACTTCGCCGTGCCGGACGTGCTCGCCGCCCGGGTGTACGTCGGAGGACACGCGCTGATCCACTCCCTGCCGGCGTCGCCGCCGCTGGCCGTGCAGGTAGGGGGCGAGATCGAGGGGCCCTGGGCGGTCGCACCGTACCTGGCGGCGGACCTGCAGCTCGCGCAGGAGTTCAGCTGGTCGCCGGCCGTGAGCGCGCAGCTCGGCGCGCGGGTGCTCCGTGACCGCAGCCGGTTCCGGGTCGCCCTCGCGGTGCGGGCGGGGCCCGACGAGACCGGGAAGTCCGCGGGCATCCCCGAGCGCTGGGTCGGGGTCGTGTTCGGGTTCGACCGCACCGGGGGCCTGCTCCCGGCGGCGGGATCTTAGGGCCCGCCGGACAATAAACGCGCCGCATCGAGGGCCCGGGTGCGCCGCGATGGCAAGGCGCGACCGCGAGGCGGGTAGGGGTAGCATGCCCGCGGCATGTGACCGACGAGCAACGCCGCCAGCGCGGATGCAACCGCGGCCCGA
>CALQBK020000261.1 GCA_943328795.2 Bifidobacterium breve
GGCCCGGGCCGCGCGCCTGACCACCATCCCCGCCGAGGTCGCGCTCACCACCCAGGTGCGGCCCGGCGCCCACGGGCTCTACCACTGCGTCGTCCGCTACGTCGTCGCCGGCACCGTCTGGTTCGACGATCCCTCGGCCCGGCTCGGGATGCTCCCCGAGCGCCTCGACGGCCGGCAGTGCCACGCCCGCATCGTCTCGCGGGTCCGCCTCGGCGGCGTCCGCACCGAGCGCGACTTCGCCGCCTCTCACCGCCATCCGCGCCGTCCCCGGCGCCGGGAGCACGCATGACCGCCACCCGATTCCTCCCCGCCGTCCTGGTGGACTTCTCCGGCGAGCGCCTCGGCGACGTCGCGGACCTCGCTGGGGCCAAGAAGAAGCTCTCGCGCAAGGACCGGCAGATCCGCCGGCTCCTGGGGAAGGCCCGCGCGCTGAAGAAGCGCATCGCCCACCTCACGATCCGCCAGCCGCTCGGCTGGAAGGGGGCGGTGAAGAACGCCAAGACCAACCTCCGCGTCGTGATGAGCGACCTGAAGCAGCTCGGGTGGAAGCCCAAGAAGCCGTCTCGCGCCCGCAAGCCGGGCGAGGACGAGATGGACGCCGCGCTCGACGACATCCCCGACGCCGAGCCCGGCGAGAAGGACGACGAGGACCTCGAAGAGCTGCCCGAGTCGCCCGAGCCGGAGCCGACCGCCGAGGGCAACTGGCTCGATGGCTACGTCGGGGTGGAGCCGAAGGCCGCGAAGCCGAAGCCGAGGCCGAACCTCCTCGACGCCGCCGCCCGGCTGGTCCGCGGCGCCTGGCGGCCGTTCGACCACCTCGGCGAGAACGCGCGCATCCAGACCCGCACGGGGCACAGCGCGATGATCACCACGGTCAAGCCGGGCCTGTTCATCGTCCAGCTCGTCTCGGACGACGCCGCGAAGAAGATCGCCGGCGACAACGTGGGCATCCTGCCGCTGCTCCTGTACCCGCTGGTGAAGGAGAACGTGCAGCGGGCGCTGGCGCCGAAGCCGGCTCACCCCGCTCCCACCGCCGCCCCTGCCGCGCAGCCCGCGGCCGCGCCCGCCGCAGCCGGTCTCGGGTGCGACGCCTGCAAGGACGGGCGCTGACGTGACCACCCCCCTTCCGGTCAGCAGCGAGGCCGTCGCCGAGCGCATCCAAGCGATGCGGCTCTCGGCCGAGACGTCCATCGCGAGCGTGCAGTCCGCCCTCGCGGACCGCGCAGAGCCGCTGGCGCGGGTCGTGGTGGCGTACCGCGCGCTGCTCGCGACGACGGGCGCCCGCATCATCCAGGCGCAGGTCGCGGTGGTGCAGGCGCGGGCCAGGAACCCGAACGACCCGGGCCTCGCCGCGCTCCAGGCGCGCACCGTCGAGCTGCTCACCGCGTGGAGCGCGCACGTCCGCGGCTACATGGCGTACGAGCGGCCGGCGAACGACGCCGAGAAGGGCGGCGCGATCCAGGTCGGGCTCGCGCCCGCCGTCATCATCGCCATCGCCGTCGCCGGGGCCGTCATCGCGGTCTCCGTCACGGGGATCGCGTGGGCGGTCGTCCACTACAAGGAGGCGGCGGTGCTCTCCGACGAGGTCGCCCTCGTCGAGCAGAACCCGGCGCTCGCCGACGCGCTGGCGAAGGTCAACCAGACCGCGCCGACTGCGCCGGGCAACAACTCTGGCGGCCCCGACATCCCGGGCAGCGGTGGTGGCTGGGGCTGGTTCCTTGCCGCGCTCGGCCTTGCCGGGGCCGCCATTTTCGTCGTCCCCAAACTCGGGAAGGGCTGAGCCATGTCCAACGAGACCTTCCGCCTCAATCTCCTCGGTGCCGACGAGGACGTTCCCCGCCTGCTGCGCGCCGACGGGCGCGCCTGCGGCGGCGAGGTCGCCTTCGTCATGCGTCCCCGCGACAACACCGCGCTCCTGGTCCACCAGATCAAGAAGCAACCGGCGAAGGTGTGGCGCACCGACCTCGGGCTGGCTCCGTCGCACCCGCCCGAGATCGACGCGGACCCGGCGACCGCCCTCAGCGAGATCAAGCGGCTGAAGGCGAACCCGCCGCCCGCCGGGCCGGCGACGCTGAAGGGCCAGTGGACGGGCACGCTCCGGTGCGACGGGGGCACCCCGCGCATCCACCTCGAGCGGAAGGTCGCCAGCTACGGCGTGCTCCGGCTCGACTCCAAGGCCGACGGCCGCTGGACGGCCACCTTCGACCGCGCGGCGAAGTGGTTCAGCACCGCGAAGGTGGAGAGCGTCGAGCGCTCGTCGCTCGCGGATGCTGTCACCGCCGGGATGGGGCTCGTCGTCGGGCTGGTCAGCGAGGCGTGCAGCTTCCGTGACACCCGGCGCCGGAACACCGTCGATCCCGGCTACGCCGCGGAGCACCCGTACGCCCCGCCCAAGGACCGGAAGGACCCCACCGAGCGGTACCGCCCGAAGTCGAGCTTCCGGGCGGTGGAGCAGGAGGACGGCTGGGTCGTCGTCAACGACGTCGGCTCGGTCGTCGCGAAGTTCGGCAAGCGGGAGAAGGGCAAGGCGGAGAAGCACGCGAGCGCGCTCACCCGCGGGAAGTCGCCGGAGGCCGCCGTCACGCCCGACATCGCCGACGCCTTCGGACTCGGCGGGATGCCCGGGATCCATCTCGTGCCGGCGCTGGCCGACGTGCCCGTGCCCGCGTCTCCGGCTGGGAACGCCGCCGTCGCGCGGGACGCGGAGGCCGCCGACGAGGAGGCCGACGCCCTCGTGGAGCTCGCCCGCTCGACGTGGGGCGCCGACGATCTGCCCGACATGCTCCGGCGCGCGGCGAAGCTCCTCCGGCGCGCCGAGGCCCTGGTGAAGTCGCCGATGTGCTCGGGCAAAGAGCAGAAGATGGCGTGGGACGACCTCCGGCGAGGCGCCGAAGCCTATGCCCAGGCCCGCGACGCGCTCCTGCGCGGCGAGAAGCCCGACATCGTCACCACGCTGCGGCGGATCTCCGAGCGCGTGTCCCTCGCGGCGGCCCGGGCGGCGAAGTCGTGCGCTGCCGGACAGCAGAAGATCGGGAAGGCGCCGCGCTCTGCGGACCAGATCGCCGCAGGCATCTCGGCACGCGAGACGCCGGCCCCCACCGTGCCGATGCAGCCGGTGTGGCCGCCCGCGGCCGCGCCGCAGAACGTGCCGACCACGAAGGCCCCGCGCACGCGCACGGCCAAGGCTCCGGGGGTGGACCCGGAGAAGGACAAGCTCCTCGTCAACGCTTTCGCCGACGCCATCAAGCAGGCGGCGGCCCAGATGGGAGGTGGGGCGTGAGCCGGTGGTTCCTCGCCTTCGGGCCGACGATCCTGCTCGTCTCCTGCGCCGTGGCGCTCGGGCAGGACGGGGCGGCGCTCCCGCTCTCGCCGAGCGCGAGCACGCCGAGCCTGGACTACGTGCTGTCGTTGGGGCCCTACGGGGCTCTCGTGTGGGGCGCGTACCTGCTCGGCAAGGGCGTGAAGATCACCGTCCAGGTCGAGCTGTCGGAGCGGGACCGCGAGCTGTTGGAGAAGCTCGGGAAGGGGCCGGAATGAGCATCAACCAGCGCATCCGCGGTGGCCTACGGCTCCGCACCCGGGCGGTCACCGAGGCGCGAGTGGACGACGATCTCGCCCATCAGGTTGCGCGCCTTGTCCCACCCCCGCCTGGGATCCTCCTGTCGCAGGTGTTCATCGAGCACCTGGAGGCGGCACCACCAACGATAGAGCGATGGTGGCAGTTCGCCAAGGTCATCCAAAAGGATCGCCTGACGCTTGCGAGCCAACTCAATGTCCTCGAAGAAGTTGAGGATCAGGTTCGCGCGGTGGGCCGTTTCCGCGTCCATGGCGCGGGGACTGACCAAGTTGATCGCGACGCTTCTCGTCGAGCCCTCGGCCGTGAGCCAGTGTGGGTTGCGACGCATCAGCCAAAGCCGCGACTCGCCGATCCTGTCGTCCCACTCCCGAAAGAAGAACGACGCCAGCAGGCTGCGCTTCTCCGGTCCCTCCGCCATGTGCTGGAACATCGCGTAGCCCTCGGCACCGAGGAACTTCACGAGATTCCCGGCGAGACTTCCGAGGCTGGCGGCGGCGGCCGTCATCACAGGATCCATATGGCGACTCCTCGACCGGTTCAATTTAGCATTGAAGCAGGCTCGCGTGGCGACCGCCGCAACCCCCTTGCCCGGGTAGCCCCATGACCGCCGCCGCCCAGCTCCTCGACGCCATCGTCCCGCTCGTCCGCACGCGGCTCCCGCGCGGGGTGGACGTGGACTACCTCGACGACTTCCTCTCCCGGAACCGCTTCGCGCTCGAAGCGGTGATCGAGCAGAACCTCGGCCCCGTCCTCGCCCGGATGCAGGCCGCGAACGGCCCGCTCGCGCCCACCGAGGACATCCCCGAGTTCTGGACCGCCTCGAAGCGCACCGCGGCGAACGTCGTCGCGATGGCGACGGCCGCGAATCTGTACGCGCAGAAGCGGACGCCGAACGCGGACGAGCGCGCCGTCCTCGCCGGCTACTCGGGATGGGGCGGGCTCTCCATCCA
>CALQBK020000262.1 GCA_943328795.2 Bifidobacterium breve
CCCCCACACCCGCGGGGCGACTCCTCTCCGGACGTGTCGCCTTGCCCCGCTGCGCATTGCCCCCCGCCGACGGCCCCCGCCGCGAAGTAGCTGTCGGTCGACGCGGCGCAGGCGTCCGCCGCGCACTCGGACGGCACGGCGTCCTCCAGGCAAGCCAGCGGCGAAAACCTCGTGCCGTCGGACGTGCGACCGACGTCGAACCCGTCCTTGAGGTGGTCGGCACACACCCACGCGGCGTCCCCCACGACCTCGCCGCACCGGACGGCCGGGGCGTCGGCGGTCACGTCCGCCCACGTGTGCCCCCCATCGGCAGAGCGCCAGGTGCGCGGCGTGTACCCGACCCCGAGCAGCGTAGCGCCGCCGACCTGCACGAACCCAGGCGCCGGGTCGGTGTAGGTGCCCGTCGTCAGCACCTTGGAGAAGGTGCGGCCGCCATCGTGGCTGACGAGCAGCCCCGGCGCGTGGTCGACGTCGCGAGCGCCCGCCCAGACCCACAGCGTGTCCCCGTCCGCGCCGAGCACGACAGGGTCGACGTCGCCGAGGGGCCAGGTGTGAACGACATCCCAGGTGACGCCGTCCGCGCTGCGAAGCAGCGTCGCCGCGAGCGTGTCCTCCTGCAGCGTCGTCGCCCACACCCGTTCGCCGTCGACCCGCAGCGACTTCGGGTACACCCCCGCGCCCCACAGGGCGGTCGGCGTACACGCCGTGTCGTCACAGGCCGCGACGCCACCCTCTTCGGCCCCGAACACACCGGCGAGCATCCCGCCGTCCCAGCGGACCAGCACCGTAGCGTAGGTGTTGTCCGGCAGCCCCGAGAGCGTCGTGCTGCCGCAGGTGTCGTCTACGCGCAGGACCCCGATGCCGGTCGCGATCGCGGCCCGTCCCCCGCCGAGCGCGAGCACGTCGTACACCGGCCCGGCGCTGAACGCCTCGTCGCACACCCAGGTCCACGTGCCCCCAGCGTCCTCGGTGTAGGCGACGCCCCAGCCGTCAAGCAGCGCCCAGGCCTCGTCGGTGCTGTCCGACGCGACGGACAGCTGGCGGGCGCCGAAGGTGACGCTGTGGGCGAGCGCGAGTCCGGCAGTGAGCAGCAGCATCGTTGGAGCCCGGGGGCCGCTACTCGTACGTCGGCAGGTCCTCGCCGTGCGAGCACGCGAGGATGCTGGCGTAGAAGTCACCGGTGAACTGCTCGGTGTCGTCGGTGGACGTCGACGTCGCCTGGAGGTGCTCGATGATGCCGACGTCCGTGCTCGTGTCGTCGATCGGCTGGAGCAGCAACGACCCGACCAGCGAGTTGAGGAAGAACGCGTTGGAGTCCGTCTCCTGGTCCTCCAGCTTCGACCAGCGCACCCCGTAGGTGCCGTCCCCGAGGTCCGACTGCAGCCACTCGAGCGTGTAGATGAGGTCGATGGTGTCGTGCACCTCGGTGATCACGTCGTACGACGTCGGGTAGTCCGCGTTCACGCCGTCGGTGACCGTGAACTGGAACACGCGGCGGCGGTCCACCCCCACCTCGGGGTCTTGGACACAGGCCGCGACGTCCGCCAACGGGGCGTTCACACGGCCGCGGGCGTTCGTGTTGTGGAACTCTTCCTCGTCCGACGAGACGAAGTTCACCGTCTCGTCGTCGGGCAACGCCGCAGCGTTCTCCTCGAGCGGCTCGAGGCCCGGAGGCACGTCCTCCGGCGTGGGATCCTTGCAAGCGACCAAGAACAGGGGCAGCGCGACGAGCATGCCGAAGACTATACGAAGGCGCGCGTGTAAAGGGAATTCACGCGCTGAAATTCCCGGGGGGCCAGCCCGGGCCCTGCGCCCACAAACGAGCTCCAACATCCTGAAATCGCTCGTAGCGAGACGCTCGCTGGCCCCCTCCCGCGCCGTTCCCCGCAGGCTCTGGCGGAGCCGACGTCTTCGGCGGTTCCGCCAGACCGTGCCTTGGAACGGCGCAAAATAGCCGCCGGTGCCGACGCGAGGTGCCGAGCGACGGCATCGGCGCCCACGGGATACTTGGGGCCCATGTCCACGCTGACGGAGCCGGAGGAATTCGGGCAGTACCACTTGCTCGAGAAGATCGCGACGGGCGGGATGGCCGAGGTGTACCGGGCTCGGCTGAACGGGGCGATGGGGTTCGAGAAGATCCTCGTGATCAAGCGCATCCTGGACACGCTCGCGAAGGACGACGAGTTCAAGGAGCTGTTCCAGACCGAAGCGAAGATCGCGGCGCTGCTCTCGCACGTGAACATCGTGCAGGTGTTCGAGCTCGGTGAGCACAACGGCGCGCTGTTCATCGCGATGGAGCACGTGAACGGCATCGACCTCGCGCGGTTGGCGACGCGAGCGCGCGCGCTGGGCGAGTTCCCGGTGCCGCTCGCGCTGTTCATCGTCGGCGAGGTGCTGCGGGCGCTGCAGTTCGCGCACACGGCCGAGCACGAGGGCAAGCCGCTAAACGTCGTGCACTGCGACATCTCGCCGCAGAACGTGCTGCTGTCGTTCGCCGGCGAGGTGAAGCTCACGGACTTTGGGATCTCGCGCGCGGCGATCCAGCAGGGCAACCAGGACGTGATCCGCGGCAAGTACGCGTACATGAGCCCGGAGCAGGTCGAAGCGAGGCCGCTAGACGGCCGCAGCGACCTGTTCTCGCTCGGGATCGTGCTGTACGAGCTGCTCACGGGGCGCCGCCTGTTCAAGGCCCGCAACCGGGACGAGACCCTCGCCCGGGTGCGCCGGGCCGAGGTCCCCAGCCCCCGGGCGTTCCGGCCCGAGGTGTCCGAGGACCTCGAAGAGTTCCTGCTCAAGACGCTCTCCCGGCACCGCGACGATCGCTGGGCGAACGCGACCGAGATGTTCGAGGCGCTCGCGCAGCTGATCGTACGCGAGGGCCACCGGGCCACGAACAACGACCTGGCGTCGTTCTTGAAGGAGGTCCAGGAGCAGATCCCGTCCGCCGCGGGCGCGCCTGCCGTGCAGCGCCGGCCGCTCGCACCCACCCCGGTGGTCGTGCTCGCGATGGAGGCGTCCCCTCCCCCGCGCAGCCTCGCCAGCCCGCGCGTCACCCTCGCGGCGCTCTCCAACGAGTGGGCCGCGATGATCGGGGACGCGGACGGCGAGATCTGGGAGAACGGCGAGGGCTCGATGCTCGTGTGCTGGACCGTCAGCTCGGGCTTCAAGGAGACCGTCGGGCGCGCCGTTCGCACCGCGTTGGCGCTGCGCCGGGCGACCGCGAACGCCGGGTACCGCCTCTCCGTTGGCGTCGCGCCCGGGGTTGCCCGCATCCAGCCCGAGACCCACCGCCCCGGGGATGGCTGGGAGCTGGCGGGGCCGTTCTACCTGGCCCGTTGGATGATGAACCTCTCGGCCCACCGCAGCCGCGTGCTGCTCACCGAGGTCGGCGCCCGGCAGGTCGAGGAGGGCACCACCGCGCTCGGCCGCATCCCGATCCAAGGGAACAAGTACATCAACCTGTACGAGGTGGGGTGAGCGGCGCGTGGCTCGCGCTGCTCCTGCCAGCGTTGTCCGGGTGCAACGCCCCGGACCCCGGCGAGCAGAGACACCCGGACGGGGCCGACGCCGACTCGGACACCGACGCGGACACCGACACGGACGCAGACTCGGACACCGACGCGGACACCGGACCTGCCCCGCTCCAGCTCGCGATCCCCGGGTACTTCTACCCAGACCTGGACGCCGCCGAGTCGCTTTGGCGCTCCGCGCTCGTCCCCGGCGCGGTCTTCGTGTTCAACCCCGCCAGCGGGCCGGGGAGCGCGCGCGACGCCACGTACGCTTCCGCCGTGCAAGCGGCGTTGGACCAAGGTGTGATCGTCCTGGCCTACGTGTCGACCCGGTACGGCGAGCGCCCGGCGTCCGAAGTGCGCGGCGAGATGGACACGTACGCGTCGTGGTACCCGCTGTCTGGGTACTTCCTCGACGAGGGGCCGGGCACCGACACCTGCGACAGCGAATACGATGCCTACGCGGGGTACTCGGCCCACGCGCGGGCGAGCGCACCGACGGCGTTCATCGCGATCAACCCCGGGACCGACACCTGCGCCAGCTACCTCGACTTCGCGGACGTCCTGTTGACTTACGAGTCCGACGCCACCGACTACGCGACGTGGACGACCCCAGCGTGGACCGCAGGGATCGATCCCTCCCGCCTGTGGCACCTGGTGTACGGCGCCCCTGACCCCAGCGCGATGCAGGCCGCGATCGACCACGCCCGCGAGGCTGGGGTAGGCTGGGTGTACGTCACGGACGACGTGCTCCCGAACCCCTGGGACACGCTGCCGGCGTACTGGTCCCAGGAGCAAGCCGCGCTCTGACCGCCGACGGAGATAGAGGGCCAGGTGACCACGCCCTTGCTCCTGCTGCTCGCGTCCCTCCCCCACGCGTCCGCTGCGCCGGGCCCCTGGATCCTCTCCCCGCGCGACACCTCGGTCTACGTCGGGACCGAGTTCCAGCGGTTCGGAACGCTCGCGACAGACGGTGGCTCGTTCGGCGACGACAAGCAGACGG
>CALQBK020000263.1 GCA_943328795.2 Bifidobacterium breve
CGTCGAGCCGCCGGTGTGGCTGATCGCGAGCCCCCCGTCGCCAGCGATGACCGCGAGGTCCAGGTTGGTCGGGCTGACCCAGCCGCCCGTGGGGGTGAACGGCGGCGTGCCGGCAAGCGACCACGTCTCTCCGCCATCCTCGGAGGTCACGACGCCTCGGGACTGCACGCCGCGGATGCGGCTCGCGCCGTCCCACGTCGGCGGGTCCAGGAACGGCTCGGAGCTGTCGAACGGCGTCCAGCTGTCCCCGAAGTCGTCGGACCAGGCGCCCGAGCTGCCAATGCGGTCGAACGCGTACACGCGGTCGCCGGCGGCGACCAACGACCAGTCGCCCCGCGCCGGCAGGCTGCCGGCCTCTGACCAATTGCAGCCCGTGTCCGTGGAGACCAGCACATTGCCGCCGTAGACCGCCACCATGTTCGTAGGCCCACCTACGGGCCCGGTGACGCCCGAGGTCTGGATGGTGGTGGACGGCGCTTCCGTGGGCGCGCGCAGCGTCTCCCCGTTGTCTTCGAACAGCAGGATCCCGTTGGACCCGCGGACCCGACCGCAGACCGACGCGGTGTCCGAGTCGAAGGTGTGGCCGATGTCGTCCCCCTTGCCGGTGCACCCGGCGAGGACGGCCAACGAAAGGGCGGAGAACGAGAGGGTGCGGAGCGTCATCCGGGGCGCTTAACCCCAACGACCGGCGCCGTCAGAAGGCGACGGTGACGACCAGGCCGGTTGCCAGGAGCGCCGCGCCGATGCCGCCGACCACGCCGCCGCTGACGACCATCTTCCCCCCCTTCACGTACGCCTCCCGGTCCGCGTCGGTCAGGTCGTAGCTGCCGTGATCCTGCTTGTTCGCGATGGCCGTGTTCACCACCTGTCGCGCCCCGAGCTCACCCAGCAAGAACACCACGCCGCCCCCGACGCCCGCCGCGCCCCCGATCCCCATCAGCACGGGCCCGACCGGGCTCTTCTTTCGCGCTGCCGGGCTGGTGGCCACCGGCTCGGTTGGCAATGGGGCGTCTGGCTTCGCCGGCGTCGGCTTGGCCGTGGCCGGCTTGATCGTCGCGGGCTTCCCCGGCCCAGCGCCCATCGCCACCAGGTCCCACGCGCTCCCGCCGAGGCGCACCCGCCACACCACCTGCGAGTTCACCACGTACACGACGCCTTCGCTCCCGAGCGCGCTCACCAGCACGGCCGAGAGCGCCGCCCGCTTCTCGCCGTCGCCGGCCCACTCGAGCACCTCGGAGTGCACCAAGCTCGGCAGCACCAGGGTCGGCGGCGTCGTGCCATCCACGCGCAGCGAGTAGGTGGTCGCGGGGCTGTCTCCGACCTGGAGGTAGTGGTCGCCGGAGGACACCCCCACGTGGCCGCCCACCAGCTGCACCGGCCGGCCGTCCAAGCGAAAGGTCCCTTCCGCCGGGGCGGGCAGCACGGTCAACGACACCAGCGGGGCGGTCTTGGCCTCGCTCGCGATGGCGTCGAACGTAGCCTTCGCGTTCGGCGCGAAGTTCTCGTCCCAGGCCATCGTCGGCGCGAACAGCCGGGCGCGGCGGAAGTCCTCGCGCGATGCGGCCTGCTCGCCCGCGGCGGCGTCCACGATGCCAAGCAGGTACCAGGCGCGGGACGCCACTGCGGGGTCCACCGGGGTCTGCAAGCACGACAAGTCGCGCAGCGTCGCGCTCAGCGCGGCGCGGGCCGACCCGAACTCCATGTACTTGATGGCGCCCTCTGCGAGCCCGAGGGACTGCCGCACGCTCTCGGGTGACGACGGCGCCCCGCTGCACACCGTGAGCTGACCGCCGCTCACCATCGTCGCCGGGCGCCCCGCCATCAGCTCGTCGACGCTCACGGCTCGCATCCCCTCGGAGGCGTCACCAGCGGACTCGGCTACGCGTGCGAGCGCAGAAGCGGCGTCGCCCGAAGCGTAGACAACGGTCTCGGCCGCGAAGGCCAGGGAGATCAACGCGAACATTCAGCTCCTTCAGCGAAGTCCCAGCAGTAGCGCTTGGGCTCGGTTTCCTTGACGTTCAACTCGAGGGTCTTGCTCCGCCCGTCCGCCGTCGTGAGCGTCACGCGGTGATTGCCAACGGAGACCGATCCGCTCCAGCCCGTCACCCCCATCGCCTTGCCGTCCAGCGCGACGTTCGAGTATGGGAGGCTGTTTACAGACAGCGTCTGCATGGCCGACGCGACGGGCGCAGGCTCGGCGGCTACCGGGGGCGTAGCCTTTGTCGGGGTCTTGACCGGCGCCGGCGACGCCACGGGCGGAGGGGCCTTGGTGGCCTTGACCACTGGCGGCGTGACCGGGCTCGGAGCGGGGTCGACGGGGGTGGGCGCGGGATCGACGGGCGGCGTGTCCAGGCCGGCGGGAGGGAGGGCCGCGACGATGACCGGGTCCGGCGTGGTGGGCGCTGCAACGGGGGCGTCGACCGGGGGCGCCGGGTCGACAGGGGGCGCCTGGCTCGCGCTCCAGCCGTAGGCCCCCAGGGCGAGCACGACGCACAGCGCACCGGCTACGGCGAGCCGCAGCGTGGTGGAGGACGTGCGCGGGGCGCCGTCGAACGGATCCTGGACGAAGGAGGGGGCGGACTGCGCGGGCCGGGGGGGTGCCGGGGCCGGGATCGCGGGCGCGGCGACCACGACGGGCGGATCAGGCGGCTTAGGGTCGCGGTCGGCGAAGGTCTCTCCGCCGCGCCCATCGCCTGTCTTCAGCGCCGAGCCAGGGTCCATCGTGAGGGGTGAGAGGCCGCGGCCGCTGACGGCGATCGGGGCCGCGGCGGGCGGGGCGCCTTGGTCGGGGACCACCGCGCCGAGGTACGAGTCGCCCCCGACGGCGAGCGTGGGGTGACCGCCCGATGCCCCGACCGGGCGCGGCTCGCTGGGCGCCAGCATCGCTCGCGCATCGCGCAGCGCCGCGATCATCGCGCCGGCGTCCGGGTACCTGTCCTCGGGCCGGAACTTGGACGCGCGCTTCATGATGTCGACCAGCACCCGCGGCAGGCCCGCGAAGATCTCGTCGTGGTGGTCCACCGCGTGCAGTTCGAACGGCTCCTGGTTCGTCAACAGCGCGAACAACGTCGCCGAGACGGCGTACAGGTCCGCGCGCCCGTCGACCATCTTCGCGTTCGTCCGCTGCTCGGGCGCCATGTACGAGAGCGTGCCCATCGCCATCCCCGTGCGGGTGGCGCTGCGCTCTGCGCCCGACACGTGGGCGATGCCAAAGTCCGCGACCTTGTACCCTCCGTCCGGCGTGACCAACACGTTGTGCGGCTTGATGTCGCGGTGCACGACGCCGCGGGCGTGCGCGGCCTGGAGCCCCAAGAGGATGGCGATCACGGCGTCGCAGGCGTCCCGGGGCGACATCGCGCCCTGTCGGTCCAGCAGGTCGATCAGGCTGCCCGTCGGGACCAGCTCCATGACCAAGTACACCCGGTCGCCGTCTGTCCCGACGTCTTGGACGCTCACGATGTGCGGGTGCTGCAGCTTCGCCATCGTGCGCGCTTCCGTCTCGAAGCGGGCGCGGATGTCCGCCCGGACCGCGAGCTTCGGCGAGAGCACCTTGATCGCGCGCTCTACCTCCAGGCGCTCGTCAAACCCCAGGTACACCGTGGCCATCCCGCCTTCGCCGAGGATCCGGAGCAGGCGGTATCGACCATCGGCGAGCGGCGGGGCGGCGTCCAAGAGAAACCCGGGTGACCGCGACACTATATTCCAGGTGCCGGGCGCGCGCCGCCGGCGTCAAGGGCTGGATCGCAGGCTATGGTGCTGTCGATGCTCCTCCTCGTCCCCGTTGCGCTCGCCAGTTGGCCCGAACCCCCGTCGACCGGCTGGGCCACCGTCCAGGACGCGCCGCTGATCGCGTGCGTGCAGGACGCCGACGGCCGCCCCTGGTGCTACGCCGAGACCGACGCGCCGGTCGCCTTCAGCCGCGTCGTCGCCGTGATCCGGGACCTCGACCACTACCCGGACACCTTCG
The DNA here is from genome assembly GCA_943328795.2 of Bifidobacterium breve. Taxonomy (GTDB): domain Bacteria; phylum Myxococcota_A; class UBA796; order UBA796; family SXON01; genus CAIUMM01. The sequence goes on from CALQBK020000263.1 coordinate 3,968, forward strand.
ACCACGTCGACCAGGTGCGGCGGGTCGACGCCAACACCGCGTGGATCCACATCGACTACCCCTCCCCCCTCACCGACCGCGACTATGTCGCCCGCTTCACCCAGGTCGACGACGCCGCGGTGACGGCCCCGGCGGGCTCGGTCGGGGGCTTCCACATCCGGTTCCACGCCGCGGAGTCCGCGGACGCGCCGCCGACCGCCTCCGCAGTGCGCCTCCCCCACGCCGCCGGCGGGTATGACGCGTGGGACCTGGGCAACGGCCGCACTCGGATCCGTTACACCTGGGAGACGGAGATCGGCGGCGACCTGCCGACCTGGGTGTCCGAGCGCGCCCGCACGACGCACGGCAGCGAGGTCATCGACGGGATCGTGAAGAACGCGGGGGGCTGACCCCCCACGCCAACCGTCAACCCCACCCCCGGACACATTTTGGCCGTTTCGTGTCCGATTTTGGAGAGGGCAAATTCGGACAGCTTGGTGGAGGAAGCTGGAGGGCGCGGCGGGCACGCGGGGGCGAAAAAAAAGCCCGGGCCGACCGAAGCC
>CALQBK020000264.1 GCA_943328795.2 Bifidobacterium breve
CCCCGCCGACGACGTCCGGGGCTTGGTGTTCGACGCGAGCGGGGTGAAGGACCCGGCCGACCTGCGCTCCCTGTACGACTTCTTCAACCCCCGCGTGCGTGGGCTCGGCCGCTCCGGGCGCGCGATCGTGCTCGGTCGACCGCCCGCTTCCGCAGGCACGCTCGCGGAGGCTACAGCTCGCCGCGCGTTGGAGGGTTTTGTCCGGTCGCTTGGCCGTGAGCTGGGCCGCTTTGGGAGCACGAGCCAGCTCGTGACGGTGGCGGAGGGGGCCGAGGACCAGCTCGCTCCCGCGCTTCGGTTCTTGCTCTCCCCGCGCTCGGCGTTCGTCTCGGGCCAGGCTTGGCACCTCGGCGGTGACGTCCGCCCGTCCGAGCCGCGGTGGGTACGCCCACTGGACGGCCGCGTGGTGTTGGTCACTGGGGCGGCCCGCGGGATCGGGGCTGCTACGGCGGTGGCGCTCGCCCGGGAGGGCGCGCGGGTGGTCGTGCTCGACCTCCCGTGCGACGAGGGCGAAGACGTCGCGAAGCAGGTCGGTGGCGTGTTCCTTGCCTGCGACCTCGCTGCGCCCGGCGCCGCCGCCAAGGTCGCGTCGTTCGTCCAAGAGCGCTTCGGCCGCCTGGACGGCGTCATCCACAACGCGGGCATCACCCGCGACCGGATGTTGGCCAACATGCCGCCCGAGGTGTGGGACCTCACCCTGGACGTGAACCTGGGCGCTGTGTTGCGCCTCCAGGACGCGATCGACCCGCTGCTCGTCGACGGCGCGCGGGTCGTTTGCCTCTCGAGCATCGCGGGGATCGCCGGGAACGTCGGGCAAACCAACTACGCGGCGTCGAAGGCGGGGGTGATTGGCTTGGTGGAGGCGTTGGGCCCCAAGCTCGCGCCCCGCGGCATCGCGGTGAACGCGATCGCGCCGGGGTTCATCGAGACGCGCCTCACCCACGCGATCCCGGTTGGCACGCGGGAGGTCGCCCGGCGGCTCGCCAACTTGGCCCAGGGCGGGCTGCCCGAGGACATCGCCGAGGTCGCCGTTTTTCTCGTCAGCCCAGGCGCTTCTGGGCTTTGTGGTCAAGTGCTCCGCGTCTGCGGCGGCAGCTTCATTGGCGCGTAGGGGTGAAGATGACCGCACGGGCTCAAGCGTGCCCGGCCCGCGCGGTCTCGGTCTCGCCGTCTTCGGCGGGACCGAACCCGGTCGGAACCCGTTCAATCGATCAAGATCACTTTCACAAGGCACTACAATGTCTACCTCTCGCCGTGTCGTCATCGTCGGGGGTGCGCGCACCCCGTTCACCCGCGCGTTCGCAGAATTCATGCAGCTGGACGCGATCGCGCTCGGGGTTGGCGCGGTCGGCGGGATGTTGGAGCGCACGCGCGTTCCTCGCGACGCGATCGACGCGATCACCTGGGGCGGCGTCATCTTGCCAAGCCACGCGCCCAACGTCGCGCGGGAGATCGTGCTCGACGTGAAGCTCGACCCGCGGGTCGAAGCCCACACCGTCACCCGGGCCTGCGCGAGCGGGCTGCAGGCGATCACCGACGCTGCGGCGATGATCGAGCGGGGCGACGCCGACGTGGTGATCGCGGGCGGCGGCGACTCGACGAGCAACGCTGCAGTCCAGATGCCCGCGGGGTTCGTGCACAAGGTCGGGCCGGTGGTCATGCGGGGCAAGTCCGGCCCGATGGACTACCTCAAGCTGCTCGGCTCGCTGTCGATCAAGCGGGACCTGGTGCCGCAGCAGCCGCGGATCGCGGAGCGGTCCACGGGAGAGGTGATGGGCGAAGCTGCCGACAAGATGGCGACACGGAACGGGATCTCGCGGGAGGACCAGGACGCGTTCGCGGTCGAGTCGCACCACCGGGCGGCGCGGGCGATCGCCGCCGGCCGCTTCTCCGACGAGATCGTGGCGCTCTGTAGCGTCTCGGCGGACACGATCGTGCGCGCCGACACCTCCGTCGAGAAGCTGGCGACCCTCCGCCCCGCGTTCCGGAAGGACGGCGGCACGGTCACCGCTGGGAACGCGTCCGCGTTGACGGACGGCGCCGCCTGCGTGCTGTTGATGACCGAGGAGCGTGCCAACGCGCTCGGATTGAAGCCGCTCGCCGCGATCCGCTCGTGGGCCTACGTGGGCGTCGACCCCGCAGACCAGCTGCTCATGGGGCCCGCGATCGCGATCCCGCGGGCGCTGCAGCGCGCGGGGCTCTCGCTCGCCCAGGTGGATCGCGTCGACATGCACGAGGCCTTCGCTGCGCAAGTGCTCTCAGTGGTGAAGATGCTCGAGAGCGACGCGTTCGGCCAGCAGCGGCTCGGGTTGCCGGGGGCGGTGGGCAAGGTCGACCCGGCGAAGCTGAACGTCCACGGCGGCTCTCTCGCGCTGGGCCACCCGTTCGGCGCGACCGGGGCGCGGATGGCACTGACGATGGCGAACGAGCTCGCGCGGACCGACGCTCGCACCGCCGTGCTCGGCATCTGCGCGGCGGGCGGCGTGGGCGCCGCGGCGGTGCTCGAGCGGGTGGGGTAGGGGGGCGCCGTGCTCGGCGCCTTGCTCTCGTCGCTCCTCGCGTGTCGGTCGGCGCCGGTGTACCCGGACGCCGTGCGTGTGCCGATCCCCGGGCGCGTCGTGGACATCGCTCCGACACCGCAGGTCCCCGGCCCCCCGGTCCCGGCGTCCGAGTTGGTCCGTGACACCACCAATCCAGCCGTACGGCGCGTTTCGCTCCACCGGGACACGCGCTCCGCGTTGGTTGGCGGCGACGGTGCCCGCTGGGCCTTCACGACCCACGGGGACGCTCCGGCCCGGCTGATCACCGGGATTGGCGCGGTGTCCGGCACCCCGTGCTTCACGGTGTGGGTCGACGAACAGACGGAGGGCGACGCGTGCCCTCCGCTGGGGGACTGGAAGCGGGTGCGTCGTAGCCTGCCTGCCGGAGAGCACCACGTCGTGCTGCAGATCGACGGCGGGGTAGGCGCTTTTGCGGACCCGCGTGTGCTCCCTGCGCAGGACACGCCGCGCCCCGACGTCGTCGTCGTGATCCTCGACACCACGCGCTGGGACCACTTGGGGGCGGCGGGGTACAGCGTGCGGTCGACCAGCCCGGTGCTCGACCGTTGGGCGAACGGGGCGACCGTCTACACCCACGCTCGCGCTCCGAGCCCGTGGACGGCACCGAGCATTGCGTCGATCCTCACGGGGGTAGGCCCTACGCTGCACGGCGCCGGGGGGAGGCGGGTTGGCGAAGCGCCCGGCGGCGAGTCAAACGCCGAGCGAAAGGCAAACGCCTACAACGCGCTCATCGCTTCGGTGCCGACCCTCGCCAGCCGGCTGCGGGACGCTGGGTACGAGACCGTCGCGCTCTCGGCGAATGGCTTCTTCGGGTACCGCAACGGGCTGGACACCGGCTTTAGTCGCTTCGTCAGCTACCCGGGCTCGGACTGGGACGGCGCGCGGGACGGGGCAGCCGAGGCGGCGTCGATCTTGGAGCACCGCGAGCCGGGTGCTCCAACCTTCATGACGGTGCATTTTGTCGATCCCCACCACCCGTACACCATGCGCCTCCCGCCTCCCGACGGGTACACCCAACCAACCGACCTCCCGTTGTCCAAGTCGGGCACCGGGGAGCGCCGGTCGGTCAGCCTGCTCGCGCCCCGGGGCCGTGCCCGCAAACACCCGGCCTCGATGCAGGTGCTGTACGACGCCGAGATCCACTGGCTCGACGAGGCGCTCGACCGCGTGCTCAAGGCCATCCCCGGGGACGCGCTGGTCGTGGTGGTCGCAGACCACGGCGAGGCGTTCGGCGAGCACGGGGAGTTCATGCACGGGAACACGCTGTACGAGGAGCTCCTGCGTGTGCCGCTGTTCGTGCGGATCCCCGGGCAAAGCGGCCTCGTTGACGCGCCGGTCTCGAGCTTGGACATCACGCCGACGTTGCTCGCCCGGGTCGGCCTCCCCGGCGAGGGCTTGACGGGCCGGGTGCTCCCCGAGCCTTTCGCCGGTCGCCCCGAGGGGGCGCCGGCCGGGGGCGACCCGCGGGTGTTTTACGCCGAGAGCATGTACGAAGGCCCCGACCGGACAGCTGTGTACGATGGCCGCTGGAAGTACATCCTGACGCACGCGTCGGGAGGCGGCGACCGGTCCCCGCGCGGGCTGCTCTCCCCGACCCCGGCGGTCGAGGAGCTGTACGATCTCGCCTCCGACCCCGCGGAGAAGGCGGACCTCGCGGCGGCCGCCCCCGCCGAGGTCGAGCGCTTGCGGGCGCTGGTGCACGCACACCTCGCGTCCACCTGGCCAGGCATGCACGTGCGCTGCGCCCCCGTTGGTCCGATGGCCGTGCGGGTCAGGGCTACCGCTGGCGCGATTGGCCGGGTTGGGC
>CALQBK020000265.1 GCA_943328795.2 Bifidobacterium breve
CGGACACCTACACCGACACCGATCCTGGGTCGCTGTTCGTCGACGAGGACTTCGAGGGGCTTGGCGCTGGCACCTCGATCAGCGGCACCGGGTGCTGGGTGTGCAACGACGGGACGTGCGACGAGACGGCGTCGGGCGCGCAGGTGTTCGAAGGCGCGAGCGCGCTTCACACGGGCGGCTCGAACAACGCGCAGCTCTTCTGCACCAACTCGGGGTTCGCGGCGAACTTCCACTTCAGCGTCGCGATCTACGACCCGGACACGACGGCGGAGCAGTTCGAGGTGATCTTCCGCAACGAGGCAACTACGGGCTCTGCCCCGTCCGTGGCGCTCGGCTACTCGGCGGCCTGCGCGAGCTCGCACTACTGCGCGCTGACCGAGTCGTACGAAGCCGTCGACCTCGGCCCCCGGTCAGTCGGCTGGCACGTGTTCGGCGCCACTGCGACGTATACCGGGACGTCCGCGATCGACTGGCAGGTCTGCGCGGACAGCACGTGCAACGCCTTGAGCTCGTCGTCGTTCACCGTCGGCACGCTCGAGCTGCACCACGACGTCACGGACACCTACGCGGACCTGTTCCAGGCGGGGCCGCTGTAGGCGTGGGGGGGGCCGGCTACCCCCCCGACGGGGTCTTCCGCCAATCCACGATCCCAACCTTCGCCCCCTCCGACTGGCACTGGGGGCAGAAGTAGGCGTCGTGACCGCGCACACCCAACGTCCGGAGCTTGGTCCCGCAGCGGTCGCACGGCCCCACTTTTCCCCGCACGTGCAAGAAGTCGCGTAACTTCTCGTCGAGCGGGGGCGCGCGGCGCCGGATCTCGTCCCGCGCGTGCCCGAGCACCTGGATGATCGCTGCGTGCAGCGACGCGACTTGCGGCAGGGTGAGCTTGTACGCTGGCAACTTCGGGTGGACCCCCGCCTCCCAGAGCACCTCGTCCGCGTAGGCGTTGCCCATCGCGTCGAGCACCGACTTGTCCATGAGTACGATCTTGACCTGCTCCCGCCGCGGCTTGAGGATCGCTGAGAGCGCCGGGATCGTAAACGCCGGCCCCAGCACGTCCAGGCCCACCGGCGGCACGCCCGCGGGCAGCTCCCCCCGAGCCACCCAGTACACCTTGCCCATCTGCACGTCGTCTCGGTACCGGAGCTCGGCGGGCTCACCGCCGCCGCCGGTGACCGGCCACGCGAGCGCGAGGTCGGCAGGGTCCTTGGCCCCCGGCGGGACCAACTGGAACCGGCCGGCGAGCATTGGCGAGACGATCAGCTCGCGGTCCGCGATCGAGAGCACGACGGTGTGCCCTCGACGCTCGACGTCGTGAACCGGGCCGACGAGATCGGCCGCGAGCGCTCGGAGCACGACGGGCTTGCGCACGCGGGGGGTGCTGAGCACGCGACCGCGCAGCGCGCCTCGCAAGATCGGGACGACGTACTCGAGGTCGGGGCGCTCCGGCACGCGCCCTAGGGGTAGACCTTGCCCGTGCCGCGGTGGCCGAGCGAGATCTCGGAGTCTGCCCCGCGGTCGTAGAACGCGACGCGCGCGAGCGGGGGATGGCCGCCGGCGTGCAGGTTCCAGCGCTTGACGAGCGCCCCGAGCTGCTTTGTGTCCTCGAGCTTCGACACGGACGCGACGTCGGTGCCGAGGATGGCCGAGAACTGGTCCGACTGCTGGATCGCGGCCAGCTCGGTCGTGACGAGACGGGTGAACGTGTGCGATGCGGACAACATTTCACACCGCTAACCGCTCTACCGACGACAGGCAGGGGCCAGCGGCGCGCCGCCGCGGCCGATTCTTGATAGCCCGGCGGCCATGCGGATCTCCATCTCCACGGCCGTCGGAAACGCGCTGCGCGTGTTCTTCCAGAACTTCTTCATCGTGCTGTTCATCTCGGTGATCGCGGGCGGCGTCGGGGCGCTGATCGCAGACGGCGTGACCGGCGTAGTGTTCGACTACATCGAGAGCCACTACGCCGCGACCGACCCGATCCGGCAAGGGCAGATGATGCTCGTCGCCGCGCAGCTGGTCGCGCTCGTGGCGATGACGATCTGGGGCGGGGTGGTAGGCTCGTGGGCCGCCCCCGCGACGATCTACCTGTGGGTCCAGGAGCACAAGAAGCAGCCGACGTCGCTCTCCGGGGCGATCAACTACGGGATTGACCGCTTCTCGTCGGTGCTCGGCCCCCACTTCAAGGCCTACGCGGCCGTGATGCTCGGCCAGGTGATCATCCTGCCGACGATCGTGTTCGGGCTCCAGTACGCGTTCGTGGACGCGATCGCGACGCTGAACCGGGACGAGAAGCAGCCGCTCTACCGCTCTGGGCGGCTCACGCTCGGTCGGCGCGGACAGATCTTCCGCACCTTCATGCTGGGGCTCCTGTGGTGGCTGCCGTGGCAGCTGTTCGGCACGTTCTACGCGCAGGACGCCGGCTGGTACATCATGTTCGCGGGCGGGGTCGCCGACTACGCGGTGCTCGCGTTCTTCGACCTGGTGATGGTGCAGTACTACCTGTCGCTCTACCAGAAGACCGACGGCGAGGCGCAGCCTGCCACCCCCGCGGCCAACAGCTCCGCCGGCACCGGGCCCTCGTTCCCGAGCGCGTCGGGCTGATCGCCGAGTGAGCGTTTTCCTCGACGCGTTTACGCGGCCCCCGGAGGCGGCGATCAGCGGACTGCGCCCGGCAGCCGCCGCCCGGATCCTCGTGCGCTCCCGCGCGACGGGCTGGCTCATCGTGCCAACCCGGGACGAGGCGGACGACTGGGTTCGGACGCTGCGCTTCTTCGCGGCGTGCGAGCCCGCGCGGCCGGCCAGCGAGCCCCCTCCCCCCCGCGTGCTCCTGTACCCGGCGGACGATGGTCGGCCGTGGGACGGGATCTCCCCCGATCCCGAGCTCGGGCGGATGCGGATCGGCGCCCGGGCCGCGAAGACCGCGCTGGTGGTCGCCCCGGCGAAGGCCCTGCTCTTGCGGGTCCCCGCGGTCGAGAGCCTCGTCCTGAAGCGCGAGATGGCGTTCCGGCCCGGCGAGCTCGTGACGTGGCTGACCGCCCGCGGCTACCTGGTCGTGCAACAGGTGGACCAGCCGGGGACCGTCGCGGTGCGCGGCGGGGTGGTCGACGTTTGGCCTGCCGGCAGCGATCTCCCGGCGCGGATCGAGCGTTTTGACGACGAGATCGAGGCGATTCGCACGTGGGACCCCGACGGAAAGGTGAAGGGCCGCGAGCAGAAGTCGCTGACGCTGCTGCCGATGCGGGAGGCCGTGTTGACCGCAGCCACCGCGGAGCGGGCGGCCGCTTGGACGCAGACGGTCATGCACGAGCGAGCGGACGAGGCGCCGGGCCTGGTCAAGACCTGGAGGCGCGTCGTGGGCCAGCTCCGCGACGGGGCGTGGACCTCGGGGGCGGAGGACTACCTCCCGGCGTTGGTCGACGTGGGGACGGTCCAGCCGCGCCGCCCGCTGTACGCGTGGGAGCCCGAGCGGGTTCGCGCGGAGCTGGTCGCTGCCGCGGAGCAGGTGAAGGCGCGGTGGACGGCGATCCCGCCGGTCGAGCGGCCGCTCGTTCGGCCCGAGGATCGGTACCTCGCCGCGTCCCAGGTCGACCTCGCGGGGTTGGTCGCGCTGACCGAGGTGCCTTTGCCCGAGGCGCCGACGATCGCGGTCGCGCCCAAGATCCAGGCGGGCGCAGACCTGGCCGCCGTGGTGAAGCGCCTGCGCGGCTGGGTCCGCGAAGGGCGCGCGGTCACGTTGGTCGCCCAGGAGCCGCGGGTCGAGCGCGTCGTCGCGATGCTGCACAACGCGGGGCTAGACGTGCCGCGGGTCGATCACGCCGCGGGGCCCGGCAGCATCGGGATCGTCGCCGGGCCGCTCGCCGAGGGCTTCGTCGCCGAGGACCAGGCGTGGATCACCGCGAACGACATCTTCGGCGCGCGCCTGGGCGGTGAACCGGAGGCCGCTGCGCGCCCGCGCGGGCGGAGCTTCCGCGAGGCGCAGCGCAAGAGCTTCGCGCTGGTCCAACCCGGGCAGTTCCTCGTCCACGTGCGCCATGGCATCGGCCGGTTCGTCGGGATCTCCCGTACGCCGGCCGGCGTGGAGCACGGGGACTTCGTCACCATCGAGTACAAAGACGGGGCGCGACTGCACGTCCCAATCCACCGGCTCGACTTGGTCACACCCTACCAGGGGGCGGACGCCACCCCACCCAAGCTGGACCGGCTCGGCGGGGCGACCTGGGAGGCGCGGAAGGCCAAGGTCGCCGACGCGATCGCCGGGCTGGCGAGCGACCTGCTGCTCATCCAGGCCCGGCGCGCGCTCGCCAAGGCGCCGGCGTTCGAGGGCCGGGACGAGCTGTACCTCGCCTTCGAAG
>CALQBK020000266.1 GCA_943328795.2 Bifidobacterium breve
ACCGGCTCGCCCACGCCGTGGCCCAGGGCCGGCGTTACCCAGGCCGCCCGTTCGCCGTCCTGTTCTTCGACCTCGATCGCTTCAAGACGGTGAACGACAGCCTCGGCCACCAAGTTGGGGACGAGCTGCTGCGGGAGATCGCCCGGCGACTCGACGGGTGCGTCCGCCCGTCGGACACCCTCGCGCGGCTCGGAGGGGACGAGTTCGTCGTCCTCGCACATGACCTCGGCGTCTCGCAGGCAGAGGCGCTCGCGGGCCGCATGCTCGACGTGGTCCGCGCGCCGCTCTCGGTGATGGGGCACGAAGTCGTCGCATCCGCGAGCGTCGGCGTGGCCCCGGGCGGGTGCGACTACACCGATCCGCTCGACTTGCTGCGTGACGCGGACACCGCGATGTACCGGGCGAAGCAGGACGGACGTGGCCGCGTTTGCGTGTTCACCGAGGCCATGCACGCGGGGGCCGTGCTGCGCCTCGAACTCGAGCGGGACATGCACCGCGCCGTGGACCGGGGCGAGGTCGAGGTCCACTACCAGCCCATCCTGGACTTGCTGACGCTCAAGATCTGCGGGTTCGAGGCCCTGGTCCGCTGGCGGCGCAACGGCGTGATGGTGCCCCCCGACAAGTTCATCCCGGTGGCCGAGGAGACCGGCCAGATCGTGCCGATGACGTGGTGGATCCTCCAGGAGGCCTGCAGCGCGCTCGCGGACTGGCGCCGACGTGGCCTGGCCGACGGGATCTGGCTGCACGTGAACTTCAGCGGTCGGCACTTGTCCGAGGGCGACGCCGCTGCCGGCATCCTCGCGGTGATCGAGCGCAACGGCGTGCCGACGTCCGCCGTCCACATCGAGGTCACCGAGACGAGCGTCTTGCGGCAGGGAAACACCGTCAGCCGCACGCTGGAGGTGCTGCGCGAGGCGGGGGTCCAGCTGCACCTCGACGACTTCGGCACCGGGTACGCGTCGATCTCGTACCTGCACCACTGGCGGTTCGACGGGCTCAAGATCGACCGCAGCTTCATCAGCCCCATCGACGAGCCGGACCGCCGCAGCATCGTCGCCGCCATCATCCAGCTGGCGCGAGGGCTCGACATCCACGTCGTCGCCGAGGGCGTCGAGACGCAAGCGCAGGCCGACATCTTGGTCGGGCTCGGCTGCGGCTACGGCCAGGGCTGGCTCTGGTCACGGGCGGTGCCCTCGGCGGAGGTCCGCGCCATGTTGGTGGCCCAGGGGGCGAAGGGGGCGGTGGCCTAGCCCAAAGTGTGCGCGAGGCGCAGCCGCTGCGCGCAATTTGGGCGCTCGCTTCGCCCCGGTATGGCCAAGGAAGCAGGGCGAAGCAGAACAAACTAGCCCAGGAGGGGCCGCGTGCGGCACATCCTGGGCTAACCCGGGCCCGCTACGACTTCGAGGGCTCGACGCCGATCTCGCGGAGGCGCGCGTGGAAGAAGTCCCGGGTGACCACCGGTGGCGCGTCGCCGGCGATCGGCGCGAGCACCGCGTCGGGGTGCGGGTGCAGGAAGAACGGCATCGAGAGCCGCGCACCCGCGTCCTGGCCCGGCGGGTTCACGACGCGGTGGGTCGTCGCCGGGAGCCGCCGCCCCGTCAGGAGCTGCATCATGTCGCCCGTGTCGCACACCATCGTGTCTGGCGGCACCTCGACGGCGAGCCACTCGCCATCGCGCGTCAGCAGCTCGAGCCCCGGCTTCGTGGAGACCGGCAACACCGTCAACAGGTTGATGTCCTCGTGTGCCGCGGCCCGGATCGCACCCTCGGGGACGGGCCCGCCGAGGCTCGGGTAGTGGATGATCCGGAGCACGCTGTTGCCGTCGTGCGTCAGCGCGCGGAAGAACCCGGGCGCGAGCCCGAGGTAGAGCCCGACAGCGTCCAGGAGCTGGTTCGCGAAGGTCTCCATCGCGTTGTACAGGTCGAGGTACGTCGCCTGGAACGCGGGCACCTCGCCCGGGAACTGGTTCGGGGGGACCTGGCCGGAGACGTGCAGCGGGTGATCGGCGCCGAGCTCACGGCCGACGTGCCAAAACTCCTTCAGGTCCGGGACGGCGTGATCCTTCGCGTGCTCCACGCCCAGGCTCGTGTACCCGCGTTGCCGACCGTCCTTCGGGGTCTCGTAGCTGCGCTTCACGTCCTCCGGCAGCGCGAACGTCGACTCGGCGATCGCGTAAGCTCGCTCCAACAGGTCAGCGGGGATGCCATGTCCGGTGACAGCGACGAAGCCGAACCGCTCGAGGCCCTCACCCAGCGTTCGGATGAACAACGGACGGCGATTGGGGTCGACAAAATCCGAGAGATCCACCACAGGAACCCGGTCCAACATCAACGACTCCTCTTCGGCCGCGCCCATATCTAGAAACCGCCCCGGCGCCCGCGTCGTTGCTGCGCGCTGCCGGGGTTATCCAAAAGCCCATGTCCACCGTTGGCCAGCCGGTCGCCCGTGAGCCGCTCGTCGGCCGCAACGAGGAGCTCGTCTCCGTCCACGCGTGCCTGGCCGGCGGTCGGCACGTGCTGCTCGAGGGCCCGGTCGGCGTCGGAAAGACGGCCCTCGCCCGGGCCGTGTGCGGTGCGTTGGCGCGCGGCTTCGTGCGGGTAGACGGCGACGGGCGCTACACCGAGTCGAAGCTCGTCGGGCAGTTCGACCCGCCGCTCGTGTTGGAGCGCGGCTACCTCGAAGAGGCCTTCCTCCCGGGGCCCCTCGTCCGGGCGATGCGCGAGGGGGCGGTGCTGTTCATCAACGAGCTGAACCGCATGCCCGAGGGCGTGCAGAACGTGCTGCTGCCCGCGATGGACGAGGGCAGCTTGATCCTGCCGATGCTCGGCGAAGTTCGCGCGGCGCCCGGGTTCGCGGTGGTTGCGACGCAGAACCCCGCGGAGTTCGTCGCGACCGGCGCGCTCTCCGAGGCGCTGCTCGACCGGTTCGAGCTCGTCCGACTCGACCACGCGTCCGAGGAGGACGAGCGCTGCATCGTGGCTGCGAACGTGACGGGCAGCCCCTCGGCGGCGCTCGTGGCTGGTGCGGTCGCGCTCGTCCGCGCGACGCGGTCCGACCCCCGCATCCGCCGCGGCGCGAGCGTTCGCGCCGCCATCGCGATCGCCGAGATCGCGCAGCACCTGCCAGAGGCCGCGTCGTCGACGCGGGCCGCGATCCTCCGCGCCGCGTTGCTCGCCTTGCCGACGCGGATTGAGCTCGCAGATCCGCACGGCACCTCGGTCGCCGGCGTGCTGGCCGACCTCGGGGAGCGGGTAGGGCAGGAGGTCGCGGTCGGGGAACCAAGCGCAAAAAAACGCTGAGGTCCGGCGAGCCCCAAGCCGCCGGACCGCCCGAGCGAACGCCCGAGGGGGCCCCCGGGGACCCGGCGCCAGCGCCCCCCGGGGTCGAGGCCGAGCTCGCGCAGCTCTCCGGGTGGGACGCCGCGCGCGACCTGAAGCGCTTGCAGAAGCGCCTGCCGGGGCCGGTCTACCGGCAGCGGGTGCTCGCCCCCGCCATCACCACGATCCTGCAGCGCGCGCGACAGATGGTGCGTCACGCGGCCCGCCCGACGCGGCGCCTACAGGGGACGTGGCCCGAGGACGGAGACCTGGACCTCGAGCGAACGCTGGAGCAGCGTCACGCGGGAGGGACGGCGCTGGCCGTGACCCGGGTCGAGCCGCGCGAGGCCGAGGTCGTCGCGATCCTGGACATGTCGCTCTCGATGACCGGGGAGAAGATCGCGCTCGTCGCGTTGGCGACCGCGATCCTGAGGATGAAGCTGGAGCACGTCTCGGTCGTCGCGTTCGACACCCACGCGCATCGCCTCGTGCGCGTCAACGAGGCCGTGTCGCTCCGCGAGCTCGTGCGCCGCGTCCTGGAGGTCCCCGCGCAGGGGTACACCAACATCGAGGAGGGGCTCGTCTCGGGCTGCCGTGAGCTGGCGACGTCCCGCCGGCGGGAGCGCGTCGGCCTCTTGTTCACCGACGGCTGCGCGAACGTCGGCGGCGACCCCGTCGGCGTAGCCGCCCGCTTCCCCCGGCTGCACGTGGTCCACCTCGGCCACCACAACCCGCAGGGCACGCGCACCTGCCACGCGATGGCCGCCGCGGGTCGCGGGCGCGTTTTCCGGGCGTTGACCTACCAAGACTTGCCCAACGTCGTTCGGACCGCTGTGCGCGAGCTGTTCCGCTGATCTGCGGGCTCCGAGTGGCCGCCGATGCCGACGCTCGGCACACCTCGCGTCGGCATCGGCGGTTCTTTTGCGCCGTTCCAAGGCACGGTCTGACGAAGCCGCCGAAGACGTCGGCTCCGCCAGACCCTGCGGGGAACGGCGCGGGAGGGGGCCAGCGAGCGTCCCG
>CALQBK020000267.1 GCA_943328795.2 Bifidobacterium breve
CATGGGTGGAGAGCGGTTGCGTGGGGCAACCGAGCGCGGTGGATACCCGAGCATGGGTGGAGAGCGGTTGCGTGGGGCAACCGAGCGCGGTGGATACCCGGGCATGGGTGGAGAGCGGTTGCTCGGGGCATCCGAGCGCTGCTCTACCCTCGGCGCCGAGTCCCAAGCCCGCGGGCCCGGGGAGATTCGGCCCCCCGCCGAATCTCCAGGGAAAAGGCGCGCCCTGCGCGCGCCTTTTCCCGTCCGGCCCTGGGGGTTTGGGGGCGCGAGCCCCCAAAGCTAGGAGCGTGCTCAACGCGGTCCCTTGGACCGCCCCTCCTTTGGCCAACCCCCCGTCCTCTACCCTCGCGCCCGGGCCCAACCCCGCGTCGCGCAACCGAGCGCTGCTCTACCCCCGGCGCCGAGTCCCAAGCCCGCGGGCCCGGGGAGATTCGGCTCCCGCCGAATCTCTAGGGAAAAGGCGCGCCCTGCGCGCGCCTTGTCCCGTCCGGCCCTGGGGGTTTGGGGGCGCGAGCCCCCAAAGCTAGGAGCGTGCTCAACGCGGTCCCTTGGGACCGCCCCTCCGAGGGTGATCACCGCAGCACCCTGCACTCGACGATGCCGAGCCGGCCGAGGTCCTGCAGCAGGGTGGACAGGACCGCCTCCACGGAGTCGGTCCGCAGGTCGCGTGCGTTGGATTGGCGGACCGTGTAGGCGGGCCCACGCGCCACGGGCGTGGCGCCGAAGAACCCGAGCTTCGCAGAGTCGAGTTGAACCGACTCGGCGCTGATCTGCAGCCCCCGCTCCCCGTCCCGCGTGAACACCGGGAGCCGCCCCGCGCCGTCGAACAGCTCGATGTTGTCCCAGTCATTCCACGCGTCGCAGGAGTCGGACACGGTGGCGGTGGCCCCGATCGCCCACACCGCGTGCGCTGAGCTCTCCTCCTTTCCGCCGTTGTGGAAGCACCCCAGGACGTTCACCCCGGTCCACTCGCCGTCGATCACGAACACCCGTCGTGGCGGCTCCACAAAGCGCGTACTCAGGGCCCCGAACTCGCAGCCAAGGAACACGCCGCCGCGTACGCCGCCGGCTTCCTTGACCACGACGAAGTGGTGTGCCCCCCTCGCCGTCCCGGCCTCGCAGTGCAGGCCGTAGACGTACAGCCCGCGCACGAGGCCACGCACCTCGATCATCGCCTCGGACTCGGCCTCGATCGTGCAGTCGCGCAGCGACACGTCCTGCGCGCCGTCCTCGAGCACGAGCCCGCGCGCGAGCTCGTGGATCGCCATCGCGCCCGCGCTGAAGCCGGTGACCCCCGCGCCGAGGTTTACCCCGGTGTTGTCGCCTCCCTGGGCCACCCCGTAAACGTCGCCCCCCTTGAACGTGACCCGGGCGCTGTCGCGCACGCGCACCAGCGTGGTGGCGGTGATGCACGCGACGTAGACGTCCACGAGCAGCAGGTCGTCCGCGCCTTCGATCACCAGGCACGCGGGGCTCGGCACGGCGTTGTCCGTCCCGTCGGTCCCAGCCTGGATGCTGAGCGCGGTGAACGACTGCGACGGCGCGAGGATCTCCACCCTCGCCTCGTCCGACTTGAGCTGGATCTGGGCGCCTGAGAGGAACAGGCAGCCTTGCCCCTCGTGGGTGAACCGCAGGGGGGAGGTGATGACGTAGGAAAGGAGGCCTCCATTGACCGGGTCCGTGTCCCCTGCCGGGAACAGCACGGGCTTGCCGTCGGGGTTGTCGATGGCGCGCTGGATGGCGGCGGTGTCGTCGTCCTGTCCGTTGCCGGTCGCGCCGGGTTGGAGCACCCCGTGCTCGTCGGGGTGTTCGTCGCGGACATTGGCAAAGTCATCGTAGAGCTCTTGTTCGGCCACGGGACCTCCGTTCAGCGTCGGGTGGAGTTGCGGCGGCGCAAGGCGAGGATCCCGACTATCCCGACGAGCATCCCTGTCGATCGCTCCGCAGGCACCGTCGCGCACCCTCCCTTGCCGCCCGCACACCCGCTACCTGCGCCGCCAGTGTCGCCGCCAGTGTCTGCGCTGGTGTCGGTATCCGCGTCGGCATCCGCGTCGGTATCGGCGTCCGTGTCGGTGTCCGTGTCCGTGTCGGTGTCGGTATCGGTGTCCGCGTCGGTGTCGGTATCGCCGCCGGTGTCGGGATCCGCGTTCGCCGTGTCGAGGAAGGTCGAGGCCAGGTAGACTCGACCTCCACCGACGATGACGTCGTCAAGGCCGTCCTGGTCCACGTCTCCGGCGCCGGACAAGGAGTAGCCGCCCCGGTAGATGGTCGCCACCGGCTCGCCCGCCACCCCCGCCGCCGACCCCAAGAAGATGTCGGGGACCTGCTCCGTCCCTGTGATCACGTCGTCGTACCCGTCGGCGTTGCAGTCCCCGGCGCCGGCCACCGCGAAGCCGTACCGGTCGCCCGCCGCGGCGCCGTCCCGCCGCCACGCGGGGGCGCTTTCCACGCCCGCGGCCCCGCCCCGGAACAGCAGGGCCACCCCGTACTCGGTCTCGTCCGTCTCGTCCTCCCACGGGTAGTCGCCCAAGGGGACGCCCACGAGCACGTCGTCGTAACCATCTCCGTCGATGTCGCCCGCGCCGGCGACGTCCCACGCCGTGCCGTCCGTCTCCAGCGTCGTCCGCCGGCTGTCCGAGGGGCCGCTGGCCGAGCCGTAAAACACCGTGACGAACCCGCCGTTGCCGCCGCCGACGACGTCGTCGTAGCCGTCCCCGTCGACGTCCCCGGCGCCGGCCACCGACCACCCGAACAGGTCCAAGCCCGCCGCGGCGTTGTCCGCGTGGAGCACCGCGTCGCCGCCGTTGTCCACCAACCCTGCGCTCGACCCCAGGTGCACCGTCGCGTACCCCGGCGTGCTGTCCATCGTGGCCACCCCGATCACCACGTCGTCGTAGCCATCGGCGTTCACGTCGCCGGCGGCGGCGACGCTCGCGACCGGCCCCGGGAAGGTGTCCGGCCCCGCGCCAGCGTGTTCAGAGAGGGTCCACGTCGGCTCGGGGGCTGACCCGGTGGACGACCCCGCGTACACGTACACGTGCTCCGCGACGTCCCCGCTCGCGATCACCTCGTCGTAGCCATCGCCGTTCACGTCGCCGGCGAGGGCGATCGGGATTTCCTCCAAGTCGTACGCGAACAGGTCTAGCCAGGCCACCGACGGGACGCTCTCGAAGCCTGTTGCGTTTCCTAGGTAGATGTAGCCGTCGCCGAACGAGCCGGTCGCCGACATCACGACATCCACGAACCCATCCCCGTTTACATCGCCTCCCCCCGACACAACAAACGCCGTCCCGCCCAAGATGTAGTCCGGCGTCGAGTACACCGGGTCCACCCGCACCGGGTACACCGCCGCCCGGTCGTCCACCGCGATCCGCAACCCTACCACGGTCGCCTCGAACCGTGCGCCAAGCTCCCGTCCCGTCGCGTCCCACGCGCGCAAGTCGGACACCACCCAGGTCTCTTGGCCCGGGAGTTGGACCGTGGCCGTTCGGCCGCTCACGGTGGGGCGGCCACCCAACCCAACGTCCACCACCAGCTCCCCGGAGCCTGTGGGCGCGGCTTGGATCGTCCACCCCTGCTCGTAGGTCCCGTCGTGCTCCGTCCACCACTCGGTCACCCCGGGCGCCGCATCCAACTGCACGCAGGGCGTGCCCGCGCAGTCCGCGAGGGTAGGCGTGGCGGGCGTCGCGGGAGTTGGGTTGGCGCCCCGGCCAACGCCCGTCGTGCGCACCGCGAGGTGGCCAAGGTGGGCGGTGCCGTCCGCCGTGAACGACGCGGGGACCGCGCCAGATTGGCCGCGCACGCCGAACGCGGCCGGGGCGAAGCCGGGCGCTGGGGGCGGTGGCGCGGGGAGGGTGAACGAGGGAGCGGGGCCGAAGGTCACGGCCGGGACCGCGGCGGGGCGCGAGGTGCAGGAGAGGAGGAGGAGGAGGGTCATGCGATCCTCTTGCGTTGGATGAGGCCGAGGTCGGCCACGGAGGTCCCGGCACCGGCGGCATGTGCTGTCTGGCGGTTTCCGGAGATGGGCGCGCCCTCCACAGGGTCATGCGCCTCGGATGGAGGCGCCTGGGGTGAAGCTTAGCGCGGTTTGCGCACGTTGAGGGAATTCCTTGAGAAAGGCTGGCCCTCGCCTGCGGGCTCCCCCGGCGCCGCGGCCCAACCCCGCGGGCCCGGGGAGATTCGGCTCTCGCCGAATCTCCCCGGAAAAGGCGCGCCCTGCGCGCGCCTTTTCCCGTCCGGCCCTGGGGGTTTGGGGGCGCGAGCCCCCAAAGC
>CALQBK020000268.1 GCA_943328795.2 Bifidobacterium breve
AGCCCCAGGGCGATGCCCACGACGTCGCGCGCCGCGACGTCGAAGGCCCCGAACGCCTCGGACAGGCGCCGGATCAAGCGCCGCTGGGTCGACCAGGACCGCTCCCCGTCCGAGAGCCGCGGCCACGCGTGCCCGGCCGCCGCTTCGCGTGCCACCGCCTCGTACGACGGGCTCCCGCTCCCCGCGACGTCGAGCAGCGGGCGCCGCGCGTAGGGCACGAACCCCTCCGGGTACACCGAGAACCACGCGCCGTGCGCGTGGCACCGGCACACGACGAGCGCGTGGTCGGGGCCGGTCTTCCGGGCCCGGAGCGCGTGCTGCACGACATCGCAGGGGGCCTCCGCGTCGCGCCAAGGACACTCCAGCGGCACCTCCACGAGCGATCCGGCGGCGTACTCGCCGATCACGAAGTCGAGGTGTGGAGACGGGGATGGGTTACGGAGCAGACCTGCTCAGAGCAGGTTCTTCCGGTTTGGCGGCCAAACCTTGGCCGGAGGAACGGGCCCGCGGCCTCTAAGCCGCGGGCCCACCCGCCCGCGGGGTCGGCCATGCCTGATCTTCGATCACCCCAGCGGCGCTACCCCCGTCGTGTCAGCCGAGGTGCAACGGGAGCAGGGGAACCGTGCCAGCGGGCTTGCAACTCAACACGTGGAGGTGGCGGACACGTCAGACTGCGACGACACCGATCCGGATGTGTACCCCGGGAGCACCGAGATCGAGGGCAACGGCGAAGACGACGACTGTGACGGCCGCGTGGACGAGATCCGGGTGTGCCAGGACGGGACGGGCGACTTCGACACGATCCAGGCAGCGGTCGATGCGGCGCCTGTGGACGGGGCATCCGTGGAGGTGTGTCCGGGGACCTACTACGAGGCGGTGGCGATCGGGGATCGCGTGATCGAGATTTACGGAGAGACGGGGGATCCGGAGGATGTGGTAATTGATGCGACCGATCTTGAACGGGCAATATTCGCAACCGCGAACGACTCGACCACTTCCTATGCCATACGCGGACTGACCGTGATCGGCGGCCTGCAGGGGGCCATCACTGTGTTTGGCGGCAGCCGACTCTCGATCTCGCATCTCGTGGTCCGCGATACCCACGCAACCGACATCTACATGGTCATGCTCTACGCGACCGCGATCCACGTTGAAGACTGTGAGATGTACAACAACAGCGCTCCCCTCGCGTACTTCTTGCTAATTGACGGGAACGATGACTCGTATGTGCGGCGCTGCTACCTGCATGGAAACGATGCGGCGGTGCTCATCTACGGACCAGGAACCGAGATCTCGAACAACCTCGTCGTTGGGAACGAGGCCGTCTACAATCTGATCCAGCAGACGGACATTGGACCATCAAGTGCGTCGATGCTCTACAACAATACGGTGGTGGACAACCTGGTCGGCTCGGGGCCCGTTGTCCAGGTATCGGTGTACGACGCATGGTGGCCCACCTACCACAACTTCCGCAACAACATCTTCAGTGGCAACACCGCAGACAATGTCATCATGTATGACACGGCTGGGTGGGGCACATGCGGCACCTGCGATCAGAACGCCGACGGGACGTGCAGCACCTCCGAGGCTCTTGCCAATTGTACGGCTCCTGTCCTGGAGTACAACTGGTTCGGCGAGTCGCTAGCTGACCAGTGTACAAGCCCATGGTGCGCGAGCATGCTGACCTCCGGCAACCAGTACGCCGTGGATCTGGGCCTCTCGATGACCTCAGACCCGCCCTACGCCCTCCCAGCTGGAAGCCCCGCCATCGACGGCGGCGATCCCTCAGCCGAGTACATGGACGGCGATGGCAGCATCAACGATCCCGGCCGCTATGGCGGGCCTGCAGGTGCTTGGTGACGAAACGGTGGCTCAGCCTTCACCGCGTACTGGACATGCACCCCGCCCTCATCGAGGGTGATCCGTTCGAGCAGCCGGTCGAGGGCCTCCCGGCGTAGGTCGATGGGCTTGTCGGTCCAGGCCTGGAGCACGCCAGCCCGGAACTTCTCGGGGTCGAGCTTCTCGACAGCGGGCAGCTCGCGGCGCTGCGGCATCGATGCCAGCTTGAGTTGGGCGGTCTCGCGCTGGGCGATGAGCGGCGCGTTCAGCGCCTTCGCGTCGGCGGGAGCAAAGACGCCGTCGATCACGGACTGCCCGACGACCCGGATCTTCCGGTCCAGCTCGGCGATGGTGGCCTCCAGCGCGGCGCGGTCGTCCGCGATCGAGTCCGGGGCGTCGGCGAGCGCGACGACCGAGCGGTCGATCAGCCCGCGGACGTTCTCCGGGGTGAGTACCTCGCTGGCGATGTACTCAAGCAAGCCGGGGTCCATCACATCGACGCGGACTGTCAGCCCGGCGCAGTTCTCCCGGTTGTCCTGCCGCGTGGCGCAGACGTAGTAGTAATAGTCGGCCTTTCCCGAGCGTCCGCCCACCGTCACGCAGATGCGCCCGCCGCACGATCCGCAGCGCATCCACGGCGTGAACAGACCGCGTTCGCCGAGTCGGACCGGGTTGTGGCCGTTGCCGCCCTCGGTCTTGGCGTGCTCGCGGAGCTTGCGGATCGCCTGAACCCGAGCGAACTCGTCATCGGTGACGGCGGCGGGGTGGGCGTCACGGGCGACGATCTCGCCGTCGTAGACGACGTGGCCCGCGTACACCGGGCTGGTGAGCAGCTGCTGGATGTGCTTTCGGTGCCAGGTGCCGCCGAGGCGTTCCCGGGGGAGATCGGCGCGGCCGGGCGGATTGACCGCCTCGCGCGTCAGCTTTTCGGCGAGGCGCTTTCCACCGTCGCGGCCGTCCAGGTACTCGGCGAACACGCGCTTGACCGTCTCGAAGTCTGCCATCGTGTCGTCCGTGACGACGAGGCGACCGGCTTCGAGGGCGTACCCGAACGGAGCGTGTCCGTACTGCCAGTGTCCCTTTTCTGCCTGACTGTGCATCCCGCGCTTCACGTTGCGGGACAGCTCCTCCGAGTACCGCTCGGCCAGCCACGCGAGGATCGGCCGGATCAACTTGCGGAAGGACTTGTCGCCGGCGTCGGGCTCGGTCAGTGAGATCACGTCCACGTCGGCCTCGTCGAGCGTTGCGAGCGCCTTGAGGCAGTCCATCATGTTCCGGGCGACGCGGGAAAATGCCCAGACATACAGGCGATCCATCCCTTGGACGCGTACCTTGCCCCGTCCGAGCCGAGCGTCGCGCTGGGCCTCGGCGGCGCGGAGCAGGGACTGGTACGCGACGCGCTTCTTGGCTGACCGCCCGCTGATCCCCTCGTCGATGAACCAGAGGTCGTCGGGGATGGTCACGCCGTCGGCAGCGGCGCGACGGGAGATTTCCTCTCGTTGTTGCTCGATACTCTTGTCTTGTCGGGGGTCAGAACAGCGAAGGTAGGCAGCGCCGATGATGGGCATGGGAGACTCCAAAGGTGGAGGTACAAGTAGACATAGTTTTCGGGGCTACGCGACTGCCCGGACGAAGGATTCTTCGAGGTCGCCCAGACCCAGACACGACGCGAACGCCGGCAGCGACGGCGTGCCCGATGACGTGAAGGCGATCCCTACGGTCGGCACCCGCGGACGCAGCCGCGGCGCATGCTCCCGAACGGTGGCGAGGAGCGCGAGCAGCAGCCTGTACTCGTCCCCGACCAGCGGACGGGCGCGCTCGGCGACGACGTCCAGCGCGGCCGGGAAGTTCCGGTTGGCGGCGGCAACGGCCAGCGGACCCATCACATCGACCCGCGTGGTCGCGCCGTCCTCGCCGTCGAAGGCGTAGAACAGAGCGTGCCCCTCGGCGAGCGTGTCGCGCAGCACTGCGACCTGCCGGGCGATGTACCGCTCCTCCTGGGCGGCGATGGAGGATGCGAGCCTCATTGCCGTGCCTTCCGAGGCGAGAAGATCGCCGCGATGGTCGGACCCTCTGCCCGCGCGTTCGCGTCCACCTTCTTCGCGAAGTCGACGATGTACGCCCAGACAACGGGCGGGAACTTGGCGATGTCGTCCTCCGTGAAGCCGTCCGGCCGGAACAGGTCGTGGAGCATGAGGCGGTTGAACCGCCGCTCGTTCAGGTTCGACAGCTCCTCCGCGACTTCTTCGGGCAGCTCGTAACGGATGCCGACTTCGTGGAGCATCTGCCGCTCGTCCACCT
>CALQBK020000269.1 GCA_943328795.2 Bifidobacterium breve
CGAGCTCCGGAGCGCAGCGAAGGAATCGCGCAGCCCGCTCGCGGGGGTAGCAGCCGGCCCCAGCCGGCTCGCAGGGTAGCAGCCGGCCCCAGCCCGCTCGCGGGGTTGAAGCTTGCCCGAGCGGGGCACGGGTTGGCGGGCGCCCGGACAGGGCCCCGCCAAGCCGCCAAGCGAGCTCCGGAGCGCAGCGAAGGAATCGCGCAGCCCGCTCGCGGGGGTAGCAGCCGGCCCCAGCCGGCTGCGGAGGGGGCGCCCCGCGCCCCCTCAGATCACATCCCACTCACCGGCAGCTTGTACACGTTGGCCGCGAACCGGCCGTAGCTCACCTGCTTCGCGGGCTGGAAGCGCGCGGCTACCCACGCGTCCATCGCCGGGCGCCCGGGGCTGTTCGGGTCGTACATCTCCCGCCCGGGCAACGACACGTAGCCGACGTAGCCGTCTGCCGGGCAAGTCACCGCGATCGCGTGCAGGCACGCCCTGATCGACGCGTCGTCCGAGCCGACTGGGCAGTGTCTCGCGCCACACGCCTTGAGCCCGGCTTGGAGCACGGCTTCGGTCGGCGGGCACTCGACGCCGGTGCCGGGCGGGAACGTCTCCTGGAGCGCGTTGCTCAACACGTAGAGGCCGATCACGCCGTCCTCGAGCGGGGGCGTGTGCTTCGGCATGCCGGCCGACCGCCACGCGAACGCCCCGGCGAGCACCGCCCCGAGCAAGCCGTCCGGCCAGCTGGGCACCCACCGGCGGAGGCCACGCTCGGGCGCCGAGACCAGGGTCAACGCGCCCCGGGCGAGCAGCACCGCGGCGAACCCCGTCAAGTTGCTCCCGTAGCGGGCCGGCGCGCCCACGGCGGTGAGCACGGGCAGCGGCGCCAAGCACGCCACGAGCACCACGCCGATCGCGGTGTTGAAAACGAGCTCGCGGCCGAGTCCGACCGGGCGCTCCGGGGTCCCCACGCGCGTGCGGAGCAGTGGCGCGGTGACGCCGAGCCAGAACAGCAACGGGAACGCCGCGTTTGGGACCTGTGGGTTCCAGAGCTGGAAGCGCAGGTCCTTGATCACCTGGGGCAACGCGCCGACCACCTTGGCCCCGATCCCCTGGGCAAGCGCCGTCGCCGACTCGGTCGGGCCCCCGGTCCCGGTCGAGCCCGGCCGCGCGCCCTCCATCACGACCTGCGCCACCTCGTCGGCCCCAGGCAGGGGGTGGATGGTCGAGAGCCCTGCGACCACCAGCGCGATCCCCGCACCCAACGACAGCGCCCCCGCCCACCGCCGCCAGCCGGGTGTTCCGGCCAGCAGGGCGAACGCCACCGCCGGCAGCACGTACGGCAGCGTCGTGTGGTGCAGGAACACCGTCCACCCGACGAAGAGGCCGAGCGGGAGGGCCCACCTCCAGCGGCGACCGGCCCCCAGCGACGCCGCCATCGCCAGCGGGAGCATCGCCTCGATCGAGGCATCGATACCGAAGCGCTGCGTGTTCAACAGCAGGTGGGGATGGGCGAGCACGATGCTCGCCGCGATCACGCCGGCGGCGCGCCCCGCGACGGCTCGACCCAGCGCGAACATCCCCAGCGCGGCGCCGACGAACATCGCCCGGTTGACCACGTGCCCGGCGACGACGACCCCGGTGCCCGCTCGTACGACCGCGGCGACCGCCAGCAGCCAGGACGGCATCCGGTGTGGATCCAGCTCGGAATACGCGCCCTCGGCCATCCGCTGCGCGTTCTCAGCCCACTGCGCGGCGTCCGGACCCTCGAGCAGCCGGTCGCTGGGGCCGCCCCACCAGGGCGCGGGCGGCAGGTCGAGGCCGGGCGGGAGCACGGTGAGCGGCCACGCGTACACCGCCAGCGCCACCACCACCGCGATGCCGACCAGGTCCAAGAGCACCGCACCTGCTGGCCCGCGCGCGATCGCCACCGCCCGGCCCCATCGGCCAGGCGTTGGCTCCCTAGCCGCCCCGTCCGCCGCGACCTGCGCTTCCCTCTCGACGCTCATGCGAGCGTCGCGCATTGCGTTGGACGGCGTTGACGGGTAGGCATAGCGGGCCGTATCACCCGACGGCGGAGGCGCGAGCATGGCGAACGACCCCGAGCCTGCCGTCCGTCCCTGGGGGCGTTGGGACGTCCCACACGTGCTGCTGATGTTGGCCGCCGCGGCCTGCTACGTGTCGTTCCTCACGACGGTCGCGCCAGCGATCCCGCCGCAGGGCGACGCCGCGAGCCACGCCGTCGCGGCGGTGGGAATGGGCACCCGTTTCGCCGCGGGCTGGTCGCAGACAGCGCAGTCGATGATCTTCTCCGGGTCGTCCTACCCGACGTTGCTGTACGGCTTGTCCGCGGTGTTTTTCGCCGGACGTCCCTCGGCGGCCGCGTTGCCGTACGCGATCTACTTCGTGCTGGTCGGGTCGCTCGTGCTCGGTTGGGTGCTGGCGCGCGGGCGCTGGGGCTTGGCTCCCGCGTGGACGTGGGCAGCGCTCCAGTCGCTCTCCCCGTGGATCGTCGGCTACTCCGGGCACTACATGCTGGACCTGCCGCTCACCGCCACCGGGGGCGTGGGCTTTGTCGCGCTCGTGCGCGCGCGTCGCTGCGACCGCGTCGGGGCGGGCGTGGTCCTCGGGCTGCTGGCCGCGGCGGGCATGCTGTTCAAGTGGGCCTGGTTGTTCTTCCTTGGCTTGCCGTTCGGGCTCTGCGTGCTCTTGGGCCTGTGGCGCGCGGGCGGCTCGCTACGGGCGCGCCTGCCGGCCGTTCTCGTGATGGCCCTCGCTACCGGGGGCGTGCTGTACGCGATGCGGTGGGCCGTGACTGGCGCCCCGGTGGCGACCGCACCGGACTCCCGCCTGACCTGGCCGTTCGTCTACACCTGGTACGCCTGTGTGGGCTCGGGGGCTGTGCTGATCGCGCTCGGCGCGCTGGTCCGCCCGCTCCGGGGCGTGCGCGGGTTGCTCGCTGCGTGCGGCGCAGCGTTCGCGATGGCGGGCCCCTGGTACGTGCTCGCGCAGCGGGAGCTCTGGGCGCGGTACGCGCTGGAGAGCGGCATCCAGGCCTCCCGCACCCAGTCGATGGACGTGTTCGTGCGCCTGAACGCAGACGTCGCGCGGACGTTTTTTCCCGGCGTCGACGCGCTGCTGGTCCTGGCGGTGCTCGCGTTGCCCTTCGCCCACCGGAGAGTGCGCGGGGACGTGCTCCTGGCGCTGGTCGGGATCGCCACCGGCTTCGCCGCCGTGACGGCTACGCTGCCGTTCGACCCGCGGTACCTGCTGCCGCTGTTGCCGCTCGCCGCGGGGGCGATCGCCGCGTCGTCGTCGGCGTTGCCGACCGTCGCGCGTTGGGCGCTCGTCTGCGTCGTCGTCCCCGTCGGACTCTGGAGCGTCCAGGCCCAGGGCGCCGCGGAGAACGGCCCGCCCGTGCAGTCGGCCGTCCGGCAGCGCGAGGGCAACCCCGACGTGACGTGGACGGTGGACGTCGCCGGGCAGCGCGTGGAGGTGCTGCGCGTGCCCCCGGCGTTGGGGCTGGACGGCTTCTACGCGTCGCTCGAGGCCATCCGCACGGAGTGTGGGGACGAGTGCGACGTGATCGTGCAGGCGCGGGAGGACTTCTGGATCCAGGGCCGCACGTTCGAGGCCGCCGGCCGCCTCGCCGGGATCACGGGGGCGGAGTGGGGTCCGCAAGCTCGGCCCCCGCGAGTGGGGCCGCCGCCGGCGCCGGACAATCCGCCCTCCGCAATACGCGCCGCGCGGGGAATCAAGACGGTGCTGGTGCTGCAGCCCTGCTCGCGGTTCTCGCAGGGGCGCGGCGACACGGACGCGTGGCGGCGGGAGGTCGAGAAGCTGCTCGGGGCGCGCACCGAGCCGGTCGCCGCGTTCCCGATGCCGCTCGGGTGCGAGATGTACGTGGACCGCGTGTTGTTCGACTCGGTGCCGCCCGCCGGGTGACGTTTCCCCGCTACCCCGGGGCGACGCCAGCACCCGGAGGGCCCGCAGCGCCAGGGGCAGGGGGCCCGGGCGGTCCGGGAGCGGGTGGGCCGGGCGGCCCAGCAGCCGGGCCGGGTGCGCCGACCGGACCTGGGACGACCTCCGGGGCGCCGGGCGCCGTGGGCGCAGGCGGCGTGGGTGCGGCGCCAGGCGGCGTCGGTGTGGCGCC
>CALQBK020000270.1 GCA_943328795.2 Bifidobacterium breve
TGACCGTCGTCCTCGGGGCCGGCTCGTCGGGCATCCTGCGGCACGAGGCGATCGGGCACGGGCTCGAGGCGGACTTCAACCGCAAGAACATAAGCATCTACGCGGACAAGCTCGGGCAGCGCATCGCGCCGAAGGGCGTCACGGTCGTCGACGACGGCACGCTGCCGTTCGCCCGCGGGTCGATCAACACCGACGACGAGGCCAACCCCGCGGAGAAGACCGTCCTGATCGAGGACGGCGTGCTGAAGAGCTACCTGCACGACGAGATCTCGTCGCGCCACTACAAGGTCAAGCCCACCGGCTCGGGCCGCCGCGAGAGCTTCCGCTCGCCCGTGCTGCCCCGGATGCGCGCGACCTACATGGAGAACGGCTCGCACTCCCCGGAGGAGATCATCGCGTCGGTGAAGAACGGCATCTATTGCTCGACGTTCTCGAACGGCCAGGTCCAGATCGGCGCCGGCGACTTCGCGTTCTACGTGCGCCACGGCTACCTGATCGAAGACGGCAAGCTCACGCGCCCCATCAAGGACGTGAACATCGTCGGGAACGGCCCGAAGGTGCTGGAGACCGTGCAGATGGTCGGGAACGACCTGCAGATCGACATCGGGGGATGGACGTGCGGCAAGGACGGGCAGAGCGTGCCGGTCAGCCAAGGAATGCCGACGGTCAAGGTTGAGAAGCTGTCGGTTGGGGGTGCCTCGTGAGCGTCGACACCCACGACAACAGCCGGCCGTTGCTCGACGTCGCGACCGAGGCGCACGACCTCGCGCGCAGCCTCGGCGCGGACGAGGTGAGCTGCAGCGTGTCCCGGTCGACCGAGGTGAGCCTGCAGCGGCGGGCCGGGAAGCTGGAGCAAGCGCAGCGGGCGACGAGCCTCGGGCTCTCGGTCTCGCTGTTGGTCGGCGACCGCTTCTCGAGCCACGCGACGTCCGACATGCGGCCCTCGGCGCTCCGCGCGTTCCTGGAGCGCGCGGTGGAGGCCACGCGGGCGCTCGAGCCCGAGGTGGAGCGGCGGCAGGCGGATGGTGCGCTGTGTGGGCGCGGGACGTCGGACGAGGTGCTCGACCAGGTCGACGTCGGCTGGGCCAGCCTGGACGCCCGGCGGCGCGGGCAGCTCGCGGAGGAGCTGGAGGCCGCGGTGGACGCGCTGCCAAGCCGGTCGCGGCTCGTGTCCGCGACGGTCGGCCTCGGGGACTCGTCGAGCGAGAGCGTGCGGGTGATGACCAACGGCTTCGTCGGCGAGCACCGCGGCACGGGCTTCGGCATGAGCGTCGAGATGACGCTCGAGGAGCCCGGCGGGCGTCGGCCCGAGGCGTACAGCTACTACGGGGCGAACCACTGGGCGGACATCCCCGGGCCGAAGCACTTGGCGGAGGAGGCATGGGGTCGCGCCGAGCAGCGCCTCGGATCGGGCCCGATCGCGTCGGGGCGCTACCCGATGCTGCTCGAGAACCACGCTGCCGGGCGCATCCTCGGCACCCTCGGGGGTCCGATCTCGGGCGCTGAGATCCACCAGGGGCGGAGCTGCCTCGCGGGCAAGAAGGGCGAGGCCATCGGCAACGCGAAGTTCTCGCTCTACGACGACCCGACGATCCCGCGTGGGCTCGGCTCTCGGCCGTGGGATGGCGACGCGATGAAGGCCGTGCCGATGCCGATCGTCGAGGCCGGGGTGCTGCAGAACTACTACCTCTCGCTGTACTACGCGCGGAAGCTCGGGATGGCGCCGACCACGGGGGGCCGGTCCAACTGGGTGGTGCCGAAGGGGGCTCGCAGCCGGGCGCAGATCCTGGCCGAGCTGCCAAAGTGCATCGTGGTGACGGGCTTCCTGGGCGGGAACGGCAACGGGCTGACGGGCGACTTCAGCTACGGCATCCAGGGCGTGCTGTACGAGCACGGGGTGGCGACCGCCAACCTGTCCGAGATGAACCTCTCGGGCAGCGTGCTGGAGATCTTCCACCAGTTCGCAGAGGCCGCCGACGACCCCTACGTCTACTCGGGCGTTCGCTCGCCGTCGTTGCTGTTCGACGGGGTGCAGTTCTCCGGCGTGTGATGTGAGCCCGCGCCGGGTTGGGTCGCGGCCGGTCCGAGGATGGGGCGGGCTATACTCGGCGCATGCTCCTACTCGTCCTCTTTGCCTGCAGCGACGTCGACACCTCCGGTGAGTTCGACACCGACACCGGTGGCACGTCCGACACCGGCGACACGTCCGACACCGGCGCAGCGCAGGAGCTCACGCTCTCGAGCTGCACAACGGCGGTGGGGGAAGGCGTAGCGGCGTTCTACTCGGCCTACTTCCGGTGCTCCGAGATCGACGTGGACGGCGAGCGGGTGAAGATCCACACGCACGGGCTCCCGCCGCACAAGAGCGCGTACTACCCCGAGGGGGATCCAAACTGGGAGGCTTGGGACGACCGCGGGGGGGAATACCACGCAAACCCGAACACCATCGCAACGCAAGACACCAACGTGTGGATCCCGGACGCGCCGGCGGCCAAGGGCATCACGGTCACCACCGACATGGTCGACGGGGTCGGCGGTACGAGCGAGCACGAGTTCGCCGGGGGCGCCGCGGGCGTCGGGCTCGACAGCGTCATCCTCTTCAGCGGGGCGGCGGGGCCGAACGACGACATCGACGAGGAGCAATACACGTTCGACAGCTGGGACGGGCACCCGCAGGAGCAGGGCGTGTACCACGATCACTCGCCCAACCCCGGCCAGCTCGCGGTGATGGTGTACAACGGGTACGCGACCACCAACGTGGCGGGGTCTGCCGAGATCGAGCTCTACGGGATCATGTGCGACGGCACCGTGGTGCTCGGCTGCACCGAGCTCGATGGCTCGACGCCAAGCAGCGCCGACTTCGACGCGCAGAACGGGCACCTCGGCGACATCGTAGGCGCAGACGGCACGGTGTACTTCACCGGGCGCTACCACACCCACGTGTGCCCCGGGCAATTCGCCGACGCGTACTTTCCGGAGATCCAGTACTACCAAGCGTGCGAGCGCCTCTGAACCAAGCGCTGCGAGCATGCTCCCGGCGGGGTACTACCGAGCCGCGCCGGCCAACCGCCGCCGCCGGAGCAGCAGCCCGAGCACGCATAGCGGCGTGAGCGCGGCGCCCCCCGGGGCCGGGTTCGCGCAGCCGCACGAGCCCGCTTCGTCAACGGGCGCCGAGTCCGTCGGTGGCGTGGAGTCGTCGGAGTCTGAGTTGGACGCCGAGTCCGAGTCGGGCGCCGAGTCTGGCGCGGAGTCTGGGTTGGTGTCATGGCCGGTGTCGGGCGCGCCCGTGTCGTCCGATCGCCACGGGTACGCGTAGCCGGGCGTCTCGTCGAACACCGTGGCGCGGGCGGCTTCCTGGAGCTGGGCGACGGCGTCGGTAGGCACGGTGTCGGGCGCGGGCAGCCCGGTGGGGTCGTCCCCGGAGAGCGTGGCGTAGATCACGCAGGCAGCGAGGTAGCTGCCGAGCGGGGAGGGGTGTGAGCCGTCGTCGAAGTAGAGCGCGTAGAAGAGCGTGCCGGGCTGGGTTGGGTCGGCGCCGCTGGCGACGTCGGCGTCGAAGATGTGTTGCCAAGCGAGGCCGACGGGGGCGATGTAGGCCGTGCGGTCGGGGGTGGTGACCGTCGCGGCGTAGGCTGTGTAGCCCTCGACCAGGTGGGCCTGCATCGTCGCGTAGTCCGGGTACAGGTCGGGGTTGTCGACGTCCCCGTTCAGCCGGCCCCAGGTCATGAACAGCACGGTGCTGCCGTGCTTTCCCGCGATCATCGCGTCGAGCGGGGGTAGCGCGCCCAGGCTCGCCAGGTAGTCCGCGTTGTCCGTCGGGAAGCCCGGCACCTGGCTCTGGTCCTGCAGCAGCACCCAGTCCCAGTCGGTCGAGCCGGTGACCAGCGCCTCCGACCACGCGGTGTCCCCCATCGTCCCGTCGGCTTGCTCCAGGTGCATGGGCAGCGTGTACCCGCCCTCGGCGAGGCGGAGCGCGAAGTGGGTGTCCGCTGGCTCTGCGGCGTCGAACAGCCCGGCGGTGAGCTGGTCGAGGTCGTTGAAGAACGTGTAGGAGTTCCCGACGAACAGCAGGTTCGCGTCGGCCGCGAGCGCGGAGGGCAAAA
>CALQBK020000271.1 GCA_943328795.2 Bifidobacterium breve
CAGGAGGGGGAGGAGCAGGACGGCAGGGTACGCATCGACGCTGACTATCCGTCACTCGAGCAGCGTGTCCACCACCCTCGGGTCCGGCAGCCAATTCGCCGGGTCCACGCCGCCGAGCGTGAGCAGCGTCGCGCCGAGGTGCGTGGGCTGCACGTAGTCGCCTTCGCCCGGCTCACCGGTGGTGAAATTCATCGTGTCGGCGGCCAACAGCTCGGTGTACCCGCCGATCGTGCGCCCGCCGCGCAGCCCGCCGCCGATCAGCAGCGCGGAGGTCGCCGGCCAGTGATCTTTCCCGGCGCCGCCGTTCAGCAGCGGCGTGCGACCCATCTCGGACAGCGCCACGACGATGGTCTCGTCGGCCAACGTGCCCGTGGACGTGGTGACGCTCGCGAGGTTGGCCATCAGCCGGTTGATGCCTTCGAACAACGTCTGGAACTTCGACGACTGCTTCGAGTCGTTGTCCGCGTGGCTGTCCCAGTCCGCGGACTCGAACCCGAGCGCGACCGATCGCGAGAGCCCGTTCGCGAGCAGGTCCGTCGCGAGGTCCACCTGGCTCTCGAGGCTGCTGTCGCTGCCCCAGCGCACCGAGGTCCGCATGCTGCGCAGCAGGTCCGCGCGCTCGAGGGCGGCGCTCCCGGCCTTGGTGAGCGTCGCCTCTCGGGCGGTCCGGGCGAGGCCCTGCCGGGCCAGGCCGCGGCTGTGGGCCCACGCACGAACCCGCGCACGGCCCTCGTCCGAGAAGCTCTGCGGCGTCACGTCCCCTTGCGCCGCGAGGGTGCCCGCCAGCAGCGAGTCGATCTGCCCGCTGCTGCCAATCCGGCACACGGTCCCGGCGAGCCCCCCGGTGAACCCCGGGCCTTGCACGACCACGGTCGGCAGCCCGTACGTCGACGACTGCTCTGCGCCCAGGATCGCGGCCCAGTCGGAGTTGGTCGCTGCGTTGCTCCCCGTCAGCATCTTCATCATGCAGACCGCGTGCGACACGCTCCCGACGTTGATGCCGTTGATGACGATGGCCTTGTCCCCGTAGGTCCCGAAGAACTCGTCGACTGCGCCCCGCTTGCCGTTCGAGACGTACGAGATCCCGGAGCTGGTCACGACCTCGTCGTCGTCGGGCGTGTGGACGTTCTCGTTCTCGAGCTGGTCGGTGTACACCGTGGTCGGGTCCCAGCCGTAGAAGCTGGTGATGAACACGAACTTGCGGGCCTGGGGGGTGACAGCCGCCCGCGCAGGTCGAGCGCCGAGCCCGGCGGCGCCGAGCACACTGGCTCCAAGCAGCGCGCGCCGGTTCATCAATAGACCAGGTACTCGGGGCTGGAGATCAGCGCGGCGATCACGGACGCCCACGCGCCGGTCGCGCCGCCCTCCGAGATGTAGCTGTCCGCCCAGAGGGCGAAGAGCGAGTCCACCTCGTCGTCGGTCGGCTCCCGGGACAACGCCCGCTCGTGGAGCAGCCGGAGCTGGGCGCGGACGGCGTCCTCGTCGGAGTCGGCGGTCTCAGCGCCCGTGACCTCGGTGAGCAACCGAGCGGACGCGGGGTCCGCCAGGTCGGACGTCGCGATCGACCACGCGCCGGCCTCGGCGAGCGTCGCCTGGACGAGGGTCTGCGTGGGGGTCGGGAGGAGCGCGCCCTCGACGTCGAAGCCGGTGCCTTCCCCCCCCCGCGAGCGAGCGGAGCCCGAACGTGTCGGTAGCCAGCGCGTCGTGGCCCTCTCTCGCCAGGCGGTAGCCGGTCAGGTCCGCGATGCTGGACGCGAGCTGGTCTGCCGAGAGCGTGCGGAGGTTCGCGTTGTCCACCGGCGACAGCGCGTTGTAGTCGTCCGAGCGCAGGATCGAGCGCAACAGCGCCTTGACCGTCTGGCCGCCTTCGATGAACGCGTCCCGGTGCTGCACGAGCGTGTCCGTGTCGTCCACGCCGGCCTCGCGGTGCAGCAAGATCTCGAACGCCTGCTTCGCGAGGCAGCTGGGCAAGCGGGGATCTGCGGCGATCTGGTCGCCCAGCATGTCGGGGCTCGTCGTAGGCGTCCCGTACCAGGCCGGAGTCGGCGAGTAGAGGTCCGCGTAGCTCGAGCGGCTCGGGTGGTAGCTCGCGAATTCGCGGAGGCTGTTGCTCTGGAACGCGTAGAACCCCCAGAAGTTCGCGGCGATGGGGTCCAGCGATTGGTGGCACGCCACGCAGGTCGGGTTCGTGCTGATGGCGTCAGCGACGGCGTCCTCGTTCGAGAGGTCAACCGTGGGATCGATCGCGACGTCCAGCGCTAGGTAGTCGTTGCAGAGCAGGATCCGCGAGAGCGCGTTGGCCCGGCCGCGGTTCGCGTTCGAGATCGTCGTGCGGTACCGCCAGTGAAACCCGGGGGTCGCGAGCACGCCGAGGCGAGGCCGCGCGTCGGTGAACGTCGCCTGCTGCCAGGTCACGCCCTCTGGCCACGCGTCGGGGACGGTGACCGGATAGTAGGCGGCCAACGTCGCGTCCACCATCGTCCAGTCGGCCGTGGTGATCGTGCCGTACGGCATGTCCGTCGCGGCGATGTGCGCGAGCACGCGGAGGGGCTCCTCGCCCAGGCTCGTGACCACGGCCGTCTCGTCTGCCTCCTCGAACTCCGCGATGCTGGTGTCGGCCTCGCTCGAGCGGGTGAGGTAGACGGGCGCCCACATCGAGACCACGCGGTCCTCGAAGCGCGCGTCGTCCAAGAACCCGTCGACGACGGTCGGCAACGTGTCCGGGTGCTTCCGAACGTCCTCGAGCTCGGCCAGCGACGGCCGCACACCCCGGAGATCCAGGCTGGCGCGCGCAAGCTGGGCCATGGCGC
This sequence comes from Bifidobacterium breve, assembly GCA_943328795.2. GTDB lineage: Bacteria > Myxococcota_A > UBA796 > UBA796 > SXON01 > CAIUMM01. The sequence goes on from CALQBK020000271.1 coordinate 2,811, forward strand.
CGACCCCGTCGGCGCCCGCGCAGCCGAGCAGCAAGAGCAGCAAGCGGCCCTAGTTCGCCGACGCGCCGGTGTCGTCTGCGCTGGTGTCGTCCCCGCCGGTGTCGTCCGAGGCGTTGTCGGTCCCGCCGTAGTGGTTTCGCAAGCAGCTCCCGTCGTCCTGCTCGGTGAACCCACTAGGGCACTTGGATCCGCACCCCGCGAGGAGCGCGATGCAGAGGGGGAGGACCACGGCCGAGAGGGAGAGCGGCGAAAACTTCAAGGAAGACCCCGGATGTGCCATCGTAGCGCGCCGCGACTGTGTTGGTCAACTCGGCGAGATAGCGGCGGGGCGTGAACCAGGGCTACTGCTACCGCACCCGGGCCGCGCGCGCGGGGCCCGTGATCGAGTGGTTGTGCAGCGAGTTTCCGCACTCTTCGCGCGCGGAGTGGGCGGCCCGCATCGAGGCGGGGGAGGTGCAGGTGCCACGCGCCGGGGACCTGCGCGTCGGCGACGAGGTCCTCTGGCGTCGCCCGCCGTGGGAGGAGCCGGTGGTGCCCGTCGACTTCCGGGTCGTGTACGAAGACGGGCACGTGCTGGTCGTGGACAAGCCCCCGGGCCTCCCGGCGATGCCCGCGGGCGGGTTCTTGGAGCACACGCTGCTTCACTTGGTGCGCCAGCGCTGGCCGACCGCGAGCCCGATGCACCGGCTCGGGCGGGGCACCTCCGGGCTCGTCGTGTTCGGGACGACCCCGGCGGGACGCGCCCACGTCCAGGCGCAGTGGCGTGCCAATGCTGTCGGGAAGACGTACCGGGCGCGAGTGGACGGGCTCGCGCCGTTGACCGCCGAGGTGACCGTGCCGATCGGGCCGTGCGATCACCCGCGCCTGGGCTCGGTGCACGCCGCGCGCGAGGACGGCAAGCCCGCGCGGTCGTCCGTCCGACGGGTGGGGGTGGACGGCGAATGCTCGCTCGTAGACGTGCGGATCGCGACCGGGCGCCCGCACCAGATCCGCATCCACATGGCGTTCCTCGGGCACCCGTTGGCCGGGGACCCGCTCTATGGCCCCGGGGGCGTGCCCCGCTCGGATGCGCTGCCTGGCGACCTCGGGTACGCGCTCCGGGCGTGGCGGCTCGAGCTCCAGGGGCTCGATGGGCCGCTCGTCCTCGCGGTCGACCCCGGCCCCGGGCCCTCGAGCCCGTCGATCAGATCCGCGCGAGCGTGAGCGCCGCGCCGCCGCGAACGGCG
>CALQBK020000272.1 GCA_943328795.2 Bifidobacterium breve
CGGGCCGGTCGGCGTGGTCGTGGCCGCCCAGGACGCCCGGGGCGCAGGCGAGATCCCCGGCGTAGCGGGCGCGGCCTTTGCCCGCTCAGTAGACGCCCAGCTGCGGTCGGTCTGTGGAGGAAGGACGATCGCTTTTCGCTCGGATCTCGGGTTCGAGAGCCAGACGCACGGCCTGGATGTCCGGCGGACCGTCGGGGACTGGTCCTCGGCCGGCGGCGCAGGGCCTTGGTTGACGCTGACCGTCGACGGCATGGAGAGCGTGCGCACCTCTGGCTGGGTCGAGCCGGAGGATCACGTCGGCGGGAAGCCGCTCGTAGGGGACGGGCGCGTGGAGGTGGCGCGGGTAGAGGCGCTCGGCCGCGAGGCGTTCGAGTCCGAGCTCGGCCGTTTTCGGCGCACCGACCGCGCGCTGGCGGCGTGCATCAGCGACGCGGCGCTCGGCGAGGGCATCGACGCGTTTGACCTCATGGTGAAGCGGGACGCACTACTGATCCGGGGCGCGCTGGGCACGGACCTGCTGACGGAGTGACAGATCCCGGTTAGTGCGCGCAGCCTCTCAACAGGTGCCTGGGCACCGCCCCCCACCGGTATAGCACCGGGACCCACCCTTCGGAGCGAAGCATGAAGATCACGGTTGTCGGCACTGGGTACGTTGGTTTGGTTGTCGGGACGTGCATGGCGGACATGGGCCACACGGTGGCCGGCGTGGACACGGACGAGGGCAAGATCTCTGCGCTGCAGGCCGGCAAGGTGCCGATCTACGAGCCCGGGCTGGACCAGCTGATCGACCGCAACGTGCGCGAGGGCCGCTTGACCTTCAGCCGCAACGTCCAGGGCGCGTTGACCGAGGCGCGGGTCGTGTTCATCGCGGTGGGCACCCCCTCCGCGGCTGACGGCTCGGCCGATCTCTCCGGCGTCTTCCAGGTCGCTCGCGACGTCGCTGCGAACGCGACGGGCGAGGTGACCGTCATCATCAAGAGCACCGTGCCGGTGGGCACGGCGGACAAGGTGCGGGCGATCCTCAAGGAGTCGATGACCTTCGGCTATGACGTGGTCTCCAACCCCGAGTTCCTGAAGGAAGGCGCGGCGATTGACGACTTCCTCCGTCCGGATCGCATCGTCTGTGGGCTCGCGACCGAGCACGCGCGCAAGGTGATGGAGGATCTTTACGCCCCGCTCGTGCGCTCCGGCAAGCCGATCCTGTTCATGGACAACCGCTCCGCCGAGCTGTGCAAGTACACGGCCAACGCGTTCCTCGCGACGCGCATCAGCTTCATCAACGAGATCGCGAAGCTGTGCAGCGCGGTGGGCGCCGACGTCGACGCCGTGCGGCGCGGCGCGGGCACGGACAGCCGCATCGGCCTGCGGTTCTTCTTCCCCGGCGCGGGCTACGGCGGCTCCTGCTTCCCGAAGGACGTGAAGGCCCTCCAAGAGACGGCCCGGGAGCACGGGGTCGAGCTCGAGGTCGTGGGCGCGGTCGAGAACGTCAATGACGCGCAGAAGCACTTGCTGGCCAACATGGTCGTCGAGCGGTTCGGCGAGGATCTCACGGGTCGTCACTTCGCGGTTTGGGGCCTCTCGTTCAAGCCTGAGACCGACGACATGCGCGAGGCGCCCGCGCTCGTGATCATCGACCGCTTGCTGAGCGCCGGCGCGACGGTGACTGCCTACGACCCGGAGTCGGTCCACGAGGCCCGCCGCATCCTCGGCAACAAGGTCACGTTCTCGGACCGCGCGCTCGACGCCGCGAACGGTGCGGACGGGCTGCTGCTCGTGACCGAGTGGAACGAGTTCCGCTCCCCGGACTTCGACGTCGTCAAGCAGAAGCTGAAGACCCCGGTCCTCTTCGACGGCCGGAACATCTGGAACCCGGCCGACCTGCGTGCGCTCGGCTTCGAGTACCGCTGCATCGGGCGGCCGTGATCGCCCCGGTGCGCGCGTCGTGACCGGCCCCCGGTCGGGCGGCTTTCTCCCGATGACCGCGGAGGAGGCTGGGGGTGAGCAGCTCGACGTAATCCTCGTCTCGGGCGACGCGTACGTGGACCACAACACGTTTGGGGTCGCCCTCATCGGGCGCTGGCTCGTTGCGCACGGGTTCAGCGTCGGGGTGATCTCCCAGCCGGCGTGGGACTCCCCGACCCCGTACCAGGTGCTCGGGCGGCCCCGACTGTTCTTCGGCGTGACCAGCGGGAACATGGACTCGATGGTCAACCACTACACCGCGTCACGCCGGATCCGGTCTGACGACGCGTACACCCCCGGGGGTGAGGCGGGTCGACGGCCCGACCGCGCGTGCATCGCGTACTCCAACCGGGTGAAACAGGCCTTTCCCGGGGTCCCGGTCGTGCTCGGCGGCATCGAGGCTAGCCTGCGGCGCTTCGCGCACTACGACTACTGGTCCGACAAGATGCGGCGCTCGATCCTGTTGGATGCGAAGGCCGACTTGCTCGTGCACGGCATGGGGGAGCTGCCCGTCTTGGAGATCGCCCAGCGCTTGGCCGCGGGCCGGTCGATCACCGAGTGCCGGGACATCCCGGGCGTCGCGTACGCGATGGGCAAGAAGCAGGCCGAGCTCGCCGAGCCTGGCGCCGCCACCGAACTGCCGAGCTTCGAGGCCTGCGAGCGCGACCCGCTGCAGTTCAACAAGCTCACCGTCCACCTGTACCGGGAGTCGAACCCCTCCTGCGCCAAGCCGCTGGTGCAGCGGACGGGGGACCGTGCGATCTGGTGCAACCCGCCCGCGCGCGCGCTGCTCACCGAGGAGCTCGACCGGCTGTACGAGCTCCCGTACCAGAACGCCGCACACCCGTGCTACCGCCAGCCGATCCCGGCCTTCGAGAGCATCCGCGGCAGCATCACGATCAACCGCGGGTGCTCCGGCGGGTGCTCGTTCTGCGCGCTGACGCTGCACCAGGGGAAGGACGTCGTCAGCCGGTCGCCGGAGAGCATCAAGCGCGAGGTCGTCGGTCTCACGCAGCAGCGCGGGTTCAACGGCGTGATCTCGGACCTCGGCGGGCCGACCGCGAACATGTTCCACATGCGCTGCAATGACGAGGCCGCCAACGCGGTCTGCCGTCGCGTCAGCTGCCTGCACCCCGTTCGATGCAAGCACTACGGCACCGACCACGCCCCGTACATGAAGCTGCTGCGCGACGTGCGGACGTTGCCGGGCGTGAAACGCGTGTTCGTGAACTCGGGCATCCGGTACGACCTGGCCGCGCTCGACAGCGGCTTCGTCGAGGAGATCGCCGCTCACCACGTCTCCGGCTCGCTCACGACCGCCCCCGAGCACGTCAGCGCGTCGTCGCTGCACCGGATGCGCAAGCCCGAGATCACCCACTTCGCAGACTTCATGAAGCGCTTTAGGGCTGCGTCGGAGCTGGCCGGAAAGAAGCAGTTCATCGTGCCGTATTTCCAGTGCGCGCACCCGGGCACCGGCCCGACGGAGGCCATCGAGCTCGCGCTTTACATGAAGGAGCACGGCCTGCAGTGCCGGCAGGTGCAGATGTTCATGCCGACGCCGGGAACGCTCTCGACGGCGATGTACGTGAGCGGGTTCGACCCCCACTCGAAGGACGCTGTGCCTGTCGCCCGCGGACACAAGGAGCGCGCGCGCCAGCGGAGCTTGATGTTCTGGTGGAAGCCCGAAGAGCACCCTGCGATCCGCGAGGCGTTGATCGCCTGGGGGCGGACGGACCTGGTGGGGTACGGGCCCGGGGCGCTCGTCCCGCCAGGGCCGGCGCGCGGGAGCTGGATCACCCAGGCGCGGCGGCAAGAGCCCGTAGTCGGGAGCATGGGGATGGCAGTCGAGCGCGCGAGCCGCGAGGAGCTCGCCGAAGAGCGCTGGGAGTCGCGCCCCGGTGATACGGCTGGGCGCTGATCAGAGCCGACCGACCCGGTTCTGATCCCTCGATCCGCGTCGTCAGGGTTTCC
>CALQBK020000273.1 GCA_943328795.2 Bifidobacterium breve
CCGAGTCCCGCGGCACATCTCCGCCAGTGGAGGGCTTCCCACAGCTCGCCAACAGCAGAAGCGACACCAGCCGCGTGACCCAGCGGAACGGGAGCGGACCGGGGCCTCGCGTGCGCATCGCGGCGGGCGAGCTGGCGGACGGGGAGTGACAGGCGACCACGAGCCCGATCATCGGCAGGCCGACCGCGCGCCAGCCCCAGGCGCGCTCATCGAGCCACCACGAGGACGACGGCGCTCTCAGCGGGCACCTCGACGCTGATCACGCGAGGGGCGGGGACGGGGCCCGGGTCGGGCACCTCGAACGCGCCTGGCTGAAGCTCCAGAGTGGCGCCGCCCAACTCCAGCGCCCACTCGGGGTCGAGGGCGGGCCAGGTCAGCCGGATCCAGCCGACTCCAGCCGGCATGCCGGAGGGCATGAACGTCACCCGGTCCCAGGGTCCGGCTTCGAGATACTCATCGGTCGGGACGTCGATCCAGGTGACCCCGTCCTCGCTCGCCTCGACGGTGAAGGCACCGCTCTCGATGCCGCTCCACCGCCAAGCATCGAGCACAAAACCGGTGATCGGCGTGCCCTCCCCAAGGACGATCCATGCGCCGCCGACACCGCCGAGGCGCATGTCGTCGTCCGCGAAGTACTCTGCGCTCGCAGTGTCCTGCCACACGCCAGGGCCGAAGGACAGGTTCGTCAGATCGTCGAACCCGTACGCTTGAGTGTACGAGGCGGCGCCCAAGGGGACGCTCTCCGTCAGCTCCAGGGGCTCGGCGCCGGACCACCCGATCGTCCGCGTCCGAGGCGCGGAGGTCGGGTTGGCGAGCGCGAGCACGAAGCGGTCTTCGGCCACGAACCCGGCGACGGCCATGGCCGGGTCTCCTTCCTCCGGAGCCACGAAGCGCGCACCCTCCGGGAGCGCGTCTGCGAGCGCGGCCAAGGTGGCGAGGTAGGGGCGCGCGGTGCCTCCGGCGTCCACCATTCCGAAGCTGCCCCAGCACCCGCCCCAGTCGGGGTCGGCCGCCTGCCAGGGAAGGGCGGTCGAGGCGCCCTCGCCGAGGGCCAGGAGGGTGTACGCCAGCATTCGGACGCCGTATCCCTCGGTGGAGGACCAGTCGCCACACGTGAGAGGGCTCTCGGTCGCGACGCCATGGTAGCTCGGGTCCAACGAGGCCAACTCGGTGAGCAGAAACGGCAGGTCGGGATCGACCTCGCGCGTCCTCGCGGAGAAGTCCGCGACAGCGTCGCGAAACACGGTCACGCCGTCCCCGTTCGCGTAGACGTCGTCGTAGCCGTGGGCCGACCAGGCGCCGAGCGCGGCGACGGCGTCGGGCGTGAGCGCGTCGAGGAACCGCGTGGAGGCGCCGCCCTGCGCGAGGGTGGAGAGCCCCGGCCCCGCGATGCGCGTGTCGACGAGTCCTCGGGCGTCGAGGTCGGCGCGGACGGCGACGACCAGCGCGGCGTAGTCGGACGGGTAGACGTACGTGTTCCACGCCCCGTCCGGCTCGTTCGTCACCTCCAGCCAGGGCACGGCGATCCCATTGTCCCCGAGGTACCCGACCAGCGCGGCCACCAGGTGCGCGAAGTCCTCGACGTACGCCGACTGGAGGACGCCCGACGCCTCCATCTCGGACGGGGCTTCCCAGTTCAGCAGCACGAGGTCCAGGCCGAGGCGGTCGATCTCGGCCGACGTGGTGAGCGCGTCCTCGAGGCTCCCGAAGCCGGTCGTGGCCATCGCCGAGGCCACGTAGGCGTCGTAGTCCGACGCGCCTCCGCCGAGCGGCACCTCCACGCCGGTGGTGTCCCAGACCGGGCCCAGGCCAGCGCGCACGATCCGCCCGTTCAACGTCGTCACTGGATCCACCCAGGCGTCGGCGTCGGGCCAGACGTTCGCCCCGAGCCCCCATACGGCGTGCCGCGTCGCGTGGAGGTCGAACAGGAGGTCCGGCACGTCCTCGTCCACGAGCCCGTCGCAGTCCTGGTCGCGCCCGTCGCGGGGCTCGACCGCGCCGGGGAACACGTGGGGGTCGCCGTCGTCGCAGTCTTCGGAGAGCGGGCTGCCGTCCCCGTCGGCGTCCGCGGGGGCGGTGTCGTCGGTGTCCGGGGGCTCTCCGGTGTCGTCGCTCGTGTCGAGGCCGGTGTCGCGCCCCTCTCCCGTGTCCGTCCCGAGGGGCCGAGAGACGCAGCCGCCGTCGGCGTCGAGGAGTTGGTCCGGGGCGCAAGGGAATGGCTCAGCGCAGGCGAGCAGGAGTGAATGGAACATGCGGCTAATACTACCCCGATCAGGGTGCGCGACTCGGGCACCCGCAGCTTTTTGCGAGATACGCGGCAGCCAACGTTTCAACGAGGCTCATCGGTGGCGGTCCTCCCCCCAAGGTGCGGGAACCCTACTTCCTTGACGCCGCCCGCGGCCCGATACTCGAGCCAGCCCTGGCGGGACGCCTCGAACGCGCGCGCCCGCACGTCGGGGCCGCTGTTGCCTCCCACCCTCCCCGGAGTGCGAAACCGGAGTACGGTCCACCGATGACGCGCGACGCCGAGAACGTGAGCCCGCCCGACCTGACGCCGTCCGGTCCCTTCGTGATGCGCGTCACCGCGACCCACGTTCTCGCCTACTTCGCGGCTGGCTTGGCGGCCCTGGCCACGATGCAGTACGAGCAGCGCTTCGCGGCCGACTCGATGGCGACGCTCATGCCGCCCATCGACGACCCGCTCGTGGCCGCGGGAGCCGGGCTCCAACTCGTCAACGGGCTCGTGCTCGGCCTCGTGCTCGCCCCGTTCCGCGCCGTCCTGCTGGGGGCGCGCGGCGCGCTGGACCTGTTCGTGTTGCTCGTCGGGGTGTCCCTGTTCTCGCCGCAGACGCCGGGGCCGGGCAACCTCGAGGGGCTCCTGTACACCCGGGTTCCCCTGGCGATGCACCTCGCCAGTCTCCCCGAGGTGGTGGCCTACTCGGCGCTCGTGTCGACGGGGCTCGTCTGGTGGTGCCGGAAGCCTGCCCGGTGGAAGGACCGGACCGCCGCCACGCTCGTGGTGCTGGTCGTCGTCATGAGCATGCTCGGCGTGATGGACGCCCTCGGGTGGCTGCCGAGCGCGTGACGTGCTGGGTGGGCGACCTGCTCTGAAATCGCGTTTCCGACGGCCGACCGCGTGCTGGTCACCGGCGAGCCGATGAAGCCAAGCAGCAACCGGTGGGACTGGCTCGGCGAGGGGATCTACTTCCGACCTCCAGCTCCACCCCCGCTACGGTGGCCCGACGCCGCCAGGCGCCGACCCCGAGGCGAAGTAGGGCCTGCGGCCGGAGACGGGAAACGGCGTCGTGAGGCTGTACGCGCTTCTGCCCCGTTGCGACGCCTTCGGGGCCCCCGAGGGACCCCCGGACGCCCCTCGCGATCACTCCGCCAGGACCGGCACCGGTGGCTCCACCGCCGCCTTCAACGCCAGCATTCTCCCCTCCGACCACCCCTTCGGATCCAACCACCAGGTTCGATAACCAATCGGCCATCCCGACCACATAGAATGGCAAGGTAGAACGCCCGCTTTCGGCTTTCGCCGGAGCGGGCGTTCGAGTCTCTGCCCTTGTTGAACCTTGGTTTCTGCGGTTCGAATCTGCCCAGGGCTCGGGCATCGTCGGCGGGGCACGGCGAACCTGGTCGACCCGTTTGAGTACGTCGCTCGCGCCCCGAGTTCCTCGATGAAGTGGTGTCACGCCTCGCCGTCCAACAGCGTAGGATCGCGTCGGAGCCACGTCCCGATGTCCTTCGAGTACCCTGCCCACTCCCACCTCCCCGCCCTCCTCGCCGGACTGCTGCTCGCCGCGGGTCCATTCTTCGGCTGTTCGACCAGCACCGACGCGAGCGAGGGTCGCGAGCCCGGCGACTGTACGAACCGGGCCGACGACGACGGCGAAGGGGCCTTCGACTGTGACGACGAGGGCTGCGC
>CALQBK020000274.1 GCA_943328795.2 Bifidobacterium breve
GACCTCCTCGCAGAACCGGGCGGGCGCGTCGTCTTGCTCGGCGCGCACCCGTCGCTCAGCGGCTGGTTCATGTTCGACGCCGCGCTCGGCGCCGACCTGGTCGCCGCCCAAGTGCAGCTCGCGGCAGGCGAAGATTTGCACTGGGAGACCGAGCGGCCCGACGTGCGGCCCACCGTCGCCGCGGTCGTCCGCTCGCTGTCCGACTGCGACTGGGTGGATCCCGGGCCGCTCGATGGCTGCACCAGCTTGGCCGGGGCCGGCCATGTCGCTCGGAGCACCCCGTTGTTGCTGCTCACGCGCTCCGGCCCGACCCTGCTCGCCGCGCGCGTGCAGCTGGGCGAGGCCTTGCGGGCCTTTCCCCTCCCCCACACCAACGCGCACGCCCTCCGCGCGCGCCTCTTCGCGGAGCTTGCTTGACCACCGGAATGCGTGTCCCGCTCGGGCACATCGAGCTCCCCGGTGGGGACGCGGTGCCGGTCGAGGGCCAGGGGTTCGGCCCGCTGATCGGAGAGCCCGCCGTGGTGATCGCCGGGCTGCACGGGGACGCCACTGAAGGCGTCGCCGTCGCGCTGCTGCTGGCCGAGCTCTGGACCCGGGAGCCGCCGTCGAGGCCGGTGCTGCTGTTCGGTTGCCTGAACCCGCTGGCCGTGCTGCACGGCTCCCACCGGTGGCCGGGCCTGGACGTCGACTTCGCGACCCGCCTGCCCGGCGACGCCTCTGGCCACGCGCCGGACCGCATCGCCGCCGCGCTTTTTGAGCACCTCCAAGGTGCCGAGCGCATCCTGGAGCTCGGGCCGCCCGAGCCGGGGCTGTGGGAGTGGTCGCACGCCGAGGCCTGGGGCGACACGCCTGTGGCCGATCTCCCGATCCCGCTGCTCAGGCACACCGAGCGACCGCACCCCGGGTCACCGGGCGCGTGGGGGGCCGTGCGGTTGCGCGGCGGGCGCACCGGTCGGGTGCACCCCGCGGGCGTGCAGGCGCTGGCGAGCTGCGTGCAAGCGTGGCTGGACGCGCCGCAGCGCGTGGCGCCCGGGCCGCTCGTCCACGTAGCGAGCGCGGAGGCTGCCGGGATCTTCATCGCCCGGTCCCGCCCCGGCGCCCAGGTGACTGCTGGGGACGTCATCGGCGACATGGGTGGCCAGCCCCTGCACGCGGCGGCGAGCGGGCTTCTGCTCGCGATCCGCGACAAGCCGACCGCCCACGTCGGGTCCACCCTCGCGCGGATCGCGGCCCTGCCCGCAAAGGCGGCCGGAGCATGAGATCCACCGTGTTCGAGCTCCCGCTCCCGCTGCGCCCCGCCTACCGGCTCCAGCGGCTCGCGTTCGGGTCGGGGCCCGCGGGCGTGAGCATCGTCGCAGGCATCGACGGGGACGAGGTGACCGCCGTCCACGCGGTCAACCTGGTCGCAGGCGTCCTGGGCGTGCAGCGGCCTTCTGGGACGGTGTTCCTGCTGCCTTGCGTGAACACGCTCGGCGCGGAGGCGGGCGAGAAGACGTTCCTCGGGGAGGAGCTCGACTCCGCGTTCGTGAGCGACGCCGACTCGCCTGCGCGTCGGGTGGCCCGGGCCGTGCTCGAGGCGACCGAGGGGGACCTCTGCATCGAGGTGCAGACCGGGAACCGCGTCACTGAGGAGTGCGCGCACGCGCGCGCGCCGATCTACGGGCGGGCCCTAGAGGCGGCGCGGGCGAGCGGGCTCCCGGTCGTGTGGAAGCGCTCGGCGCGGCACTTCGACGACGGGCTGATGGGCGCGTGGCGGGCCGAGGCCAGGCCGTCCCTGACCCTCCGCGGTGGCCGGGCGGGCGTGCTGGACCCGGACCCTGCGCGGCAGCTCGCGCGGGCGATGGTGCGCATCCTCGAGTCCCGGGGGCTGCTCCCGGCCGAGGTCGGCGCCACCGGGGTGCTGCTCGAGACGGACCAGGTGGACGAGTACCGGTCCCAGCTCGCGGGCTTCTTCGCGCCCGAGGTGCGCGCCGGCGAGCGCGTCCGCGCGGGGAGCGTGCTCGGGGTGGTGCGGACGCCGATCGGCGGGGACACAGTCGAGGAGGTGCGAAACAAGCGCCCCGGGATCGTGCTGTCCACGCGGGTGTACCCGCTGGTGAACGCGCGCGAGCTGTTGGTGCGCGTCGCGGTCGGCTGACCTAAGAGGGGCCGCTTGCGGCACATCCTGGCTAAGCCGCCCGCACAGCCAGCAGCGTCGTCGGGATGCCCTGGGCGAGACGCTCCCGGTGCCAGGGCGTCGGCGTCGGGTCCAGGTCCCAGGCCGCCGTCATGCCGACCACCACGAGGTCGTAGCCGCGCTCGGCCTCGGCGAGCAGCCCCTCAGTCTGGTCCCCGGCGCCGTCCGCGGGCGTCCAGACGGTCAACAGCGCGCCGCCAGCCTCCAACCGCCGGGCGACCACGGCGGCGGCCTTCCCATCGGCGCTGTCGTCGGATCCGAGCAGCACCCGGTCCACGCGCTCCAGCCCGCGGTCGATGAGCACGCCTACGGGGCAGTCGCACAGGGCCACCACCTCGGCCACGACGCCGCCGAGCACAGTGCGCTGCAGCAGCGGCCGGTGTGAGCCAAGCAGCACGAGCTCGACGCCTTCGCTCTCGGCGACCCGGCAGATGTCGCGGCTGGGCTTCGCGGAGGGGAAGGAGCGCGTCGCGAGATCCACCCCCAGCTCGGTCGCCCGCTCTTCGACCTCCTCGAGCGCGGAGGGCGCGTCACCCGGGTTGTCCGGCGACAGGTAGTGCGACGGCTTCTCCACCGGCAAGAGGCGCAGCGCCATGATCGTCGCGCCTCGCCCGCGGACGAACCGCTCCGCGAGCGTGACCATCGGCGCCCCGATCGTCGGGTCGGAGATGCACAGCAGCACGCTCGGCTTCCGGACGGCGGGCGCCCTGGGCGCAGCCGCAGCAGCGTCGCGCAAGATCTGCGCCCGCGGGTAAACCCACTCGAGCAGCGGCGACGTCAACACCGTGGTCGCGACCGCCATGACCACCATCATCGCGAAGAGCTCTTGCGAGATCACCCCGAGGTCGAGCCCGATGTTGAGCACCACGAGCTGCATCAGCCCGCGCGTGTTCATCAAGATCCCGATCGCGCTGGACTCCTGCCAGCTGAGCCCGGAGAGCCGCGCGGCGACCAGGCTGCCGCCGAACTTCCCGGCGCACGCGACGGCGACGACCACCGCGCACTGCAGCCACGCGTCCGAGGTGTTCATCAACCCGAGGTTCGTCCGGAGCCCGCTGCACGCGAAGAACACGGGCAGCAGCACGACGACCACGATGTCCTCGAGCTTCTCGACGAGCGCCTCGGTGAACCCGGACTCGCGCGGCATCACCACGCCCATCAGGAACGCGCCGAACAGCGCGTGAATCCCGATCGTCTCGGTGATCGCGGCGCTCGCGAGCACGAGCAGGAAGATCGTCGCGAGCAAGCCCTGGGACGCGCCCTCCCGGGTCCGCGTGGCGATCCGCGCGAGCAGCGGCCGCACGGCCGTGAGCACGAACGCGACGAAGACCACCGCGTACACCGTCGTCCGGACCGCCGCGCCGGGCCCCTCGGCCCGCGCGACGGAGACCACGAACGCCAAGATGCACCACGCGGTCACGTCGTCCACCGCCGCGCACGCGAGCGCGATCGCGCCGATCCGGGTCCGGAGCGCCTGCCGCTCTGCCAAGATCCGGGCGAGCACCGGGAACGCGGTGATGCTCATCGCGACGCCCAAGAAGAGCGCGAAGGGCAAGAACGGCACGCCCGGCGGGGCCAGCTCGCCGTAGAGCGGCCACGCAAGCGCGATCCCCATGCCGAACGGCGCGATGATGCTCGACTGGCTGATCAGCACGCTCGCCTTGCCGAGCCCCCGGACCAGCTTGAGATCGAACTCGAGCCCGATCAGGAACATGAAC
>CALQBK020000275.1 GCA_943328795.2 Bifidobacterium breve
CCGCGCTTTGCCCACGCGTGATGGTGCTCGCGCAAGGGCGGCTCTTGCACGACGGATCGATGGCGAGCTTGCTCGGCACCCTCGGCGGCCAGCGCGTGCTGCGCGTACGCCTGCGCACCCCCGCCCCGCCCCCGCCCGGCGCGAAGGCCGACGCCGACGGGTTCCACCTCGCGTTCTCGGGCGACGCCGCCGAGCCAATCCGCGACGTGCTCGCGCAGTTCGACGTCGAAGACCTGCGCGTGGACGACCCGAGCCCCGAGGAGTGGGTCGCGAAGTTCTACGAGGGCCCCGGTCCGTGAAAACGAGCGCGCGGTCCCGGGCCAGGGCGTGGGCCCGCCCGATGGTCGCCAGCTTCCGGATCGGGGCGCGGACGGTGTTCGCGTACCGGTCCGAGGCCATCGTGACGCTGCTGTCCGCGAGCCTGATGGCGTCGTTGAACGGCCTGCTTTGGCAAGCGGCGACCCGGGGTCGGCCCGGTATCGCGGGGGTGCCGGCCGACGAGCTGCTCAGCTACGTGGTGATGGCGTGGGTAGCGGTGAGCTTCTTCGCGAGCAAGGTGAACGAAGACATCGGGCGCAGGTTCAGGGAGGGGCAGATCACGGCGGACCTGCTGCGGCCGATGTCGCTGCAAGCCCAGTGCTACTGTCGCGAGGTCGGGAGGGCGTGCGCTACGCTGTTCTTGCAGACCTTGCCGATGTTCTTCCTGGGCTTCTTCGCCTTCGGGGTCAACCTGCCGCACCACCCACAGACCTGGCTGTTCTGGGGGATCTCGTTGCTGCTCTCGCACGCCATCAACTTCGGGCTCTCGTTCCTGGTCGGCCTCGCCGCGTTCCCGCTGAAGAACATCAGCGGGCTCACGCACGTGAAGGGCACGCTGGTCAGCATCTTCTCGGGCGCCCTCATCCCGCTCGACCTGTACCAGGGGACGCTGCGCGACGTCGTGTTCATGCTCCCTTTTCACTCGATGGCGCACACCCCTACGAGCATCTTCCTGGAGCGCGACGTTCCCGTGGCCGGGCTCTTGGCGGAGCAGGCGGCGTGGGCGGCCGTGCTGTGGCTCGGCGGGGTCATCGGGTGGCGGCACGCCCAGCGCGTGTTGACCGTCCAGGGCGGCTGATATGAGTCGCCCGGGGGCCAACCGGGGCGCTCAGCGCCGAGCGAGGTCGGGCCGGACGCGCGCGGTGCGCTCCTCCGACTGGGCGTCGCGCCACGCCTCGATCTTGGCGTGGTTGCCCGAGAGCAAGACCTCGGGCACCCCCCACCCCTCCCAGTCACGCGGGCGCGTGTACTGGGGGAACTCGAGCCCGCGCCCCGGCGCAAAACTCTCGACCCGGGCGCTGTCCGCGTTGCCGAGCACCCCGGGGAGCAGGCGCGACACGGCGTCGATCACCACGAGCGCGGCGTACTCGCCGCCCGTGAGCACGAAGTCGCCGATGCTGACCACCTCGACGCGATCGCCCAGCGACGCTGCGAACCGCGCGTCGACCCCCTCGTAGTGCCCACACACGAACACGAGGTGGGCCTCGGTGGCAAACCGCTCAGCCATGCGCTGGTCGAACGGGCGGCCGCTCGGCTCGAACAGCACGACCTTCCCCGGGCCGTGCGCAGTGGTCACCGCCGCGAGCGCGTCGGCCACGACGTCGCACCGCATCACCATCCCGGACCCGCCGCCGTATGGCGTGTCGTCCACGGTGCGGTGACGCCCGATGCCGTGCTCGCGGATGTCGTGCACCCCCAGCGTCACTTGGCCAGCGGCCTGCGCCCTGCCGATGATCGAGGCGGACAGCGGCGCCCGGACCATCTCCGGGAACAGGGTCAGCACGTCGAAGCGCACGCTACTCCGCCGCGGCGGCTGCGCCCTTGCGAACGACCAGCCGGCCGCCTTCGATGTCGACCAACCGCACATTCTCGGGGCTCGCCATCAAGAACATGTCGCCGTCGGCCGGCGTCGCGATCACCCAGATGTCCCGGTCCCCCGTCACCACGTCGTCCAGCTTGCCGAGCGGCGTAGGCTCCTCGTCGTCCTCCTGCTCGAGCACGGGCAAGTCGAGAAGATCGTGGATGTAGTACTCCCCCTTGCCCGGCGCGGGGAGCGCCGAGCGAGGCACGATCACGTTCCACCCGATGTAGGTGTGCGCGACCTCCGGGGTGTCGATCCCGTCGATCTTCGCGATGATGCGCTTGCCTGCGCCGGAGCGGATCGCGATCCGCACCGTGCGCCGCTCGCCCTCGGGCGAAAGGATCGTCACGTCCACGGGCTTCGCCAGCGTGCGGCTCTGCCGGTCGTGGAGGAACAGCCGCACCTCGCCGCGTACGCCGAAGACGCCGTTGATGGATGCGACCAGCACCTCGTCGGGCGCCAGCATCACCGCTCGTCGGTGTCGGCTTCGGGCGCGCTCGCGAGCGCGTCGGCGACGTCAGTCCCGGGCTGCACCAGCTCCAAGATGGCCTTGCGCTGCCCAGCGGACGCCGACAGGACCTGGCGGATCGCGCGGAGCGTGTCGCCGTCGGGGCCGTTCACGCGAGCCAGGTCGGACGGATCCACCTGGAGCTCGATGACGACCGACGCGTCCCCCTCGTGCGCGGTGATGACCACCGCTTCGGGGTGTCGAACGACGCCCTGGACGAGGAACCGGACGAGCTCAGTCACGCGCTAGCCCCAGCCGCCCGTGCCTTCTTGATGAGGTCGCTGACCGTGTCAGACGGCTGTGCGCCGACGCCGATCCAGTGATCTACGCGGGCCAGGTCGAGCTTGATGACCGGCGGGCTGGTGAGCGGATCGAAGTACCCGAGCTGCTCGATGTTGTGACCGTCGCGGGGGGAGCGACTGTCGGCGACGATGACGCGGTAGAAGGGCTTCTTCTTGGCGCCAAGACGGGTAAGGCGAATGCGGACCATCGGATTCCTTGGAAAGCCCCGCCGTCTATCGCATGGTGAACCCGCGGTCAAGGGCGCCCGCGGGCTCAACGCATCGGCACCATCGCTACGGCGCCGACTCCGCCCACCCAGGTCGCGCCGGGTAGGCACGCCAGCGTCCACGGCCGCTCGAGGCCGACGTCCACGGCGCGCAGCTCACCTCGGTCGCGCACCCACACCGCACCGTCGCGGACGAGCCAGAGCCTCCCGCCCTCGTCGGCCCCCATCGCCACCGGCTCGGACCCCGGCTCGGCGACCCACGCCGCGCCGTCGAACGCGTGCAGCCCGCCGGCCGCGGCGGCCCACAGCCGGTTGTCGGCGAACGCCAGGTGGCGCACCGGCCGACCGATAGCGCCCGCCGGGCCCTCACGCAGCACCTTCTCGCCGCTGAACGCGTGGATCGGCCCGCCGCCGTCGACGACGTGGACCTCGCCCCCCCGCGTGCCGGCGTAGACGACGCCGTTCGGATCGGTCGCGAAGCACAAGCAGTCCGCCGGGCCGCGCCCGCCCTCCATGTGCGTCCGCCACGCTGTCAGCATCCCTGTCGGGGACGCCGACAGCGCCAGGACGTCATCGTAGCCGCCGTCGCTGTCGGCCGGGTGCTTGCGGGCCCGCGGCTCGCCCGCGTAGTCCCAGGTGAAGATCGCCTGCTGCGTAGCCACGTGCAGCAGCTCACGCGTGGCGTACATCGCCTCCACGCGACGGTTCTCTCGGCGCGCGCCGGCGGGCCAGGGGAACGGCGTGAAGCCGCTCGCGGAGCCGATCGTGAGGCCATAGTCCGAGCCGATGGCGACGCGGCCCCGGGGGAGCGGCGCGATGCAGCGGACGGTCGCCGCGGGGTCGTCCCCCAGCTCAGTGGTGGACCACCGCCGGGCGGGGCCCGTGCGCGCCGGGCCGACGGGGGGCCCGCGTGAG
>CALQBK020000276.1 GCA_943328795.2 Bifidobacterium breve
CCCGGGTCACGACGATGTTGTCCAGCGCGCCGTTGCCGTCCAGCGTCACCCTCACGTCGGTCTCGTACACCGGCGCGGAGAGGCGGACGCTCGACGGCAAGTTGTCGATGTTCTGGCTCCAGTAGAAGTTCACCTGGCGCCGGATGCGGTTCAGGTACTGCGCGCCGATGAGCTCGATGGTGTTCAGCGAGACGGCGTCGCCGACGCGCTCCTTCAGCAGGTCGTTCTGCGGCGCGCCGGACAACGTCTGCTGGCCCAAGCTCGCGATCGTGGGCGCCTCGAGCCCCGGCTTGTTGGTCAGCTGCCACTGGCTCGGGATGAGCGACTTCGGGGCGCCCTTGTCCCCTACGCCCGGGTCGAGCATGTTGCCGGCGGTAGCGCCGCTCGACTTCTCCGTGGCCCCGACGTCCGGCGCGTTCTCCAGCGCGTACTTCGACTCCTCGCTGTACATGTTCGAGAGCACCTCCGGGTTGATCGCGTACTTCTCCGTGCGCGTCTCCTCGGGCACCGCGTTGTTCTGCTCTGCGAGGTAATCAGCCTTTAACGGTACCTTCTCGACATCTGGAGGGGGCGTCTCCACGATCTGCCCATCCGGCATCTTCGGCTTTTCGGGCTCCGGCTCGGGCTCTTCGTCCTCGGGGGTGTTCTCGTCGCGGACGATGTCGTTGGCAGCGGCGATCTTGCGCAGGTCGTCCATCGAGGGAGCATCGAGCGCGTCGGCGTCCACGAACTGCACCCCCGTCGGCAGCGTGTACAGCCCCGTCTCCCACTCGCGTACCCAGCGGTCGGCGAGCGGCGCGAGCGCGACGTGGGCCGCGACGGACACCAGGAGGAAGAGCCCAACCCACAGGCCAGTCCGGAGCGCGCTGCGCTCGGGAGGGCGAGGTGCCGGCTCGGGTTCGTTCACCTCCATAGAGTAAAGCCGAGTCGACGCCCCCGACAAGGGGCGGTTCGGCCACGGTTGGTCATGACCCACCCCGGTAGCGGTAGGTATACCGAATGTCGATGTCGCCCCAGCCGGCGGGCGGGGGCTTGAAGCGCGCGGGTACGGAGCTCGTGGCAGCGAGGACGAGCTCGGCAGGCGCGTCGCTTCGGAGCACCTTGACGCTCGAGACGCGCCCTGTTTGGGACACGCGGAAGCTCACCTCGACCGTGCCTCGCAGACCGCGCGCCTGGGCCTCGACTGGGTAGTCCCAGCCGCGACGGAGCGCCTCGTCCACGCCGTCCATCCAGGCTGCGAGGGGGTGGCCGCTCACCGAGATCAGCGTGGCGGTGCCCTCGGGCACGCTGTCTGGCAGCACCGAGACGTTGTCCTCGGAGGCGTCCACCAGGCTGGGGTCGGCGTCGGGCTCGTACTCGGCGTGCGTCGGCGCGACAGCGGTCTCCCCGCCGCCCGGGGTGCGCTCGGCGGTGTGGGGCGCCGCCGCGGGGGTCTCGGCGTCGAGCAGGCTCAACACGAACCCGTCGGGCGCGGGGCCGTCCGAGCGGAGGGGCGGGAGGGTCGTCGCGCGGTTGGCCTCGGGGGTGGGGGCCTCGAAGCGGGCCTCCGGGGCCTGGCCGGGGCCGATCGCGTCGAGGGGCGCGACGTTGGTGGGGGCGCGGGTCGCGACCGGCGCCTCGAGCGCGTTCGTGCCGATGACGCGGGCGTTGGGGTCCCAGGTCGCGAGGGTGCCGGACGCGGTGCGCACGTAGGCGAGGGGGGCGAAGGGGTCGGCGGCCGGGCTCCCGGCGACCGCTTTGGGGGCCGTCGCGGTGGGCTCGCCCGGGGCGGCCGGCACGGGCGGGGCAGGGGGTTTCGGCTCGGGCGTGCTCGCCGGGCTCGGCGCGCCCGCGCCGGTAGGGGTGGGCCCGCCCGGCTCCGATGGCACCGCGTCCCCTGCGGGCGTCGCGACGGGTCCACGCGGCGCCGGGTCTGCGGGCACCTCCGCGGGGGCCTTGTCGCTGCCGGGCAGCTTCACCCACTCGTCGGGGTTCACCACCGGCGCCTTCTGCAGCGCGAGCGCGCGCCCGGTCTCCTCGTCGCTGCGCTCCGTCGCCTCGCGGAGCGCGACTGCCGCGAGCTTCACCTCGTCCTCGGCGCGCACCAGCGCCGCTTCGGCGTCTTTCAGCGCCGCTGCGTCCGCGGCGGCGGCCGCCGCCAAGGGCTGTATGGCGGCCACGTTGGCCTCGTGCCGTCTCCGAGCCGCTGCCGCTTTTGCTTTCGCGTCCTTCGCCTGCTGCTGTGCGGCGTTCGCGCGCGCGATCGCCGCGTTTACGACGACGTCGGCGGTGGTCGTCGGGGGCGTCGCGGCCTGGCGTTGCGGCGCCCGCCGGGCCTGGGGCGGGGGAGGCGGCGGCTTCGCGGCCGCCTCGGCCCTTTGCTCCGCGACGCTTGCTTCTTGCGCTGTTCGCGCCTCGGCGGCCTCGGCGGCCTCGACCTCCGCGGCTGCTTCGTCGACGGGGGCGCGCGCGATCCGCAGGCGACCTTCGCTGCTGAGCGTCCGATCGCGCTGGGCGGCGAAGCGGCCCTCCAGGGTCGAGACGTCGGCCTCGCGCGACCGGAGCCGAGTCTTGGCCCGCGCCGCCTCCCGGTGCGCTTCGGCCGCGCGCTCGAGCTGCCGGGCTCGCTTGGCTGCCTCGCGATCTTTGGCGGCCTGTAGGCTCGCCCGCCGCGCGGCTGGCGACTCGGAGGGTACCTCGTCCGGCTCGACGCCCGCCGCGAAGCTGTCGAGCAGCACGGAGTCCACCTGAACCGCGTCGATCGCGTCAGCCACTGCCGGTTCGGGGCTCGGTGCGGGTCCCTGGGCCGCGTGCTCGCCCCGCAGCGCCCATACAGACCCGGCGTGCAACCCCAGGGACACCACGATGGCGATGCTGATTTGGCGCACGACCCCCACTGTACGCGCCGCGCGCCGGTTGCGGACGGGAGCCGGGGCGATTTTCGGGTGGGTACGCCACCTCCGACGGTTTTTTGACGTGTCCACCTTACAAGCTTGCGAGTGCGGGGCTCTCCGGGCTTGCCGAATCGCGGGCGGCTGGCGACACTCCGCCGATGGCCGATCCTCTCCGCGCCCTCCCCCTCCGCGCGCTCCGCTTCGGCCTTCGCGCCGCCAGCCGCGCCGGGGGAACGGTGGTCGATCGCGTGCTCAAGGGGGCGGAGGCCCCGCCCTTCGTACCGGGCGGCCGCGAGGCGTCCCTGGACCCCCGGGAGCCCGTCCCGGTGCACATCGACGGCCGGTTGGTCGCCGCGGCTCGCGGCTCGACGCTGCTCGAGGTCGCCAACGCGGCGGGTGTTGACGTGCGCTCTTACTGCGGCGGGAACTGCTCGTGCGGCACGTGTCGGGTCGAGGTGAAGCGCGGCGCGGAGGGCTTGTCGAAGCGCGCGGGCATGGAGGAGCTCGTGCTCGGCTCCGAGGCCGCGGGGCGGGGCGATCGGCTCGCCTGCCAGGCCCAGGTGTTCGGGCCCGTCGACATCCGCGTGCCGGAGTTCTGGTAGACTCGCCCGCCTGGAGGCTACTGGATGAAGTTTCTCACCGTCGTGCTGATCGTGGCCGCCGCTGCCGGCGCGGCGTGGTGCTACTATTTTGGCCCCTACTACCTCGATGAGTACCGGATGCAGGACGTCGTCGCCACCACGGCGTTGACGTGGGCTGCGTACAGCGAGGACCGCGCGCACGTCGAGCTCAAGGACCAGATGCGACTCCGCGAAGTAGGCAGCTACTTGACCCCGGAACAGTGCACGTTCTACGAGGACGTAGGCGAGACCAAGGTCATCGACTGCGACTGGTACGTCGACGTGTTCTTGCCCGGTGACAACGGGCGTCGCATCAAGTTCAAGGTGGCGTACGCGG
>CALQBK020000277.1 GCA_943328795.2 Bifidobacterium breve
CGGGCAGCGCACCGAGCACCACGGGATGTGTACGTACGCACCCCAGCCCGGCGGGGACGTCAACTCCGGTGGTGTGTCTCGCATCCGTCGGTGCTTCTTAGCACGCCGACCCGCCAGCGACCGCGATAGCCCCACGGTCACATGAGTACAACCGTCCCGGTCTGCCGTCACCTCGACAACGGCATGCCTGTTTACATCGACGCCTCGGGCGTCGCCGATGTCGCCGCTGTTTACCTCTGGATCGACGTCGGGAGCCGAGACGAGGTCCAGGGCATGGAGGGCGCGGCCCACTTCGTCGAGCACCTCGTGTTCAAGGGAACGGCGTCGTTCGGCGTCGGTGGCGTTGCGCGTGCGGTGGAGGGCGCGGGCGGCGAGCTCAACGCGTGGACGAGCTTCGACGAGACGGTGTTCCACGCGACCGGGCCATCGGCCTCCGCCCCGGGGTTCGTGAGCGTGCTCGCCGAGATGGCGCGTACAGCCCGCATGGACTCGGACGAGCTCGAGCGGGAGCGCCTCGTCGTGGTCGAGGAGATCCGCGCGAGGGACGACGATCCGGAGATGTTGGCGAACGAAGCCCTGTTCACGCTGGCTTTCGGGCCGCACCCGTACGGCCGCCCGATCATCGGGCTCGAGAGCACGGTCAAGAGCATGGAGCGCGGCGCGCTGCGCCGGTTCTACGAGACGATGTACACGCCGGCGAACGCCTGCTTGGCGGTGGTCGGCCCGGTGGACCCCGACGCCGTGATGGCCGCCGCGCGCCACGCGCTCTCGGGCGGCGGACCGCGCCCCCACCGTCTGCCCCGGCCGGCGGTGGACCTGCAGCAGGCCGCCCGGCGGCACACGATCCGGACCCCCTTCTCGGCGACGCGCGTCGAGATCGGGTGGCGAGTGCCGGGGCAAGACAGCCCCCGCACGCCCGTCCTGGACACGCTCGCGACGCTGCTTGGCGGCGGGGCGTCTGCGCCGCTGGACACGCGCTTGCGCCGGGAGCTCGGGGTCTGCCTCGGCGCATCGGCCTCGCTCCAGTCCGAGGAGGACGGCGGGCTCTTCGTCGTCGACCTGGACGTGGGGGAGGGGAAGCTGGATGCCGCGATGGACGGGCTGCGCGGGGTGTTCGCGAGCGTTCACGCTGGGGTCGGCCCGATGGAGCTCGCCCGCGCGAAGGCCCAGATCCTCGCGGACCGGGTGTTCACCCGGGAGAGCGTCGAGGGGCGGGCGCACCAGGTGGTGTTCCACGACCGCCGGTTCGGGGACGTGACAGCCGGGCGGCGGTACGACGCTGCGGTCGCGGGGCTGGACGCGGGGATGGTCACGGAGGAGGCGCGGAAGCTGGACTTCGACAGCGCGTGCGTCGTGGTGCTCGAGCCGAAGGCGCGCCGACGGTCGGGCCGCCAGGCGCCTGCGCACTCGCCCCCGGCGGCCGCACAGCCTCGACAGCGCTCGCTCACGCTCGACAACGGGACCCGTGTCGTGCTGTTGCCCGACGCGTCCGAGCTCGTGTCCGTGCGGGTCGTCGGGGTCGGTGGGCACTTGCTCGCTCGGCCGTCGAGCGCCGGCCGCGTCTCCGCGTGGTCCCGCATGGTCACCCGGGGCACGGAGAATTGCCCAGCCACGGACTTCGCCGGTCGTGTCGAGCAGCTCGCCGCGGGGATGAGCGCGTTCGTCGGCCGCAGCTCGCAGGGCTTGCGCGCGGACGTGCTGGCCGAGCACGCGCGCGAGGCGCTGCTGCTGGTGTGCGACGTCCTGCTCCGCCCCGCGTTCGACGAAGCCGAGTTCGAGTCGGTCCGGGCCGAGATGTTCGAGGAGCTGGAGCAGGCCGACGACGAGGCCGGTGAGCGCCTCTCCGAGGCCATGTGGGCGACGTGTTTTCCGCGCCACCCGTGGTCGGTCAAGCCCTCCGGCACGCCGGACACCATCCGGCGAATCCGCACCGGCCAGCTGCGCTCGGACCACGCCCGGTGGGCGTGTGGCAAGAACCTCGTGGTCGTGGTCGCCGGGGACTTCGACCCCGAGATGGCCCAGCGGGTCCTGCGCCACCAGGTCGGCCGGCTGATGCCCGGAAACGCCGTGAAGCCGACCCCCACCGAGCCCTGGGAGCACGCCGCGCGGCTCCGGCGGCACGCTGGCTGGGAGCAGACACACGTCGCGGCCGTCTGGCCGGGCCTCGGCGTACAGCACCCGGACGCCCCGGCGCTCGAGCTGATGTCGAGCGCGTTGGGGAGCCAGGGCGGGCGCCTGTTCGACGAGGTGCGTGAGAAGCGCGGGCTCGCGTACGGCGTCGGCTGCTCGGTCCTCGACGGGATCGTGCCGGGGGTGTTCAGCGCGTCGTTGGCGACGGATCCGAAGAAGGCGGGCGAGGCCGAGCGCGCGCTGATGGACTGCGTCGAGAGCGCGCGCGAGGGGCTCGAGGCCGTGGAGATCGAGCGCGCCCGCCAGCAGATCCTGGGCGGGCTGGACGCCGACAGGCAGCACGTTGGCAGCCGCGCCAGCGCCATCGCCTACCACATCGCCTACGACATGGCGCTCGGGGCCGACGTCGGCGACCCCGTTCGGTGGACGCGCTGGCGCTACGAGGCGGTCAGCCCCGAGGACGTGCGTCGGGTCGCGGCGACGGTGCTCGCCCGGCCTGCGCGGGTGTTCCGCGTCGATCCGAAGCGGGAGCGCTCGACGTGAGCGGGGACGCTGGGGACGAGGAGGTCCGAGTCCGCGACCTGCTCCGCCGCGGCGAGCTGGTCGTGCCCCGGGTGTGTGGAGAGGCGCTGGTCCGGGCCGTTGGCAGCCGCGGTTGGCAGCGGCCCCCGTTCGCGAAGGGGCGCCGGATGTTCAAGCGGTGCGGGATCCCGGACCCCTGGGACCCGGACTCGCCGGACGTGCCGCTCGACCTACAGGGGGTCGGGATCCCAGACCGCCGGGTCGTCGCCCCCCACGCGGCGCCGCCGAAGCCGACGTCCACGGGCACGTCCACGCTCAACCCGCGGATCCCGATGCCATCGCGCCCGGCGCCGGAAGATGGCGCGGGAAACGTCGCGAGGATGGTCGGGCAGACGCGCCGGGACGACACGGCGGAGCTGAAGCGCAAGATGCGGGAGAAGGAGGGCGCTTGGACCGGGCGGCCGCGCGCGCCGGCGGCTGGGGACTCCCAGCGGATCGCGCAGCCGGTGAAGCCGATGCCGATGCGGCCGGACATGGCTGCAGGCGGCGGGGCAGCGCCGGGCGCGGCGCCGGGCCGCCCGGTCGGCACCGTCCGACCACCCTCCGCGACGCCGAGCGCGCCCCGGATGGCCATCGCCGCCGAGCCCTCGCGCGGCGCGCCCGTCCCCCGTCCGGCGGCGCTCGGTCACCACCGGACCGACGCCCGGCCGGCCCCGGGGGAGCGTGTGCTGCCCCCTCGCGCGGCGCCCCCCGTTGGCAAGGTGTCCGGTCAGGCGCCCCGCAGCGGCGGGTTCCGCATGGCGGGCACCACCACCCGCGCGGCCGCAGGAAACGAGCCGGAGGAGCTACCCCTCGAAGCGCCGCCAGCACCGGCCCCCCGCCCCGCTCCCGCCGAGGACGGGCCCGAGGAGCTCAACCTGGACGGCACCCGCGCCGTCGCGCCCGCGCCCGCCCCCACGCCCGCCCCCACGCCCCCGCCCGCCCGGGTCGCCAAGCCCGGCGGCCTCGACGACCTGTTTGGCATGGGCGCAGAGCCCACCACGCGCATCCGCATCCCGAAGGCCGAGCCCAAGCCCGACGGGGACGCTCGCCCTCGCCGCCCGATGGTCACGGACCCCGCGACGATGGTC
>CALQBK020000278.1 GCA_943328795.2 Bifidobacterium breve
CGGCGTCCGGCTGCCGCGGGGCCACCCCGTGCGGGACGATCCGCAGGAGCTTGCGGCTCATCGAGCGCGCCCCCTCGAGGGTGCTCGCGCTGCGGCTGACGGAGCGCCACCGCAGCGGGTGGCTGTAAAACCGGAGGTACGCCCAGCGCTGCACCATCCGCAGCTCTCGCCGCGAGAGCTCGTGCTGGAACGGCTGGCGCGCGTAGTAGTCGTAGTCCGTGTAGTCCTCGGACATCGTGTAGCCGCGGTCCACCATCTCCTGGTGGAGGTCTGTCCCCGGGATCGGGACGAACAGCGAGAAGCTCGCCTCGTTCGCCGGCAGTCGCGTCGCCGCCTCGATCGTCTGCAGCATCTCGCTCC
The DNA here is from genome assembly GCA_943328795.2 of Bifidobacterium breve. Lineage (GTDB taxonomy): Bacteria > Myxococcota_A > UBA796 > UBA796 > SXON01 > CAIUMM01. The sequence goes on from CALQBK020000278.1 coordinate 361, forward strand.
GGGTCTCGCCGGGCGCCCCCAGCATCAGGAACAACAGCGTGTGCACGCCGTGGTCGCGCGCGACCTGCACCGTGTGCGTGATCGCCTCGGACGTCACGCCCTTCTTGTACACCCCCTCGCGGATGCGCTCCGTGGCGCTCTCCATGCCGATCCCCACCTTCCGCAGCCCGGCCTTCGCCATCGTCGCCATCAGCTCCGGCGCGATCAGGTTCGCCCGCGTCGTGCAGCCCCAGTACAGCCCCAGGCCCGTCTCCCCGAGCAGCCGGCAGAACTCCGTGACCCACTTGCGGTTCGTCGTGAACGTGTCGTCCGTGAACCAGAACCCCTCGATCGCGTAGCGCCGGTGCAGCTCCATCAGCTCGCCGATCACGTGCTGGGGCGTGCGGGCGCGCAGCTTCTTGCCGAACATCGCGTCCAGCACGGGCTGGCAGAACGTGCACTCGTACGGGCAGCCCCGGCTGGCGATGATGTTGACTCCCCGCAGCCCAGGCCGGAACGTGTCCAGCTGGCCCCACGCCGCGATGTAGGCCTCCATGTCGACGAGGTCCCACGCCGGCAGCGGCAGGCTGTCGAGCACCTTCACGGCCGCTCGGCGCTCGCTCTTCTGGACCGCACCCCCGACCTTTCTCCAGGCGCCCGCGACTGGCGCATCGTCCCCGTCTGCCCATGCCCGGAGGAGCGCGACCGTGCTCTCCTCGGCCTCGCCGAGCACCACGGCGTCCACGAACGGTTTTGCGAGGATCGCGTCGGGCGCGACGGTCACGTGCGGCCCACCCATGAACACGCGCACCGGCCCGCCGTCCGAGGCCCGCCGCTCGGACGCCATCCGCGCGGCCGCGAGGCCTTCGCCGAGCATCAGCGTGGAGATCCCGACGCCGACGTAGTCGGGCCGCTCGCGGTCCAAGAACTCGGCGATCCGCTCCACGCGCGGGTCGAAGGTCGTGTCGCACACCACCACGTCCCAGCCGAGGCCCTCGCGCACCGCGGCGGCGAGCATCGCGATCCCGAGCGGGTAGTCCCCGGACGGGTACCGCACACGCGGGAAGATGAGGGCGAGGCGGGGCATGCCCCATTCTACTGCGTTTCGCGCGGCCCATTCGGTAACCAGGGCTGCGCTCGGGCAGGGTGCGCGTCGCGACCGGCTCGCGTGCCTTCCGGCCGGTGACCCCACGCTACGAGGGCAGATGCAACACCTCTCGGCCGCCACCGCGCTCTTGGGCACCCTCGCGGCGCCCCTGCTCGGCGGCTGCGCGCTGATCGGGGGGATCACGACCGCGACGGTGGTCGACGGCGAGATCCACTGTTGGGGTACCAACGGCTTCGGCGCGACCAACGCCCCGGACGGGTCCGGCTACACGGGGGTGGCGCGGCTCCCGGGCGCGGGTCAGATTTCGACCCACCGCGACCAGCGTAGCCTGTCGGCCTCGATAGACCGCGCCAGCGATGCCCCTCCCAGCGCCCGCCCCCGACGGCCCCCCGGCGGCCGCCCCCCCCGTGCGGACAGCCCGCCTGCTGGCGATGGGCCTCGCGGCGGTGCAGTGGGCGCGGTTCGCCGACGAGCGGTACGCGATCGACGACGCGTGGATCTCGTTCCGAACCGCCCGAAACCTCGTCGAGCACGGGATCCTGACCTTCGACGTCACCCAGCCCCCGGTGGAGGGGGTGACCAACTTGCTGTGGACCCTGATCACCGCTGCGCAGCTGTGGGCCGCGCCCGGGATCGAGCCCGGCGTGTTCGCCCGGGGGCTCGGCGGGCTGTGTCTCTTCGGCGCGTGCTGGCTGGCGGTCGGGATCGCCGCCCGGCTCGCCGACGCCGCACGCCCCGGAAGTGGCGCGATCGCCGCGTTCGCCACGGCGGTCGTGCTCGGGTGCGCAGGGAACGTCGCGTACCACGCGCTCAGCGGCCTCGAGTCCGGGTTCTACCTGCTGCTCTGGCTCGGCGCCGTCCACGTCGCGCTCGGCCCGCGCCGGCCCGCCCTGCTGGCAGCGCTGTTGGTCGCGCTCGGCATGACCCGCCCCGAGGGCGTGCTGCTCGGCGCGATGACGCTTGGGTTCGCCGTGGCCGGGTGGACCGGGCCCGGCCGCCTGCGGGACGCCGGGCTCGCCGCGCTGGGTTGGGGCGCGGGCATCGCCGCCCTCGAGGGGTTCCGCCTGGCCTACTTCGGCGCGCTGGTGCCGAACACCTTCTACGCGAAGCCGCCGTCGCTGGGGCGTGGGCTCGTCTATGTCCAAGGGTTCGCGCTCGCCGTCGGCGTCCTGGGCCCGCTCGGCGCCGGGCTGGCGGCTTGGCGCTCCCGGGAGGTGCGGGGGCTGTTGGGCATCGCCACCGTCCTCGCCGCGGGCGTGGCCTGGTCCGGGGGCGACTGGATGGTCGGCTACCGGCGCCTGCTCGACGTGTACGCGGTGGTGGCGATCGGCGCCGGGGTCGCCGTGGCGCTCGACCGGCGCGCGGTGGTGTTCGTGGCCGCCATGGTCGCCGGCTCGGGGTGGCTCGCGGGCACCGGGCACGACGCCGGCCGGTACGGGCTGTTGACGTACGGCCGGGTCGGCGGCCTGCTCGCCACCACCCCTGGCGTGAACACGGTCGCGGCGATCGACATCGGGCGCCTCGGCTGGTACTACCCGGGCTCGATCCTCGACTTGGCGGGCCTGACCGACAGCCGCTGGGCGAAGGCAGCGAGCGAGGAGGAGCGCCACCAGTACTTCGTGGAGCGCGCGCCGGACGTCGTGCTCGTCGTCAGCGCTGAGCCGCTCACGCCGGCCCTCAGCGCGTCCCCGGACATGCGCTGGCAAGACGCGGAGGTGCTCGGGTGGCTCGCGCACGACCACTCCTACACGCTCCGCCAGGTCGTGCCGGTGCCCGGGGGGCACAACATGGCCATCCTCGTCCGCCTTGGGCTGGACTTGCCGGAAGCGACGTGGGGCACGCCGATCCCGGAGTGATCACGGCCGCAGCGAGCGGTCTCCGAACGTCAGCACGTCCAACCGGGCAGCCCGGCCCGTGCGCAACGCGTCGCCGTCCGAGCACACGATCGGCTCTTCGTGTAGGTTGAAGCTCGTGTTGATCACCGCCGGCAAGCCTGTTCGCTCGCGGTACAGCCGCAGCGTCCGCTCCAGCGCCGGGGTGGTGCTGTCCACCAACTGCGGGCGCAGCGAGCCATCCACGTGCACCACCGCGGGGCAGAGGCGCTCCAACTCTGGCTTGGCCTGCACCGTGACGGTCATGAACCGGGCGGCTTCCCGCGTGTTGGCCAGGCCGTCGACCCAACGTTCGGCGTCCTCCGCCAACAGGAGCGGCGCGAACGGCATGAAGTCGCTGCGGTCGAGGGCCGTGTTCAAGCGTTGGGTGACCGCGCGGTCGTGC
>CALQBK020000279.1 GCA_943328795.2 Bifidobacterium breve
CGGTACCGCGACGCGGACGACGGCGACACCTTTGTCATCTCCGACGCCGAGGATCTCGTTCCCTTCCAGGTATGGAACGGGACGGTCTGGGCGGAGCCGGCGCTCGCGGCGGTGACCGAGGGGGGGGTGACCTACACGCGGCGGCGCTACCGCCCGCGCGTGGAGGCCGGCTTCGCGCGGATTGAGCGGTGGACGAGCACGGCGGGGGCGGTGCACTGGCGGTCGTGGTCGCGGGAGAACGTGCGGCGGATCTACGGGATGGACGCGACCGGCAGCCTCGTCAGCGACGGGGACACGGCCTCGATCGCCGCCCGTGCCGCGGGCCGACTCGTGGATCCCGACGACAGCCGGCGGGTGTTCCGCTGGTTCCTGCAAGAAGAGCGGGACGAGGTCGGAAACCTCATCCGGTACGAGTACGCGACCGAGGACCGGGCCGGCGCTCCGGTCACCGTGGCCGAGCGCCTCCGGACCTACGCGGGCAACGGCTGCACGTACGTCTACCTGAAGCGGGTGCTGTACGGGAACGTCACCCCGGGCGACGCCACGGGCGGATGGCTCTTCGAGGTGGTGCTCGACTACGGGGACCACTCCGGCGACGCGACGGCGAGCCCGCCGACCGCCCCGCCGCAGCTGCCGGACGCCACATGGTCCACCCGGTCGGACATCCAGTCGAACTTCCGGAGCGGGTTCGACGTCCGCTGCTACCGCCTCTGCACGCGGATCCTGCTCTTCCACCGGTTCGACGCCCCCACGTCCGCGACGGCGGGCACGCTCGTCCGGTCGACCGAGCTGACGCACAGCGCGTCGGCCGTGGCGACGACGCTCACGTCGATCGTGGTGCGCGGGTGGCGCTACGACACGGGCACCTCGGCCTGGACCACGGCGACGATGCCGCCGTTGGACTTCGGGTACGGCGCGGCCACGATCGACACGGCCGTGAAGTTCGTGACCGGGCTCGACGACCTCCCGAACGGGCTCGACACGTCGCGCTGGCAGTGGGCGGACCTCGACGGCGAGGGCCTCTCGGGGCTGTTGTCCGAGCAGGGCGGGCAGTGGTTCTACAAGCGCAACAACGGGGAGGGCGCGATGGGCGCGGCCCGGGTGATCCGGACCCGCCCCTCGCTCGCGGCGCTCAACGATCCACAGTGCCGGCTGATGGACCTCGACGGCGACGGACGCATGGAGATCGTGAGCCTGCGGCCGGGCATTTCGGGCTCGTACGCCCGGGGGGCGGACGGCGAGTGGCAGGGGTTCAAGCCCTTCAACACCCTCCCGACGACCTCGCTCAACGACCCGAACGTTCGGCTCATCGATCTCGACGGCGACGGGCGGGCGGACATCCTGCTGACCGAGGACGACGTGTTCACCTGGTACCCGTCGGATGGGCGGAACGGGTGGACGAAGCCGGAGCAGCGTCGGAAGGAGCACGACGAGGATCGGGGCCCGACGCTGGTGTTCTCCAGCCAGAGCGAGTCGATCTTCCTCGCGGACCTGACGGGAGACGGGCTCACCGACCTCGTCCGCGTCCGGAACGGCAACGTGAGCTACTGGCCCAACCGGGGATACGGCCGGTTCGGCGGGCGGATCCAGATGGGGAAGTCGCCCTGGTTCGACGGCCCGGACCGGTTCGATCCGAAGCGGGTCCGGTTCGCGGACGTCGACGGCAGCGGGCCCGCCGACCTGCTCTACCTCGGCCCGTCGTCGGTCCGGATCTGGGCGAACGAGTCGGGGAACCGCTGGTCCACGACGCCGACGACGCTCCCGAAGTTCCCGGGGGTGGAGGATTCGGCGTCGATCCAGGTCGCCGACCTGCTCGGAGACGGGACGTCGTGCCTCGTCTGGTCCTCGCCGCTGATCCGGGATGCTTGGCGGCCGCTCCGGTACGTGCATCTCATGGGCGATGGCAAGCCCTACCTGCTCCGGTCGATCGACAACCACCTCGGTCGCAGGACGACGCTCACCTACGCGCCCTCGACCCGGTTCTACGTCGCGGACCGCGAGGCGGGCACGCCCTGGGCCACGCGGCTGCCCTTCCCGGTCCAGGTGCTCCAGAAGGTCGAGGTGGCCGACGCGGTGACGGGGTGGTCGAACGCGACGGTGTACGCCTACCACCACGGCTACCACGACCCGGACGAGCGCGAGTTCCGGGGGTTCGGCAAGGTCGAGGCGTGGGACACCGAGACGGTGCCGCTCGGCGGCGTCTCGACCGACCTGCCGGCGGTCCGCACCGTCACGTGGTTCCACACGGGCGCGTGGCGTCAGGAGGGCACGCTCGAAGACGCATTCGCGACGGAATACTTCGCCGGGGACGGTGCCGCGTTCGCGCGGACCGCCTGCGCGCTCGGGAGCGCGGACGACGACCCGGCTCCGCTCCGGGCCCGCGAGCGGCGCGAGGCGTCCCGGGCGCTCAAGGGACGGCCGCTCCGCCAGGAGGTCTACGCGGAGGATGGCACCTCCGCCGCGGACATCCCGTACACCGTGGTCGAGACCTGCTTCACCTCCGCCCGGCTCCAGCGCGCCGACGAGGACACCCACGGCGTGTTCCTCGTCACGCCGCTCCAGACGCTGACGACCCACTACGAGCGCGACGCCGACGACCCGCGCATCGTGCAGGAACGCACCCTGGAGGTCGACGACTACGGCACGGTGACGCGGGCGGTCACGATCGTCTACCCCCGTCGGGCGGTCACGAGCCCGGACACCCACGACCTCGAGCAGCGCACCGGCGTCGCGATCGTCACGCGGACCGAGGTCATCCACGACGACGACGTGGCCACGAACCCCGACCGCTGGCACATCGGCGTCCCCTACCGGACGCGGAGCTGGCAGCTCGTGCCCGGCGCCACCACGACCCTGTTCAACGGCCTTGTCTCGGCGTCCACGATCGAGGCGCTGCTGCCCCCGGCCGCCGGAGGGACGGCCTCGACCCCCGTCCTCGACTTCGACGAGTCGCTGTCGGCGACCGACTACCTGAAGAAGATCGCCGACAAGGTCACGACCTACGACGACGCGGGCAGCGAGGCCCCGGCCGGCACCCTGGGCGCGCGCGCGCTCCCGTACCAAGCCTACCAGCTCGCGTTCACGGCGACGCAGGCGGACGCGCACGACGCCCGCCTGGCCGCGCTCGGGCGGTCGTCAACGGTGCTGGACGAGGGGTACGCGAAGCTCACGACATCGCTCCTCACTGGATCGGGGGACGACGCCGAGGGCGCCTGGGCCCGGTCCGGCACGCAGACCCGGGACTCCGCCCACTTCTACGTCGCGTCGGCCGTCACGGACGCGTTCGGCGCCACCACCTCGATCACCTGGCATTCGAGCTACCTGTTTCCCGCGTCGGTGACCGACGCGCTCGGAAACGTCGTCTCCGCCACCTACGACCTCGTCGCCCTCGCCCCGTCGAGCCTCACGGACCCGAACCGAAACGTCACGCAGGCGCGGTTCGACGCGCTCGGCCGGGTGGTGGCCCTCGCGCGCGCCTCCGACACCGGCGACGGCGAGACAGACCTCGACAACCCCTCGCAGTCCTTCGCCTACGACCTGACCGTCATCCCGGCCACCGCGTACGCCGCCGTCCGCGACACGCACGCGAGCGCGTCGGGCTCCACGCGCTGGATCGAGACGTACGTGTACAGCGACGGCGCCGGCAACGTCGTCATGCAGAAGGCGACCGCCGCGCCGGACGCCGCGACCCCGACGACC
>CALQBK020000280.1 GCA_943328795.2 Bifidobacterium breve
GCGAAGGAACCGCGCAGCCGGCTCGCGGGGGTAGAAGCCGGCGGCAGCCGGCTTCGGAGGGGGGGCGCCCCGCGCCCCCCTCACAACAACGCCGCTCTTGCAGGGGGCGCAGCCCCCTGCAAGAGCGGCGCGTCGCCCGCGTTCGGATTACCCGCCCTCGCCCTTGGAGTCCTCGTGCCCATCCACGCTGCCGGTCTTGGAAACGCAATCATGGACGCGCTCGTCCGTCTCGACGACGACGCGCTGCTCACCGAGCTCGGGTTGACCCGCGGGCAGATGCACCCGGTCGACCACGACCGCTGGGAGGCGGTGCACGACCGCGTCGCGGCGCTCGGCGTCGAGGTCCACTCCGGCGGCAGCTGCGCGAACACCATGCAGACGATGGGCCTGCTCGGAGCCGACGTGCTGTACTGCGGCCAGATCGGCGACGACGCGCAAGGTCACGCCTACGCGAAGGCGATGACGGCCAACGTCGGCAAGCACCACCTCGTGGTCCACCCGTCGTTCAAGACGGGCAAGTGCCTCTCGCTCATCAGCCCGAAGGACGGCGAGCGCACGATGCTCACCGACCTCGGGGCGGCCGTCCACCTCCCGACGATCGGCGATTTCTCCGCGCGGATCGAAGAGGCGAAGCTGCTGCACCTCACCGGCTACCTCTTCCTCGGCGGCCCGGTCCGCGAGGCCGCGTTTGAAGCCGCGCAAGTCGCGGCGCGCGCGGGCGTGCCGATCTCGCTCGACGTCGCCGACCCGTTCGTCGCTCGCACGATCCGTGACGACATCCTCGCGCTGTTCCGCGACCACGTCGACATCGCGTTCCTGAACCGCGAGGAGGCCGAGATCGTCACGGGGCTCGAGCCCGAAGCGGCGCTCGAGTACCTGTCCGAGTTCGTCGACACCGTCGTCGTCAAGCTCGGCAGCAAGGGCTCGCTGGTGCGCCGCAATGGCGTGACCGCCCGCATCCCGGTGTACCCGACCACCGTCGCGGACACGACCGGCGCGGGTGACAGCTACGCGGGGGCGTTCCTCTACGGCTGGCTCCAGGGCTGGACACCGCAGCAGTGCGGGGACCTCGGGTCGCGCGTTGCAGCGCTCACGGTCGGGCAGGTCGGCGCGGTCGTCCGCGACCAGGCCGGCCTGAACGCGGCTCGCTCGCTGGTCGGGGGTGCGTCTTGAGCCTCCCCGTCGAGGTCATCGAGGCCGTCAAGGGTGGCAAGTGCCTCCTGTTCGTGGGCTCCCACTTCTCGATGGAGGCCGCGGAGCTCGCGGACCTCGTCTACCCAGAGCAGAAGGACCTCGCGAAGGACCTCGGCTGGAAGAAGCCGAAGCTCGCGATCGGCCAGAAGGCGAAGCCGGTGGTGCCTTCTGTCGAGGAGGGCTGCGCGATCTACGAGCAGGCGAACGGCCGCCCGGCGCTGGTCGAGAAGCTGAAGGGCGCGCTCGGCGGCGCGACGACTCCGACAGAGGGCCTGAAGACCGCGATCGCGCGCTTCCCGCTGATCTTCTCGACGTGCTTGGACGACTTGGCCGAGGCCGCGGCGAAGGACGTCAGCATGCCTCTCGACGTGATCGAGCGCGGCCAGAAGATCCCGGACGCCGACCCCGACCGGCGCACCCTCGTCCGGCTGCGCGGCAGCTTCTCCCGCCCCGAGACGCTGATGCTGACGCCCGGCGACTTCCAGTCCCGCCAGCTCGGCCCCGACCAGCGGAAGCACCTGCGGACGCTGATCCGCAACAACGTCGTATTCTTCGTCGGGTACCGGCCGGACGAGGAGGAGTTCGAGCGCCTGTTCAGCGAGCTCTCGGACGCCTACGGCGGCGAGCTGCCGCGTTGCCACCTCGCGTGCACCCAGGGCGTCATCGACGACTTCTTGTGGCAGAAGTGGGTGTGGCGCGGCCTGCTGCTGTTCCTGGCCGACCCCGGCGAGGCCATGAAAGAGCTGGAAGCCCGGCTGGCTTGACCCGTGGCAGCCTGGTGCTTCAGCGGTACGAAGATCGTCGCGATCGGCTCGAACTACCGTGACCACGCGGCGGAGATGGGCAAGCCCGTGCCGGCGATCCCCAAGATCTTCCTGAAGGCGCCGAGCGCCGTGATCGGAGACGGGCAAGCGATCGTGATCCCCCCGCGCACCCAGCGCGTGGACCACGAGGCCGAGCTCGCGGTGGTGATCGGCGAGCGCGCGAGCCGGGTCCCGCGTCACGCCGCCCTCGACGTCGTCGCTGGCTACACGCTCTGCAACGACGTGACGGCGCGCGACTTCCAGAAGGAAGACGGCGTGTTCACCCGCGCCAAGGGCTTCGACACGTTCTGCCCGCTCGGCCCGGTGCTCGTGACCGGGATCGACCCGGGGAACCTCGGGATCCGCTGCTACGTGAACGGCGTCGTGCGCCAGCAGAGCCGGACGGACCAAATGGTGTTCGACGTCGCGACGCTGATCGCGTTCGTGAGCGACATCATGACGCTGATGCCCGGCGACGTGATCTCGACAGGCACCCCCGCAGGGGTCGGGCCGCTCGTGCCCGGCGACGTCGTGGTGGTCGAGATCGACGGCATCGGTCGCTTGACGAACCCGGTGGTCGCGCGAGACGACAGGGCGCGCGCGGAGTGAGAGCGTGATCCCGGCCGTGACCATCGACCCGGCGGTGCGCAACGCGCTGATCGCCGGCGGGTTGGCGTTGGCGTTCGGGTTCACGGCGCAGGTCCGAAAGGCCCATGCTGCGCTGCCGCTCGTGTTCCTCGCGGCGTGCGCGGTGCTCACCTACTTCAAGATGCTCGACCGGAGCTGGGCGCTGGAGAGCCTCCAGTTGGACGCAGACTGGCGCGTCGGGGCGCCCCTCGTGGGCTGGATGGTCGTCAGTGGCCTCGGCCTGGTGCGGATCTCCGGGTGGCCGGCGACTGTCGCCGTGGCCGCGGTCTTGGGCGACCGGTTCGCCGCGCTGGGGCTCGTGGCCGGCGAGGCGGACCCGAAGCGCAGGGCGCGCCTGGTGCTGGCCGCGAGCGGCGCGTCGCTGGTCGGGTTCACTGGCGGCCCGGCGTCGCTGGTGCTCGGCTGGGGTGGCTGGCGGACGGTGCTGCTCGGGCTGGTGCTGGCTGCGGTGGGCTGGGCGGGGGCGCCGCTGGCCAAGGTGGTGCGGGAGGGCGGGCGACCGGCCAGCGCGGTGCTCGCCGGCGTCGCGGGGGTGAGCGCTATCTTGGTCGGTTGGGTGGTGATGGTGGGTGGGACCGCCGAGCTGCTCAGCCTCGGGCTCGAGCAGGCGCCGCTGGTCCTGCCGCGGGCGTGGCGCGCGGTGTGCGCGTTTGGCGCCGTGCTGCTCGGCGTCTTGGTCGACGAAGGCGGCGCCGCGATGATCGCGCGCGCGACGCTCGACCGCGGGCTCGACCTGCTGACGACCGTGCCGACCGACCTGCTGCGCGCGGGCATCGCTGTCGGGGGCGGGCTGCCGCTGCTGGTGCTCACGCGCAGCCGGCTGCGAACCGGCGTCCCGTTGTGGCTATTACAGGTGGTGATCGTGGTGATCTGGGCACAGTGGGGTGTAGTTTGATCCGCGGTGCGGTCGTCGGTGCGCTCGGCTTGGCCCTGGCCGGCTGCGGCGCGGCGACGGCGAGCCCCTCGGCGCGCACCGGGGCGGTCGCGGCGGACCACGTGCTCGCGAGCGAGGCGGGCGCCAGCATGTTCGCGCTTGGCGGCAACGCGGTGGAC
>CALQBK020000281.1 GCA_943328795.2 Bifidobacterium breve
TCGCCGCCCCGGCAAGCGCCGCCGCCGGGCGAGGCCCCGCTGCTCGCGGTGCGTGACCTCCGGGTGCACGTCCCGCTTCGGACCGGCCCGCTGCAGCGCGTGACCGGCCACGTGCGGGCCGTCGACGGCGTCAGCTTCGACGTGCACCCGGGCCGCACGCTCGGGCTCGTCGGCGAGTCGGGCTGCGGCAAGACGACCACGGGCCGGGCGATCCTGCGCCTCGTCGAGCCGACCTCCGGGAGCGTGCAGTTCAAGGGGCAGGACTTCTTGGCGTTGCGCGGCGAGCGCCTCCGCCGGGTGCGGCGGGACCTCCAGGTCGTGTTCCAAGACCCCTACAGCTCGCTCAACCCCCGCATGTCCGTCCAGGAGCACCTCGTCGAGCCGATGCACGTGCACGACATCGGCTCGGGGTCCGCCGAGCGCGTCGACCGCGCCGCGACCCTGCTGCGCGAGGTCGGCCTCGGGCCGGAGCACCTCTCCCGCTTCCCGCACGAGTTCTCGGGCGGCCAGCGCCAGCGCATCTGCATCGCCCGCGCGCTGTCGGTGAACCCGAGCCTGCTGATCTGCGACGAGTCGGTGAGCGCGCTCGACGTCTCGGTCCAAGCCCAGGTGCTCAACCTGCTGAAGGACCTCCAGGAACAGCGCGGGCTCACCTGCATCTTCATCAGCCACGACCTCTCTGTGGTGAAGTTCATGGCCGACGACATCGCGGTGATGCAGGCCGGCGTGATCGTAGAGATGGGGCCGTCGGAGGCCGTCTACCAAGACCCGAAGCGGGACTACACCCGCCGCCTCATCGCCGCGATCCCGCGGGGGGCGGTTGGGCCGCCGGAAGCCCACCACAGAGGCCGCTGAGAACACGGAGCGGGGAAGAGCGGACGGGACGCATCGCGCCGAAGGGCCGCCGGGAGGGGCGCCCCGGCGCCCCGACCCAGCAACTAGGTGTCGTCCTCGTTGTCACAGTTCGAGTCGACGCCGTCGCCCGCGACCTCCGTCGCGCCCGGGTACACGTCCTGGTTGGTGTCGTCGCAGTCGCCGTCGATCGGCGCGTACCCGTCGCCGTCGCCGTCGACCATGCTAGCGGTGTCAACGGTGTCCCGCAGCTTGTCCGACATGCTCACGCCGTAGCAGGCCGAGCCGAGCCCGAGCGTGAGCGCCAACGCGACGGTGGTCGGCAGCCGGGACGGGGCGCGCGACGGGGCCGTGAGCACGCTCGCGCCGCAGTGCGGGCAGGTTGGGGAGCGATCGACGCGAACGGGCGTCGTACAGTGGGGGCAGGAGGTAAGCATCCCGCGATCATACCCTGATCCGGGGGCTGGCCCCCGATCAGGCCTGGAGCCGCTCCAACGAGAGCGCGATCCGTGCCATGCCGGCGGCGACCTCCTCCGCGGGGCGGCTGAACGCGACCCGGATGAAGCCCTCTTGCCCGACGATGTCCCCGGGCGCGACCAGCACGCCGCCGTCGGTCAGCAGGTAGTCGGCGAACTCGGCGGAGGTGTCGACCACCCAGCTGCTCGCGTCTGTCCGTCCCCGGTACTTACGCACGTCCAACATGCAGAACATCGTGCCCGCCACGGGCCACGCGACCAGCTCGGGGATGAGCTGCGCCGCCTCGTGGAGCATGTCTCGGTTGTTCTGCAGCTCCTCGATCAAGCCGATGTCGTACGGCGCGGAGATGGCCGCGAGCGCGACGAGCTGGTCCACCCGGTGCGCTGGGCCCATCCCGACCGTCTGGACCCGGCCCGCGGCCTCGATGATGTCGAGGGGCCCGCACGCCCAGCCGACCCGGAGGCCGCCGGCCCCGCGGAACGCGCGCGACACCCCGTCGATCAACACGCAGTAGTCGCGCACCGCCGGGGTGCTCGGGAGGTACGGATACCGGACGCCGTCGTAGAGCAGCTTGCCGTACAGCCGGTCGATGATGCAGACGGCGCCCGCTTGCGCGCACGCCTCGACGAGAGCGACGATCTCGTCGGCGCTGTAGAGCTGCGCGGTGGGGTTCACCGGGTTCGCGAGCAGCACCGCGCGCGCCCCGGGCATCAGCTGGAGCTGCCTGCGCACGTCCCCGGGCGTGAGCTTGAAGTGGTTGCCTACGGCGTGGGGCGAGCGGTTCGGGATGATGGGCACCGGCGTGGCCCCGCCCGCGCTGACCAACGGGTGGAACACGCTCCAGGCCGCAGCGTCCACCAGCACGACGTCCCCGGCGCTCGTGATCACGGCGAGCACCGCGGACAGCGCCGACCGCGATCCCGCCGCGATCAGCACGTTCTCCGCCGAGCGAACATCGCGGAGGTCGAGCCAATCCAGCACGGCATCTCGCAGCTCTGGGAGCCCGTTGCCCTCGGTGTAGCTGATCCGCCCCTCGCGCCAAGCCTCCGCCCCGACTTTTCGGAGCGCGTGGTCCATCTGGCCCGGCAGGTGGCCGCCTTGCAGGTTCACGACGTGCCGCCCGAGCTGGGCGTACGTGCGGCCCTCGCGAGCCAGCTCCGAGGCGGTCGTCGGGCGCACGCGGTGGTACCGTGAAGACAGGCGGGGAGCAGGAGCCATCAAGGGAGCACTCTACACCAGTGAGCGTCGCCCGGGCGACGTCCCGCACCGCCAGCGTTCGGATATAGGGCCGCCCATGCTGGTCCTCACCCTAGCCCTCCTCGGATGCACAGAATCACGAGATGGTGGAGGCGTAGCGCCGGTCACGTCCGGCCCGGATTTCTTCGACAGCCCCTGGCCCTCGGACGCGCGCGTAGTCGACGGCCACCCGGATGTCACCGGGTTCCCGCACGCGGGCACCTACCCGGTGGTCGACGCGTACCTAGACGCGATCTCCGACATCGACGGGTTCGGCAACAACAGCCCCGTCTACGTGCGCTTCGACGGCGCGCTGGACACCGATCTCTTGCCCTCTCCCAGCGCCTCGTTGGAGGCCGAGAGCCCCGTGTACCTCGTCGACATCGGCATCGGCAGCGCGCACCGCGGCGAGCGGATCCCGATCGCGTTCGAGTGGACCGCAACGCACACGTCGTGGCAGCCCGACGGCCTCCTGGCCACCGCGCCGATCTTCGGGTTCCCCCTCGCCCCGGCCACCCGCTACGCGCTGGTGTTCAAGAGCCCGCTCGTGAGCCCGCAGCCGATGGACTGGACCGCCACGGGGATGGGGGAGCTCGAGAGCACGCTCGTGGCGCAGGGCATGGACCCGGACGACGTCTCGTTCGCCGTCACGTTCACGACCCAGGACCCCGTTGGCGAGATGGCCCGCGTCGCGCGCGCCATCCACGAGGACATCGCGATCCCCTCGCTCGACCAGGAGGTCGTTTACTACGCCGACATGGGCAACTACCGGCTTTACACCGGGACGGTGCTGATGCCGGTGTGGCAACATGGCGCGCGGCCGTACCACGAGGTGGGCACGGGCGGGCTGTTGTTCGACGACGACGGCAACCCCGAGATCTACCAGTGGGAGCGCGTCGAGTTCTCGCTGACCGTGCCGCCGGGCGACCCGCCCGCGGACGGCTGGCCGCTCGTGCTCTACAGCCACGGGACCGGCGGAGACAACTTCAGCTTCTGCAACGGCAGCAGCAGCGACGAGGGCCTCGTGATGGCCAACGAGGGCGTCGCGATGTTCGGCGTCAGCCAGCCGCTGCACGGCGACCGTGCGACGCCCGACA
>CALQBK020000282.1 GCA_943328795.2 Bifidobacterium breve
CGGCCCGTCCGGATCGCCGGGCACGCGCTCTGGATGCCGCTCGCCGGGCTCTACTTCCCCGGGTCACCCTTCACTTTTGTCCACCACACCTACCGCCTCGTCGTGGTGTTGCTCCTCGCGATGGCGCCCCGGGTCGCGCTCGGCGTCGAGCAGCTGGCCGCGCGGCTCCCACGTCCTGCGCGGGTCCCCGTCGCCCTCCTGCTCGCGGCGCTCTTCCTCGCAGACGCGCACCTCCTCTCCCCCATCGGCGCCTTGCCCCCGCACGCCCAGCGCACCGCACCCGTCGACCCCGACCCGTTCACCCTCGCCGCCGCCTCCGACCCCGCGGTCACGGGGATCTTCGCGTTCCCGCCCGACGCGTACCGCGGCAACCGTCGGTACGCGATGCTCGCGACCATCCATCAAAAGCGCATGCCGTACGGCGTGAACAGCTACCTGCCCGACGCGTGGGCAGACAACGGCCTCGTGCTGGCGCTGCTGGGATGCCTCGCGCACCCCCAGGCGACCGCCATCCCGCGCGAGGGGGGGCCTCCGCCGCGGGCCTGGTTCACCCGCGAGGGCCTGCGCGCGCCCAAGCCGACGGAGGCGCAGGTACTCTCGGGCGAGGCGGAGCTCCTCCAGCAGGGCTACTCGCACGTGGTGGTCGCCCCGACGTTGGTCGGACAGGACCGCACAGGGACCACCGCGCTGTTGGACCGGGTCGCCGAGCGGGTCGAGGAGGGGGTTTATCGGCTGGGGGCTGGGAGGGCGCGGTGAATGACTGGTGAGACACCAGGGATCTCCCCGCGAAGTCGTCACCCCGGAGGTCCGCGCAACCAATCGAACTCCCCAAGCTCCTCTGTGTCCCCGTGCCTCTGTGCGAGACCGCTCGATCCAACGAGGAAACAGCCGGTCAGAGCTGGTCACACAGAGGCACGGAGACCACGGAGAAATGCGAGCAACACGGCGTCCAACGACGGATGCCGAGGGCGGACACAACGCCCGAGGCGACCGGTCGCCTGCTCTACAACGTCCGCGGGGCGGACACAATCCACGCAGCATTCGAATGGGTTCACAATGCGAAACCGTCATTCACCTCGGCAGCGACATCATTCAGCGGACCGCGATGTAGACCCGGGTGACACCGATGTCCTCATCGGCAGCCCCCTGGTTCGCGAGGATGCGTACCTCGACGTCATCGGTCGTCACGGCTGAAAGGGTCACCTGCTCGAGCTCGTTGAACAGCTCGTCTGCGTACCAGACGCTGCTCCAGCCGGAGCTCGCGGGGTTGCCTGAGGCGCACGACCAGTCGGAGCCTGCAAACGCTGGGGGCGAGACCCCGCCGTCGTCCGGGCAGTCCTGCGGCTGACCCGAGCCGGAGCTCTGGGCGACCGCGTACGACCAGACGTGCTCCCGCGAGCCGGAGGCCCCGTGCGTGACCGAGACACCATCCACGTAATTGTCCTCGATGTCCGTGCTGACGGTGCTGAACGCATCCGCGCTCGAGTACTGACGCGCCACGACCGTGACCTGGATCTCGGACCAGGTCACGCCGAACGCGCTCCAGATCGCAGGCGCCGGCACGCCGCTCGTAGAGGCCCCAGCACACAAAACCTAAGTACTGTTGAACGTCCACGCCGCCGGGCAGACAGCGCTCGCGTAGTCCTCGTCCGCGAGGACGGTCCAGCCGCCCCCGTCGCTGTCCATGTCGCACGAGACGTCGGTCGGAACGCCGTCCCCGTCGGGGTCGATGGCAAACGTGCCAGAGACGGCGCCGGAGTCCAGGGCCAGCGCCTCCGCACAGTCCGCCGGGTAGCCACACGAGCCGGAGGTCGGGTCCGAGTCGTCACAATCGGCCGCGTTCCCGACGTACGCAGGCGGTGCCGAGCAAGCGGCCGCGTAGGTCGCCGGATCTCCGTAGCCGTCGCCGTCCGAGTCGGCGTACCAAGTGGGGAGCTCTGCATCGGGGTCATCGTCGTCCACGAGGCCGTCACAGTCGTCGTCCAGGCTGTCGCAGGTCTCGTCGGCGTCGGGGCTGAGCGCTGCGTTCCCGTCGTCACAATCGGCGCTGGAGACCACGTAGCCGACGGGCCGATTGCACGCGATCTCAGGGGAGGCGGCGTCTCCAAAACCGTCGCCGTCGGCGTCCGCGTAGAACGTAAACCCGTCGATCAGCGAGTCGTCCTGCCCATCGGTGAGCCCGTCACAGTCGTTGTCGAGGCCATCGCAGATCTCGAGCTCGCCGGGGTTGCTGGCCGCCTCGACATCGGTGCAGTCGCTGGCGTTAGCCACCGTGCCATCGGTGCGTGGCACGCGGTCTCCGCGGTCGAGGAGTCCCCGTATCCATCACCATCCGCGTCGGTGTACCAGGTGGAGGCCCCGGAAAGCGAAGGATCCTGACCATCGATGAGCGCGTCACAATCATCATCGTAGTCGTTGCAGACCTCGTCCGCTCCCGGGTTCACATCGGCCGCAGCATCGTCACAGTCGGTATTGTCCTCGACCATCCCCGGCGGCGCGACACACGAGAAGGCAGCGTTGCCGGCGAATCCATACCCGTCACCATCGACGTCGTCGTCCCAATAGATCTGGCCGGACTCGACCTGGTCCTCATCGTCGGTCAGCCCGTCGCAGTCATCATCGAGCCCGTCGCAGACCTCGTGGGCGTTCGGATGAACTGTAGCGTTGGTATCATCACAATCCGTGCCGGACTGGATCGTGCCTTCGGGCTGCGCACACGCGACCACGAAGTCGTCGGGATCCCCGAACCGCTCCTCATCATCGTCCGCGTACCACGTGGGCGCGTCAGTGACGGACGCGTCGTCATCGTCCGCGAGCCCGTCACAGTCGTTGTCGACCCCGTCGCAGACCTCCTCGACATTCGGTCTGACCGCCTCGTTCCCGTCATCACAGTCGGTGCTGTCCGCCACGTAGCCGCCCGGCTGACGACACTGCCGCCGCTCGGTCGCCGGGTTCCCGAAGCTGTCGCCATCGAGATCCTCGTGCCACTTCAGTCCGGTCACGTCGGGATCGTTGTCGTCGACGAGTCCGTCCCCGTCGTTGTCGAGCCCATCGCAGCGTTCGATCCGGTCGCGGCAACCGAGCAGCAAGGTCAGGGTCAACGTCAGCATCTGGACTCCGCGTGATCCCCGGCACCATAGCAAGGTGAAAATCGACCGGCTCGGGTTTTCACTCAATCGCGGTGCACCCAATCAAATTCCAACGGATCCGACCCAAGCGGTTTTGGGGACAGCAAACAGAAACGGCCTGTCGGTGAGCACACTCCAGCAGGGTACACCCTCCTCACCCCTGTCCGCAAGCCCTCGAGCCCAAGGACCTCACCCGGGCGGCGCGCGAACTCAAGGTGGAGCTCAACGCCCAACCACCCGAACTCCAAATCTTCTCCCAATATTTCTCCGGGTCTCCGTGTCTCCGTGTGAGACCTCTTCCTCCCGGAGACCACCTAGATCGCCGACGGCGTGGACTCCGACTGCGACGGCGTCGTAGACGAGGGGACCGACTGGTACGACGACGACGCGGACGGGTACACCGAGGACGGCGGCGACTGCAACGACGCGGACGACGCGACGAGCCCCGCCGGGACCGAGACGGCC
>CALQBK020000283.1 GCA_943328795.2 Bifidobacterium breve
ATGATGCGGCGGTTCGAAAAAAGCACCATGAGGCTCGTCGTCCCAATCAACTGCAGCGTGGTCACGACGATACCTCGCGATCAAGTCAGCACTTTGCACCTCCCTTAGTAACGCCAACGAGCCGAGCACACCCGGCAACTCATCGCGAACGAACTCGGCAACTTCGATATTACGGGTCATGGATTCCTTAGTTTTGGGAAGGTTTGCGCTCCGCCCGCGGTGAAGTCAGACAATCACGGTTTCGTCTTGCCCATGTGGGTCACCGGGAAGAACCACGGTGAAGCCCACGGCGGCATCGTCGCCTCAACCGCGTCTGCGCGTTGAAGAGTTGACAGCCGCTCAGTCGTGAGCCGCGCGATGCGCTCCCGCCGTGCCAGGAACGGTATGCGCACCTTCGGCGCATCGCGCTCCACTGTAGCCGCCGTCCACTGAGCGGACGCGCGTGACTTCAATGACCCGTCCTGCCGCCGCGCGTTCCCCTTGGGCGGCGACACCAGACCTTCGCCTGGCGCACCGTGCCACTTGATCCGTCCCGGCTTTACGCTGGGCGCCTCCTTACCGGAGTGAAAAACGGGTGGCAGCTCCAGTCCTATCCGGGTCAAGGTGACCGCGACCTGAAAGTCGCCCGGGCTACGCCGCACCTCGGCTTGCATACCTTCGGCCCTTCGCAGGTACGGCTGCGCGTCGCTGTCTGCACGCAGAATGGGCAGAACGGCAGCATCCGTGTCGCGCCGTTCGACGCGGGCATCGCTCACCTCGTTCGACATGCTGATGCTACCGTCGAAACGGGTGTAGTTCAGCGAGCCTTCGCGGCACTCGGCGTAGAGGACCACCTTGCGTCCCAGCCCGAGCGCGCCTCGCAGGGTGGAGTAAGCGTCTGGCGTTTCAGTAGGATGTTTGACCTCAAACCCGACGGTGAGGCTTTCTTTCTGGAGCAGCTCGGGGTCATCACAGAGGACATCCATCACCAATGCGGCGTACGGGTCGAAGCCCAAATCACCCGCCTGAATCGGCTCGGGCTGCTGCTGTAGTCTCCAGAAAGACTGTTGGAGAGCGATCAACTCTTTAATATTGGAGTCGGTGGGCTCGACGTGAGGATCGTCCTCCCATATTGCCCGTGCGTGATCTCTGACCTCTTTTGCGATGGGGGAATCTTGGGCGGTGTCGATGCGGACCGAGGCCTCACGGTTCTTGCCCTTCATCGCAGCATCGGTCCAGTTGTGGGACCCCACTACAACCGTGGCGATGCCGCCGGCACGACGAAGCGCGATCACCTTGGAGTGCATCTGCGCGCCAACGTGCTTCGCATCGTCCGCGGAAGGTGCCACCCACCCCTGGTGGACGTGCACCACGCCTTGAAACTCCTTCGCCAGTTGCAGCACAGCGTTCAAATCCGTCGGCCAACGCACGCTAACCGTCACCTTCGCGAAGCTCCCAGAGTCTCGATCCGGATGCCGATCCCCTATTTCGAGCAGTCGCTTTCGGAGCAACGCCACGCCCGGGGCCGTCATGAACGCGACCGCCATACGCAGCTCCCATGCGTCTGCGAATGCGTCATCCAAGAGGTCCATGACGTTCGTAAGGTCTGTCGTCAGTAGCTTCACGTTCATGCCGCCCACTCCTTGCAGACCCGCTCGGCCTGCTCGATCACCATGAGCACCGCGTTCTCCTGCTTGTCAGGAGGGTACCCGTGCTTCCGCAGGAGCTTCTTCACCTTGCGGCGCATGTCGGCGCGCACGGCTTCCTTCTGCGTCCAGTCAATGCTGACCGACCCTCGGATGGCCTCGACGAGATCGTGCGCGATGGTCGCGAGCACCTGGTCGCCCATGAGCTCCTTCACCCCGCCGTGCTCGGCGAGGGCGTCGTAGAACGCCAGCTCGTCCTCGGTGAGCCCCAGCTCGGTGCCGCGCTTCGGGGCGTCGCGAAGCTGCTTCGCCATCTCGATGAGCTCGAGGATGACCTGCGCCGCCTCGATGGTCCGGTTCTGGTAGCTCCGAAGCGTGCGCTCCAGCATCTCCGAGAACTTGCGCGCCACGACGACGTTTCGGCCGCTCTGTGCCTTGATCTCGTCGTTCAGCAGCTTCTTCAGCAGTTCAAGCTGCAGGTTCTTGTGCTCCGACTTCTTCACCGTGTCCAGGAAGTCGTCGGAGAGCACGGAGAGGTCTGGCTTCTGGATACCCGCCGCTCCGAACACGTCCACCACGCCCTCGGAGGTCACCGCCCCGCTCACGATCTGCCGGATTGCGGCGTGCAGCTCGGTGTCGGACTTCCCCGAGCCCCCGACCGTGTACTTCTGGATGTTCCCCTGCACGGCCTGAAAGTACGCCACCTCGTCGCGCATGGGGCGCGCGCCTTCGAGGTGCAGCGCAATCCCCGCCGCCTTGTTCAAGGCGACCATCGCCTGCACGTACCGCTTCTTGGCATGGTCGGGGTCGCCGGGGACGAGACCACAGACGTGAGCAACCCCGCCCGCGAGCGCGGCGAGCCGGTCGGTGGGCTTGGTGCTGAAGTAGCCCCCGTAGTCAAAGCCGTGGAACAGGTCTCGGACAACCTCGACCTTCTCTTGCAGGACGACGAGCGCGAGCTCCACCGGCACGCCCGGCTTGTCGCCTTGCCCGCCGCCGTAGTTGGAGATCGCCTTGCGTAGCTGTTCGGCGAGCCCGAGGTAGTCGACGACGAGCCCGCTGGGCTTGTCCTTGAAGCGGCGGTTGACCCGCGCGATGGCCTGTAGGAGCCCGTGCCCCTGCATGGGCTTGTCGACGTAGAGGGTGTGGGCGCAGGGCACGTCGAAGCCCGTCAGCCACATGTCGCGCACGAGCACGATGCGAAGCGGGTCGGCGGGGTCCTTGAACCGCTTCTCGATGGACTTCTGGCGGTCCTTGCCGCGGACGTGGGGGTGGAAGTCCACAGGATCCGCGCCCGAGCCGGTCATGACGACCTTGATCGCGCCGTTGGCGTCGTCGGTGTCGTGCCACTCGGGGCGCATCCGCACGATCTCGTTGTAGAGGTCCACGCAGATGCGGCGGGACATGCAGACGATCATCGCCTTGCCGTCGAGGATCTCCACGCGCCGCGCCCAGTGGTCAAGGATGTCGGCGGCGACGAGCTGCTGCCGGCGCGGGGTGCCGACGAGGGCCTCCAGCTTCGCCCAGGTGCTCTTGAGCTTCTGGCGGGTCGGCTCCTCCTCGTCCTCGGTCAGCTCTTCAAAGGCATCGTCGATGCGGGGCTTCTCGTCTTCGGAGAGGGCGATGCGCGCCAGCCTCGCCTCGTAGAAGATCGGCACGGTCGCGCCGTCCTCCACCGCCTGCCGGATGGTGTAGGTGTCGATGTAGTCGCCGAACACGGCCGGGGTCGAGCGGTCGTCCAGCTCGATGGGCGTGCCGGTGAACCCGATGAAGCTCGCGTTCGGAAGCGCGTTGCGGAGGTTCTGCGCCAGGCCCGCCGTGACGTGGCCTGTGGTCGGGTCGATGCGCGTCTCGAAGCCGTACTGGGTGCGGTGGGCCTCATCGACGATGACGACGATGTTCCGCCGCTGCGAGA
>CALQBK020000284.1 GCA_943328795.2 Bifidobacterium breve
CCTCGGGACAGCATGGACGGGGTGTTTTCACGAGGCGAGAGCATCGCTTTTCTCCCCGTCCATGCTCGGTGGCCGTTCCCAACTCCACGGACGGTCGCCGCCGTGGCCGACCGGCCTCGTCTTCACGCAGCCCAGCCGCGCCAGCGCCTTCCCCGTGCGCTGCCGCTTCTTGCGGTCCCATCGCTCGGCGATGATGCCGAGCCCGTCGCGCATGGCGTCCTCGACCGTGAACGCCCCATCCTGCACCGCGACCCACGGGCGCAGCGCGACCTCCCACGCCTCGGGCACCTCGAACTGGCGTTGCGCCTGCACAAGCAGGGCCTCCTCCGCCTTGTTCAGCCACCAGGGCTCACCGGCCCGGTAACGGACGAGGGCCTCCGCGAAGAGCTGCTCGCGGTCGCGGGCGATGGCGGCGAGGTCGGGCTCGCCGACGAGCACCGGCCAGTACCGACGGGCGCCAGTGGGGTCACCGAGTACCTCCTCCTCGTTTCCCGTGGCCAAGAAGACCGTCTCCCGAGGATGATCCTCGGCGAGTCGGGCGAAGGGGGTGCGGTAGCGGTCGACCCGGCAGGTGATGAACGCCTTCGCCGCGGAGTCGCTCGCCCGCTTCAGCGAGTCGCACTCGGCCAGCTCGTAGAACCACTTTCCGTGGAGCGCCATGAAGGCGTCCTTGTTGCCGATGTCGAAGCCGGCCTCGCCCAACCACGCTCGCTTCGGCGGAAGGGCAGCGCAAAGGTTCGATTTCCCGACCCCCTGCTTGCCGATCAGCATCAACATCGTGTCGAGCTGGCAGCCCGGCTCGAACACGCGCGCGCACGCGCCGATGAACAGGGCGGAGCTGAACTTCCGGTGCAGCGGCGTGTCCTCGGCCTTGAGGTACCGGGCGAGGAAGAGGTCGAGCCGCGGCGTGCCGTCCCAGGCGAGGCCGTCGAGCCAGTCGCAGGGTCCGTGGAAGGGGTTGGCTTCGGCGACGAAGGTGATCGCCCGGTGCAGGTTCTCCGTGGATGGACGCAGGGAGTAGACCTCGTCGAGCCAGAGGATGATCCGCGTAAGGTCGACGTCGCGGAGGGGCTTCCCGTCGAACACCACCATCTTCTCGAACTTCGCCCAGCGGATTCGGCCCTCCCACCGGGCGTCAGTGGAGAGCACGTGGACTGCGTTGAGGATGGTGCCGACGGGCTTGCCCTTGTCGGTCTTGTCGAGGGCGTCCCGGATGGGCAACTCCGGCTCGCGATCGGCATCCGTGCCGCGCAGTTCGGGTCTGATCGGGTTGGTCGTCATGGTCAGGCCGCGTGCGGCGGCGGAGGCGCGACGCGCTCCCACAGCTCGGCTTCAGGGATGGCGGCGAACAGGTCGCACGCGAGGATGCGCCGGCGGATCGACGGCGACAAGGCGCGCCTCCGGTTCACGAGCTGCGACCAGTAGGCACGGGAAATGCCGAGCTTCTCGGCGATGTCGGACTGCGCGAGGTGGTGCCGGTCGGCGAGGTCGCGGACGCGGGAGGGGTGGAGGAGGAAGCGGCGGGACATGAGGGGCTCCGGGGGCGTGACGACAGTGGGTGGATCAGAAGCAGCGCAGTCACTGTAGTGCAGCGGGCGGCAATCTGCAAGGCATTCGATGTGCGACAAGTGTTGCAGTCGATGTCGCGTCGTGGTATCAGGTGGGCATGGCCAAGAACCGCTCCCCCCGTCCTCTGCCCTCCCCACCTCCCGCGACTCCGTCTGGCCTCGACGACGAGACCCTGCTCGCCGCGCTCGCCGCGCCGACGCCGCCACCGCCCTACGGGGAGCCGGGCAACCTGCGCCCGCCCTGGACGTTTGCGGGCGAGACCTACACCCCGACCGGTCCCTACACCTACAAGGTCACGCGCGACGAGCCGAGCGAGCCCAGCGACCCGGCGCCTCACGACCAGGACGAGAGCCCGCAAGCCGTCGTGTGGAGGAGGAACCCCGAGTTCCCCAACTACATCCGGCGGGCGCGAGAGCGCGCGGGCCTCTCGATCCGCCAAGCCGCACCAGCGTTGGGCGTGTCGGTCGCCTACCTGTCGCGCCTGGAGAACGGCGGGCCGGCGCGGTCACCGGACATCGAGCGGATGTACCGGATGGCCGACGTGTACGGCGTCGACCGGCGGACGATGCTGGTGAACGCGGGCGTCCACGTCGAGGTCCCGGCCGAGCTCGCCCGGTACGACAAGCTCGACAGCCAATTCGCGGCGGCCATGCTCGACCCCACCATCAAGCCGGCGCTGCTGACCGGGGAGGCGCTCCACTACATGTCGGATCGCCTGAAGATGCAGATCATCGAGTGGGCGGACAAGCTCACGCGCCAGCCCGACCCTCACAAGTACCTTTGGGCGCTGCTCGAAAAGGGGGCGATGTGAGCCAGTTCGTCGTACCGCATCGCCGCGCCGACGAGTTGGACGCCGTGTGCGCCGACGTCCGGGCAGGGCGAGGCGCCTTCGTCCTGGTCAGCGACACGGCGCCGCTCCTCCTCCTGCTCACTGGTCCGAAGGGGATGCCGTGGTGGCCGCACTTCGGCGTGTCGCCGGTGCCCGCGCTCGATCTGCGGACCCTCGACGGCCGCACGCTCGCCGAGGCCGCGGCCAACCGCGCCTTCCCAGCCGGGCTCGACGAGATCGCCGCCCAGGCCCTGCCCTTCGTCGGCCCCGCCGCGCCGACGCTCCGTGCGCTGCTCGACGCGGTGCGCTCGACCACCGAGACCATGCGGTTCCGCGTGCCCACCGTGCCCGAGTTCGTCGTCGAGGAGGGCGAGCCGTCACTCGCCGCGTGGGCGTCCTGCCTCCCCCTCGGCGTGCTCCAGCGGTGCCTGGACCGTTCCCGTCGGTCCCGCGCTGCTTGAAGGGCTTGTAACCCTTCGGCGCTTATGTCAACTTGAATGCCCACTCTGGAGCCTCCCGTGCCCATCCTCGGTTCCGCCTACCTCCGCTGCTCTGACCCCCGCCAGGACAAGTCCATCGAGCAGCAACGCGAGGAAATCCTGAAGCGCGCGACGGCCGACGGCGTCATCATCCCGCCCGAGAATTGGTTCGTGGACGAAGGCATCAGCGGGCGTTCGACCAAGAACCGCAAGTCCTACCTGCGCTTGATCGCGCGTGCCGAGGCCCAGCGCGACGCCCGCTACGCCAAGAAGAAGAACGCCCCCGCGCCGATTGACCGCCTCTACGTGTGGGCCGTGAGTCGCGTGGCCAGAAATATGTTCGACTGCCTCCGAGCCCTTGCCACGCTCGACGACGCCGAAATCCGGGTGGTGTCCCTCACCGAGCCCGACGCTGGGGACAAGTCGATCACCAAGTTGATCCGCCCGATCCTCGCGTGGCTCAATGAACGCTACTCGGAAGAACTCTCGAAGAACGTCATCCGGGGTATGCGGAGCCAGGCCGAGAAAGGCTTCTGGCAGTACGGACACGCGCCCTTCGGCTACGCCATCGACCGCAGCTCCGGGGGCCAGCGCCTCGTCGTCACCGACGAAACGCGACC
>CALQBK020000285.1 GCA_943328795.2 Bifidobacterium breve
CGCCGGCCACATCTTCAAGATGAACAGCTTGTTGGCCTACAACGGCGTGCCGCAGGTCGCGGGCGTGTTCGGGGACTGCATCGCGGGCGGCGGGTACATGCCGATCATCTCGGACCGCGTGTACATGACCGAGCAAGCCTACATGGTCATCGCGGGCGCGGCGCTGATCAAGGGCGCCAAGTCGCTGAAGCTGACCTCGCTGGACATCGGCGGGCCCGAGGTGCACGTGCACCAGTCGGCGTGTGCAGACGCGCGCGTGCCCGACGACGACGTGTGCATCCTGCGGATCCGCGAGGAGATCGCGCGGCTGCCGAGCAACGGGGCGGATTTTTACCGCGGCGGCGTAGCGCCGGCCGAGCCCGCGTTCCCCACCGAGGACTTGGCGGCCATCGTGCCGGCCGACCCGCGGCAGGTGTACGACATGCGCGAGGTGATCGCCCGGCTCGTGGACGACTCGCTGTTCGCGGAGATCATGCCCGACGTCGGCGCCGAGATGATCGTTGGCGTTGGCCGGATCGGCGGGCTGTGGTGCGGGTTCATCGGCAACAACCTGGAGCCGACGCCGCACCCGGAGCTCGCGGGGCGCCAACGCGCCGGCGGGATCTTGTACCGCGAGGGGATCGCGAAGATCTCGGCCTTCTCACGCGCGTGCAACGAGGACGGGATCCCGCTCGTTTGGCTGCAGGACATCGCGGGGTTCGACATTGGCGTCGAGGCCGAGGCGCAAGGGCTCCTCGGCTACGGCAGCTCGCTGATCTACACGAACTCGACGAACACCACGCCGATGGTGACCGTGCTGATGCGCAAGGCCAGCGGCGCTGGGTACTACGCGATGGCCGGGTTGCCGTACGACCCGGTGCTGCAGATCTCGACGCCGCTCACGCGCTTGGCGGTGATGGAGGGACGCACGCTGGCGATCGCGGCGTTCAACACCAAGCTCGACGACGACTTTGAGATCGCCAGCGAAGACCCCGCCGAGCGCGCCCAGATCCGCGCGCAGATGGACGAGACGGCCGCGCGCATCGAGGCTGACATGGACCCCGTGGTCGCCGCGGCGCGCATGGACACCGACGAGGTGGTGCCGCTCGGGCGCCTGCGCGCGCACCTCTTGCGCGTGGTGGAGGCCGCGTGGCAGAGCCCGCGTCGGGTCCGGAACCCGCGGATCTGGAGCCTTCACGACCTGGTCGCGCTCACCAAGCCGCACGCCTCCGCGAGCGCGGGGGCGGCCCGCACCGTCGTCGCCGTGGCCGAGGCCCCGATCGAGGGGCTCACCCCGGTGCGCGTCGCGGCGGACGGCACGTTCTGGTCTCGCCCCGGGCCGCGCGACCCCGTGTTCTTGACGCCCGGCGACCCCGTCGCCGTCGGCATGTCCGTCGGCCTGCTCGAGGTCATGAAGACCTTCGCGCCCGTCCGCAGCGGCACGGAGGGCACCCTGGAGCGCTACGCGGTGGCCGACGGCGCGGCGGTGAGCGCCGGCGACGTGGTGGCCTGGCTGAGGTAGTACGAGCTAGCGGTACCCGTGCTCGCCGAACCAGGCCCACGCGTCTGCGAACGCCGTCTCGAGCGGCGTCGGGACGATCCCGAGCTCCCGCTGCGCCTTCCCCGGGTCGAAGTAGTGCGGCAAGAAGCTCATCCTCGTGCTCGCCGGGTTGATCTCGCCCTCCTTCATCCCGAGCGCCAACGGCACCTCCATCAGCGCCGCCGCGATGTTGCCGAGCCAGCGCGGGGTCTCCCCGAGCGGCTTCCGGCACCCGACGACCGTGGCCATCCGCGTCCAGGCCTCCAGGTACGCCAGGTTCTCGTGGCCGAGGATCCACGCGCTGCCTACCGGAGCGCGGGACGGGTCCGCCACCGCGACGATGCCGTTCACCACGTCCCGCACGTCCACGAAGTTGTTGCCCCCCGCGGGCGCGAGCAGGCCCTTCCCCTTCGCGATCTCGAGCAGCATCTTGCCGGAGGACGGCCGCCAGTCCCAGGGCCCGATCATGTACGTCGGGTGGACGAACACGGCGTCCAGCCCCCGGGCGATGAACTCCCGGACCACGCTGTCGGCCTCGCGCTTGGTGTCGACGTACGCGACGCCGCCCTCGTGCTCTTTCGGCTGGGTCTCCTCGGTCGCCGGGGAGGCGCGCGTGCCCAGCCCCAGCGCGTCGACGCTCGACACCTGGACCAGCCGGCGGCCAGCGCCCGCAGCGACCATCGCCTCGCACACGTGACGCGTGCCCTCGACGTTCACCCGGCGCATCTCCTCCCGACCCTGCGTCCCGACCCACACGTTCGCTGCCGCGTGCACGACTACGTCCACGCCGTCGACCAGCTCGGCGAGCGGCCCCGGGGAGAGGTCCCCCGCGACGACGCGCACCGGCAGCCCCTCGAGCTCTCGTCGCGCCGCGCCCCGGGCCAGCACGCGCACCTCGGCGCCCTTCGCGCACAGCGCCCGGACGAGGTTGTTGCCGACGAGGCCTGTCGCGCCAGTCACGGCCCAGCGGGTGGGGAGGGTCACCGGGCCGGCTTATCACGCGACAAATCGTCGACCGGGTGGCCTTGGCCGTCGGTTCCCGGTTGACGACTGGCCGTTCACCCGGCACATTGCGCCCCCGCTCGCGCGCTCGCCGCGCGCTACCCCGCCGAAGCTTGGAGACCTGATGCCCCTGTTGCCCGAAGGCCGTCGCTCACTGGCCGCCTATGCCTACAACTTCGGTCCCGGGGTGGCGTACCAGCCCGCGCATCGGTTCATCGCTGCGGACATCGACATCCAGGACGGCGTGTGGCTCGACGTCGGCTGTGGGCCGGGCTGGCTCGCGATCTTCGCCGGCGCCGGGAAGCCGGAGCTGGACGTGATCGGGATCGACACGTCGAAGACCATGATCGGCCTCGCGGACGACAACAAGGCCGGCCGCCTGAACGTCACGTTCCGGGAGATGTCGGGCGCGGACATCGTGTACCCGCAGCACACGTTCGACGTGATCACCGCGGTGCAGACGGCGCACCACTGGGAAGACACCGCGGCGATCCTGAAAGAGTGCTGGCGCGTGCTGAAGGTCGGCGGGCGCATGTACCTCTACGAGGCCGACCCGGACGCGCAGATCCCCTCGGACTGGATCCGTCGGCGCGGCGTGTGGCCGCCGGACGCCGTGCTCAAGCGCCGGTGGAAGAAGTTCGGCATGGACCAGGGCGCGTGGGACGCG
This sequence comes from Bifidobacterium breve, assembly GCA_943328795.2. GTDB lineage: Bacteria > Myxococcota_A > UBA796 > UBA796 > SXON01 > CAIUMM01. The sequence goes on from CALQBK020000285.1 coordinate 3,189, forward strand.
CTGAAGGCCGAGGCCGGCCGCTCCCCGTTCGGCGAGCACGTGGCGGACGAGCGGCACGGGTTCTACCGCCGGCTCATCCTCACGCGGGACGAATAGTTCAGCGTCACAGGGAAGATCAACGGTAGGGCTCAAGCCCGCCCGGCCCGCGCGGTCTCGGTCCCGCCGTCTTCGGCGGGACCGAACCGTGGGCGAATCTGGCGGGTGTACTCGCCCGCCAGATTCGCCGTAGGGCCGCCGGTCGGGGCGCC
>CALQBK020000286.1 GCA_943328795.2 Bifidobacterium breve
CCTTCGCCGCGCTCGATCCCCCCTTGCGAGCGCGCCTCGGCGAGCAGACGGCCGCGTTGTGCCGCGACCAGGGCATCCCGGTCGTCCTGGTCACCCACGACGAGCGCGATCTCGCTGCCTTTGACGCCGAACGCTGGGAGATCTCCGACGGGGGGTGGGTCGGGCTTGAGCCCAACCGGGTTTGAGCCCAACCGATCCGTCTCCCTCAGTCGTCCAGCCTCAAGACCGCCAAGAACGCCTCCTGCGGCACCTCGACGCTCCCGATCTGCTTCATCCGCTTCTTGCCCTCTTTCTGCCGGTCGAGCAGCTTGCGCTTGCGGCAGATGTCACCGCCGTAGCACTTGGCGGTCACGTCCTTGCGCATCGCCTTCACCGTCGTCCGCGCGATGATCTTCGCGCCAATCGCGGCCTGGATCGCGACGTCCCACATCTGGCGCGGGATCAGGTCCTTGAGCTTCGTCGTGAGCTGGGCGCCCTTGTGGTGCGCGACCGCCCGGTGGCAGATGTTGGACAGCGCGTCCACCACCTCGCCGTTCACCAAGATGTCGAGCTTGACGAGGTCGCCCGACTCGTAGCGGATGATCTCGTAGTCCATGCTCGCGTAGCCCTTCGACACGGACTTCAGCCGGTCGAAGAAGTCGAACACGACCTCCGCGTACGGGATCTCGTAGGTGAGGATCACCCGGCCCGTGCCCGCGTACTCGAACTTGACTTGGTTGCCCCGGCGCTCTTCGCAGAGCTTGAACAGGTTGCCAAGCCACGCCTCGGGGGTGTGGATGGTCAGGCGGGCGATGGGCTCCAAGATCTCGTCGATGCGGCCGATGTCCGGGAGCTTCGACGGGGAGTGGATGGTGACCGTCTCGCCGGTCTTCAGCTTGACGTCGTAGACGACCGACGGCGCGGTCGTGATGAGGTCGAGGTTGTACTCGCGCTCGAGGCGGTCGTGGATGACCTCCATGTGCAAGAGGCCCAAGAACCCGCAGCGGAAGCCGAAGCCCAGCGCGTCGGACGTCTCCGGCTCGAAGTTGAAGCTCACGTCGTTGAGCCGCAGCTTCTCTAGGCTCTCGCGCAGGTCCTGGTAGGCCGCGGAGTCGGTTGGGAAGATGCCCGAGAACACCATCGGGCGCACCTCCTTGAAGCCCTCGAGCGCGGCGGCCGCCGGGCGCTGGAAGTGCGTGACGGTGTCGCCGACCTTCGCGTCCGCGAGCGTCTTCACGTTCGCGACGATGAACCCCACCTCGCCGGCGACCAGCTCGGGCCGCTCCATCGCGTCGGGCGTGAACACGCCGACCTTCAGCACGTCGTGGATCGCGCCGGTGGACATGAACTGCACCCGCTCGCCCTTCTTGAGCGTGCCATGCTTCACGCGCACGAGGATGATCACGCCGACGTAGGGGTCGAACCAGGAGTCGAAGATCAGCGCCTGGAGCGGCGCCTCGCGGTCGCCTACCGGCGGCGGGATGCGCTGGACCAGGGCCTCCATCAGCCCCTCGATGCCTTCGCCCGTCTTCGCGCTCACCATCTGCGCGTACGAGATGTCCACGCCGACGTTGTCCATCAGCTGTTGGAGCACGCGATCGGGCTCCGAGCCGGGCAGGTCGATCTTGTTGACGACCGGGAGGATCTCCAGGTTCGACTCGATCGCCAGGTAGACGTTCGCGAGGGTCTGGGCCTCGACGCCCTGCACGGCGTCGACGACGAGGATGACGCCCTCGCAGGCGGCCAGCGCGCGGCTCACCTCGTACCCGAAGTCCACGTGCCCGGGCGTGTCGATCAGGTTGAGGAGGTAGATCTCCCCGTCCAGGGCGCGCCACTGCAGCGCGACGGTCTGCGCCTTGATGGTGATGCCCCGCTCGCGCTCGATGTCCATCTTGTCGAGGTACTGCTCACGCATCTCGCGGTCGCTGACCGCGCCGGTGATCCGCAGGAGCCGATCGGCGAGCGTGGACTTGCCGTGGTCGATGTGCGCGATGATCGCGAAGTTGCGGATGCGATGTAGGGGGATGGCCATTGGGGGCGTCGGATAACCGGTAATACCGTCGGTCGGCACGCCACCCGCCTACTTGCAGGCGTTCACCTTCTCGCTGACTAGCGCCGGGACGTAGGTCCTGCCCCCCGCGCTCACGACCGAGGCCACGGGCTGCCCGTCCCCCGACAGCGCGTCCGTCAGCGTGAGCTCGCAGGTGCACGAGTCGCCCTTCGCGAGGGTGAGCGCCAGCACCTCGTAGGGCTCGTGGCGGGGCTCGAGGCGCACCGGGCCGTTCCAGCCCAAGATGACGGCGCTGACGGCGCCCTCGGTGGTCACGCGCGTGTTGTCGTACCCGAGGGCGCGGGTGCCGCCGTCAAAGCGGTCGGCCGCGACCGTGCCGAGGGTGGTGGCCCCGGCGAGCGTACAGCCGCTGGCCTGGACGCCGACCGACCAGCCGTCTACGGGCAGATCGAGGGTCTGCAACGTGAGCGTCGCCCCGGTGAAGCCCCAGCGCAGACGGCCGCTCGGCGCCTTCGAGAGCGCGCTCGCGCTGTCACACGCGCCGGACGGCTCGATGCCCCGCGCGTTCGATCACCCTGGCTGGGCCTACATCTGCGTGCCGTTCTGGGACGCCGGGGCGAACGGGGCCTCGTTCGTCTGCGGCTCCGGCGATGGCGGCCCCGCGCTCGGCGACACGCTCGGCGAGGGCGTGCACGGCGAGGTGGAGTACATCCGCGAGCAAGGCAGCGACGAGAGCGTACAGCCCTGGCACGGCCGTCTCTGGTACGCGAACAAGGCGACCGTCAAGCGCAGCACCACCGAGATCAAGTGGTTCTGGGACTGGAACCCCGGCCCCGGCGCCGTCTCTGCGCCGGTGGCCCAGGGGGCGGACCGAAACAACAACGGGGTCTACGACCTCGGAGACGGGAACTGGGGGTTCACGCTTGGCGCCACCGGCTACGGCTTTGGCCTCGATCCGTACGCGCTGCGGCCCGACGGGACGGACCCGACCAACCCGGACCACACGTTCGCCCGCGACTGGGTGGCCACCGAGGCGATCAAGGGCTCGACGACGCGGAACGGGATCTTGATCGCGGTCGCGAACCACAACCGCTGCGGGGCCTGGGACGCGCCGCTCGAGGACGGCACCGAGCGGTGCGCGGACGTGCGTGAGCCCGACGCCGGCTGGCTAAACGACGGGCACAACGTCACCGCGGACTCCGACTTCACGCAGTCGTACCCGACAGCGATCGTGACGCTCGCCTCGAACGGCTTACCGGACCCCGACGTGCCCGGCGGCTGGGTGACGTGGGAGGCGGGCTCCCCCGCGCTCGCGGACCCCGACTGGGACGCCTGCGAGTGGCCCCACAGCTTTGTCCCCGACGAGATGGCGATCTCCGACATGCCGGACACCTACGACACCGCTGCGATGTCGTTGTCCACGATGACGTACCGGTTCGGCC
>CALQBK020000287.1 GCA_943328795.2 Bifidobacterium breve
GTCCGCGTTCGGCTCCCGCCTCGCCTCGCGCGTTCGGCTCTCGTTCGGGCCCGACGTCGAGACGCTCACCCGCGGCCTGGATCGCCTCGAAGCGTTGGTCACCGGCGGGTAGTCGCCGCCGCGTCGGGCGCCGATGCCGACGCTCGGCGCACCTCTGGGCGCGCGTTACGACTGCGGAGTGGTCCCTCTCCTCGCTCTCCTGCTCGCGGTGCGTCCTGCGGGCGCGTCGCGGCCGTCTGACTTGGCTCCCGGGGCTCCCGAGCTGCAGGAGGCGGAGCTTCGGCTGGTGAACCTGCTCGACAGCGCGGACGCTGTCCGGGCGGCGACATCGCGGCTGCAGGCCAAGTGGGTGTTGCTCGGGCAGGCGGTGAACGACGCGAAGGGGAAGCCCCAGCCGGTGGACCCGTGCGCCCCGGAGCGGACGGACGTCGCGTGGCGCATCGAGCACTTCGGCGCGGCGTGGCGCGAGGCGGCCCAGGCTGCCCACGCACAGGCGCTGCGCGTTGGCCAGGTCCGCGCGGCGGCTACCGCGGCGCCGCTGGTGGACGACCGCTGGGCCGAGCGGCTGCGTGTGCTCATCGAGCGGGACAACACGGACGAGCGCGCGTTCATGGAGGCGAGCGCGTGGCAGTCGAAGTTCGTGCGCCCGCTGCTCGACTCGTGCCTGACCCGCGTCGAGCCGAAGCCCGCCGCGGCACCGGAGCCCGAGCACCCCGGGGAGGAGCCGCTCGCTGACGCGTACGACGACGGCTCGGCGAGCCTCCCGAACGGCGAGCAGCTGGCCTTCTCGTGGGAGCGCGGGCGCAGGCCAACGCCCGTCGCGGTGTTGGCGACCGGCGACGGCTGGGTGTGCCCTGGCGCCATCCGCGCGGATGACGCCGTCGTCCTGCTGCCCGCCAACGCGAGCGGTGACGCGCTCGCGTGTTGGTCAGCGTCCCCGAGCTGCGGCTGCGACGCGCTCCCCGTCTACCCAGGCGGCGTGTTGGGCCCGCCGTCCGAGTAGGGGCACGCCGCGGACTACAGCTTCTTCAGCTCGATGTTGAGCTCGATGTCGACGTCGTTGGCGACGACGTACCCGCCGTTGTCCAGCACGGCGCCGAAGTTCACGCCGAAGTCTTGGCGGTTGATCCGCGCGGTCGCGTGGGTCGCGCGCTTGGTGTTGCCCCACGGGTCCTTGACCTCGGCGCTGAACGGGTCGACGTGGAACGTCACCTCCTTCGTCACGCCGCGGATCGTCAGGTCGCCGACCAGGTCGAAGCCGGCCGAGGTGGGGTTCTTCACCGCCTTCGAGGCGAACGACATGCTGGGATACTTCGCAGCGTCGAAGAAGTCGGCCGTCTGCAAGTGCGCGTCGCGCTTCGCGTCGCGGGTGTCGACGCTCGCGATTGTGACGGACGCGCTGGCCTTCGTCGCGGCGACGTTGGCGTCGTCGTAGTCGACCTTGCCCGACACGCTGCCGAACTCGCCGCGGACGTTCGAGATGGTCATGTGTACGACGGAGAAGCCGACGTACGAGTGGGTCGCGTCGATCTCGTAGGAGGCGGCGCGGGCGGACGTGAGGAGGGAGAGGGCGAGGGCGAGGATCATGAGAGGCTCCGTTTGTTCGCTTCCGTTTGGGAAGTGAACGAAGGATGTGCACCCGCTGCCGCATCGGCAAGGGGGAATCGCGCGGGATAGGGGTGCCGGGAATGGCCTACCTCCGTCTTCACGACCCCGTGCGCGAAGAGACCCGCGACCTACCGCTCCGCAAGCCCCTGGTCAGCATCGGGCGCGCGGACGGGAACGACATCCACCTGCTCGACCCCTCGCTCGCGCCGACGCACGCGAACCTCCTGCGGAAGGGCAACCACTTCACGCTCTCGGTCGTCGACCGGGCGACGACGTTCATGGTGAACGGGGTCCGCGCCCGCTCGTCGGACCTACGGGTCGGGGACGAGGTCGTCATCGGGCGCTTCCGGCTCACGCTGATGGAGGGCGAGCCGAAGCACGCCGTGGCCGCTGCCGGCGCGCCGCTCTCGGAGGTGGACAGCGTTCGGAAGCTCGCGGAGTTCAGCCGTGACCTGGCAGCCGAGTCCAGCCTGGAGAAGATCTTCCAGAAGCTGCTCGCGTCCGTGGTCGCGATCACCGGCGCCGAGAAAGGCTTCTTGATCGCGATCAAGGATGGCGAGCGTGTGCTCGCGGCCTCGCACAACGTCGGGCGGGAGACCCTCGACCTCTCCCGGGTCAGCGACAGCATCGTCGACCGCGTCTTGGCAGACCGCAAGCCGATCATCGTCTCGGACGCGCTGCACGACGCCCAGTTCGCGTCGGCCCGGTCCGTCGTCGACCTCCGCCTCTCGAGCGTGATGTGCGTGCCGCTGCAGTGGCGCAGCGAGATGTTCGGCGTGCTCTACCTCGGGAACGACAACGTCCGGAACCTGTTCGCCCAGCAGGATCTCGCGTTGCTCGAGGTGTTCTCGAGCCAGGCCGCGATGCTGGTGCACCAGGCTTTGTTGCTCAACGAGCTGCAGACCACGAACCGGAACCTGCGCGACCAGCTCCAGAAGTCGTCGCAGGGCGGGATCATCGGCTCGTCGGTGCTGATGAAGGAGTGCTTCAAGATCCTCCGTCGCGTTGCGCCGACCGATCTCTCGATCCTGGTGTTGGGGGAGACGGGCACGGGGAAGGAGCTCGTCGCGAAGGAGGCGCACCGCTTGTCCGGCCGCGCGTCCAAGCCGTTCATCTCGATCAACTGCGGTGCGATCCCCGAGCACCTGCTCGAGAGCGAGCTCTTTGGCTACAAGCGCGGTGCGTTCACCGGCGCGCAGGCGGACAAGGTCGGGAAGTTCGAGGCCGCGGACGGCGGGACCATCTTCCTCGACGAGATCGGGGAGATGCCGATGGCGCTGCAGGTGAAGCTGCTGCGTGTGCTCCAGGAGCGCGTGATCGAGCGGGTAGGGGACGTGAAGACGCGCCCCATCGACATCCGGGTGATCTCCGCGACGAACAAGAACCTGGCGGAGCAGATCGGCTCGGGGAACTTCCGCGAGGACCTGTTCTACCGGTTGAACGAGGTCACGGTGAACCTCCCGGCGCTGCGCGACCGGCAGGACGACGTGATCCAGATCGCGGTGTACCTGTTGAACAAGTACGCGGAGCAGTACGGCGCCAAGGCCAAGGGCTTCACGGCCGGGTGCCAGAACGCGATGCGCAGCTACTACTGGCCCGGGAACGTGCGCGAGCTCGAGAACCGCATCAAGAAGTCGGTGATCATGACGGACAGGGCCCAGCTCGGCCCGGAGGATCTGGGCATCGAGATCA
>CALQBK020000288.1 GCA_943328795.2 Bifidobacterium breve
ATGGCGAGGCCGGTGAGCGTGTCGGTGAGGCACTCCCAAAGGAGGTCCTTCATCACCGGGGGCTTGCCGAAGCGCGCGGCGCCGTCGCGCATGCCGTGGATCACGTGGGGGGCCATGCTCATCGCTTCGGTGCCGCCGCAGAGGACCGCGTTGGCCTGGCCGGAGAGGATTTCCATGGCGGCGCTGACGACGGCCTGGAAGCCGGAGCCGCAGAGGCGCTGCACCACGTAGGCGGGGGTGTGGACGGGGAGGCCCGCCTTCAGCGCGATGTGGCGGGCGCCGTAGATGGCGTCGTTGCTGGTCTGGAGCACGTTGCCGTAGATGACGTGGTCGATGTCATCCACCCCGAGGCCCGCCCGCTCGATGGCCGCCTTCGCGGTGGGGACGGCCAGATCGTTGGCGTTGAGGTCCTTCAGCGTGCCGCCCTGGGCACCGAACGCGGTGCGGCAGGCGGAGAGGATGACGATGTCGCGGGAGAGGGCCATGGTGACTCCGGGTGGCGGCGCGTCTATCGCGGTCATAAGCGCGCGCCCATGCGCACCACCTTGCCGGCCGTCCTCTTCCTCCTCAGCTGTACTCCCAAGCCGGTCCCCGTGGCCGTGGAGGCCGCGCCGCCGCCGCCCCCCGCGCCCCCCGCCTGGGCCTCGGACCTGCTCAGCTCGATGGACCCGAAGGTCGATGCCTGCTCCGACTTCTACGCCTACGCCTGCGGGGGCTGGATCGCCTCCACCCCGCTCCCGGCCGACAAGCCGCGCTGGGGCAGGAGCTTCTCGGTCATCAACGACCGCAACCTCGACACGCTGAAGAGCATCGTGGAGGAGGCCGCGAAGAACCCCGGCGGCCGCGATGCCGACTGGCAGAAGATGGGCGACACCTACGGGAGCTGCATGGACGAGGCGGCGGTGGATGCCGCGGGCGTCACCCCTCTGACCCCCGTCTTCGCCAGCATCGAGAAGCTGAAGGACCTCAAGGGCTTCATGCGCCTCGCGGGCGAGTTGCAGGGAGTCGGCGTGGATGCGGTCGTGCGGGTGGACGTGGAGGGCGACTTCAAGAACCCCGACCTCAACGTGCTCTACATCGGCCAGTCGGGCCTCGGGCTCCCCGACCGCGACTACTACTTCCCCACCGACGACAAGGGCAAGTCGCTGCTCGCCGACTACCAGGCCCACATGGGCCGGATGCTCGTGCTCTCGGGCGTTCCCGAAGCCGACGCCGTGAAGGCCGCCGCCGACGTCGTGGCCTTCGAAACCAAGCTCGCCGAGGCCTCCATCCCGCGGGCCGAGCTGCGCGACCCGCAGAAGTCCTACAACCGGGTGGACCGCGCCGGCCTCCTCAAGCTCACCCCGAAGCTCGACTGGGCCGGTTGGCTCGAGGCCGTCGGCGCCGGCAAGGCCAACGAGATCTCCGTGGATCGACCCGATACCTACAAGAAGTTCGAGGCCGTGCTCCTCGGCACGAAGGTGGCCACGCTCAAGCAGTACCTCCGCTTCCACACGATCTCCACCTTCGCGCCCAACCTCTCCAAGCCCGTGTTCGAGGAGGACTTCGGCTTCTACCAGGTGAAGGTCGTGGGCCGGAAGGAGGCCGAGCCGCGCTGGAAGCGCTGCCTCGCCGTGGTGAACGGCTCGGTGGGCGAGGTGGCCGGCCGCTACTACGTGGAGAAGGCCTTCCCGGGCGAGAGCAAGGCCGTGGCCGACTCCATGCTCGGCGACATCCAGACCGCCTTCGTGGCGGGCCTCCCGAAGCTCACGTGGATGGATGATGCCACCCGCGAACGTGCCAAGGAGAAGGCGGCGAAGATCTCCCGCAAGATCGGCTACCCCGACACCTGGCGCGACTATACCTCGCTCACGATCACCCCTGGCAACCACGCGGGCAACGTGATGGCGGCGCGCCGCTTCGAGCACGCCCGCAACATCACCAAGGTGGGCAAGCCGGTGGACAAGAGCGAGTGGTACATGGTGCCGCAGCTCGTGAACGCCTACTACAACCCGCTGAACAACGAGTTCGCCTACCCGGCGGGCATCCTCCAGGCGCCCTTCTTCGACAAGTCCTTCCCCTCGTCGCGCAACTACGGCGGCATCGGCGCGGTGATGGGCCACGAGCTCAGCCACGGTTTCGACGACCAGGGCCGCAAGTTCGATGGCGACGGCAAGATGTCCGAGTGGTGGGCTCCCGAGGTGTCCGCGCGCTTCGAGGCGCAGGCCAAGTGCGTGGTGGATGAATTCAACGGCTTCAAGCTCGATGATGGCACCCCCGTGAAGGGCGACCTCACCCTCGGCGAGAACATCGGCGATCTGGGCGGCGTCCGCACCGCCTACCGCGCCTTCCAGGCCACCGCGGGCGCCAAGGACCCCACGGGCATCCCCGGGATGACGCAGGAGCAGGTCTTCTTCGTGGCCTACGCGCAGAACTGGTGCACGGTGGCCTCGCCGGAGTACCAGCGCATGCAGGTAGCGAGCGATCCGCACAGCCCCGCGAAGTTCCGCGTCATCGGTCCCTTGCAGAACTTGCCAGAGTTCCACGCCGCTTTCGGCTGCGCGGAAGGTTCGCCGATGCGTCCCGCAAACGCCTGCGAAATCTGGTAGAAGGGCGAATGGGCGATGCACTGGGCCACACCTCTGGTTTTGATGGGTTCCCGGTGCATCGCGGCGCGGGGGTGAGCGCACTTCGCCTGGCGCTCAGCGTGATCGCCGGCATGGGCCTGCTCGCCTGCGCTTGTGTGGGCGAGGACTCGGGTACGGGCGGGGAGTCCGGTGCGGATCCGGCCACGGAGGAGCCAGCACCCCTCGACGTGCTCCTGATCCTCGACTCGTCGGGTTCGATGGCGGAGGAAGGCGGCGCGCTCGTCCTTGCCGCGGACGACATCGTGGCGGCGCTCGGCGATGAGGACTGGCGCTTCGGCATCACCACCACCTCCGCCAACTACGCCTCGGGCCCTACGTCGGGGGTAGACCCCGGGGAGGCCGGTACGCTGGTGGCCGCGGCGATCGTGCCGGGTTCCGACGCGGTCCTCGAGTTGCGGAAGGCGCTAGCGTGCTCCACCATCTACTTCAAGGACAGTGACCTTCGCACTGACCCCGCCTACGACGGCGAAGAGGGCGACTGCCCCGAGCCCGAGAGTGGGGTGGTGTCGCGGGAGTACCTCGACTGCCTCTGTCCGGACGGTTGGAACCGGGACGAAGGCGCGGGCACCGAGGAGGGCCTCGAGGCCGCGGTCGATGCGCTCTGTCGGGGTGAGGATCCGCCCGAGAGCTGCTTCGGCGACACCGTGCCCATCACCTCGGCCGATG
>CALQBK020000289.1 GCA_943328795.2 Bifidobacterium breve
TGTCGTAGGCGGCCACCGAGAAGAGGGTGGTGCGCAGGAAGGGGCGGATGGGCTCGTCGTCGCCCACCACGAGGAAGATGTGCACGCCGAAGTCGTTGAGCTGGCCCACGTCGTCTACCCGGCTGCGGGCGGAGAGCCCGAAGCCGCCGGAGAGGTTCTCGACCACGTCGCCGGCTTCCACGGGGCTGAAGCCCGCGTCGAACTGGAGGCTGACGTTGCTCTGGAGCGGCCGATCGAGGCTGGTGGTGGCGCCCACACCGCCCTGGATGAGGGCGGCGCAGCCGGTGAGGAGGAAGAGCATCTCCTTTCCTATCCGGCCGCGCCGAACCGGCGATCAGCGGGGTTGCAGGGAGCGCGCGGCGATGGCGTCGAGATCGAAGCCCGAGGCCACCCCGGCGGGCGACCCGAGCCCGGCGTCGCGAATCCGCACGAAGCGGGCCTGCGAAACGCCAATGTCGGCGAGGTCGAAGGGATCGCCGCCGGCGGCCTCCGGGTCGGTGGCGTCGATGCCGTTGGTGGAGCTGGCGTATACCAGCGCCACACCGGCGCAGCCGGGGTAGCCCCCCGCCGCGTCGTCGGCCGCGCAGGGCCACTCCACCCACGTTTCGCCATCGGTGCTCACGCCCACCACGCCCGGCTCCGCCCAACCCGTGAACGGGTTCTCGAAGACGAGGAGGTCCACGCCGTCGCCGTCGAGGAGATCGGCCTCGCGGAAGGTCACGACGATGGTGCCGCCCACGCCGAGGGCGAGGACATCGAGCGAGCCCGCACCCCCGCCGGGGGCCTCGGGCGGCCCGTACACCACGTCGGGGAAGCGGTCCTGGCCGTAGCCGGCCCCCTCCCCGGGCGTGAACGCCACCACGGCGTCGATGAACGGCCAGGGATCGTAGACGACCACGGGAACCCCGGTGTCGCCTGAATCCCCGGTGTCGCCCGAGTCCGCCGTGTCGCCCGTGTGACCGGTCTCGCCGGTGTCAGCCGTGTCGACGACGGGGACGCCGGAATCACCGGGATCGTCCGTTGCCGGCGCGGGAGGCTCGCCCTCCCCGCGCGTACACGCGAGCAGGAGGAGCAGCGACATCAGGGGTTGACCGACAGGGACGACCAGGAGAAGCCTCCGCAGCCCGTGTTGGCCGGGTCGCTGGGGTCGGCCGCGGGGGTGGCCACCGCATCGGCTTCCGTGCTCGCGGCGTAGGCCGTCTGGCAATACCAGAGGCCGCCTTCGCTGTCCCACGTCCAGTCGAAGCGGCTCCAGAGCCCCGGCGACCACTCGTTCGACGCGCTGTTCTGCGCCACGAGCCAGCCCTCGGCGTCGTGCGCCTGGGTGATGTCGTAGCTCGAGGAGCCCGTCGTCCACGCGAAGGCGTTGATGACGTGGTTGGAACCCCAGTTGTCGTTCCAGTTGCCGTTGATCGAGAGCACCTCGCGGAGCTCGGTCCACGAGAAGCCGCCGCAACCGCCCGCGATGTCGGAGGCGTCGGCCGCCGGCGTGGCGAGCGCATCGGCCTCGGAGGCCTTGTCGTAGGCGGTCTGGCAGTAGTACAGCTCGTCGTCCTGCCAGGCCCAGTCGAAGCGGCTCCACAGGTCCGGGTTCCAGGAGTTGTCCGAGGCGTTCTGGGCCACGACCCACTGCGCGGCGTCGTCGGCGCGGGTGATCCGGTAGCCGCCGAAGTCCTGGCGCCAGTCGAAGGCGTCGACGACGTGATGGCCCCCCCAGGCATCGTCGTAGTCAGCGGAGATGGAGAGGGGGGCGCGAAGCACGCTCCACGAGAAGCCGCCGCAGCCCGTGCCGGGCGAGGAGATGTCGGCCGCCGGGGTGGCGAGGGCATCGGCCTCGGAGGCTTTGTCGTAGGCGGTCTGGCAGTAGAGGAGCTCGCCCCCGGCCCAGCCCCAGTCGAAGCGGCTCCAGAGGCCGGGGCTCCACTCGTTGGCCGCGTCGTTCTGGGCGATGGCGTAGGCGCCGTCGTTGTCGTAGACGGAGATGGCGAAGGCCGAGCTGCCCGACATCCAGGCGGTGTTGGAGACGACGTGGTCGCTGCCCCAGTTGTCGACCCAGGTGCCCTGGATGGTGATGTCGGCCATGGTGCCGGTGTCTTCGCCGGTGTCCTCGCCGGTGTCGGTCGAGGTATCGGTGGAGGTGTCGGCGCCGCTGTCCTCGGCGGTGTCGGTGGCGGTCGAGCCGCTGTCGTCGGTGCCCGAATCGCACGCGACGAGGGAGAGGAGGAGGCTGGTGAACGAAAGGCGGATCATGATCAACTCCGCCCCGGGATCGATTGACAGGGGAGAGTCGAGACCACCTCGATTCTCCACCCATCCCTGGACCGGGGATGTGGGTGGGAAAGTCGACGTGTGAGAAGTCCCGGCTCGCGAGGCTCCGAAGAACCCCGCTCACGGTGGCGGCACCGCGCCGGAATTTCACCGGCTTCCACTCTGCGGCCCTTCAGGCGGCCGCCACATCGCGTGGGGTCTCCCGCACGAAACTGTGCTATCCGAAGCCGGGGAAGCACGCAAGTCGCTGGTGGCGGCGCGTTGCTCGACCTTCGGCCCCCACAACGGCCAGCCACGCGTCGTGGCGGCGCTCCGCTCCCTCCCTCTGTCGTCCACGCCCATCCCGGCGACCGAACCCGCAAAGCCAGCGCCCCGCCTCGGCAAGCTTGATATCCGCACGGGCATGTCCGACGACGCCACGCCCGCCCCCCCCGCCCCCACCCGTCGTGCCACCGTGCCCGCGCTCGAAGCGCGCCTCGGTGAGCCCATCCGCTGCCTCGACCACGGGTTCGTGCGCGTGGTGGACTACTTCGGCAACGACGATGCCATCGTGCAGGCCGCGCGCGTGAGCTACGGCGCCGGCACGCGAAAGACCTCCGAAGACCGCCAGCTCATCCGCTACCTCATGCGCCATCGGCACACGACGCCGTTCGAGATGTGCGAGATCAAGTTCCACGTGAAACTTCCGATCTTCGTGGCGCGCCAGTGGATCCGGCACCGCACCGCCAACGTGAACGAAATCAGCGGTCGTTACTCGATCTTCACGGACGAGTTCTACCTTCCGGCCCCCCACGAGCTGGCCCGCCAGAGCACGAACAACAAGCAGGGGCGGGGCGACCCCCTCAACGAGGAGGAGGCCACCCGCGTGCGCGGCACCATCGAGCGCATCAGCCGGCAGGCCTACGCCGACTACGAGCAGCTCGTGCACGAGGAGGGTCTCGCCCGCGAGGTGGGCCGCGCGGTGCTCCCGGTGAACTACTACACCGAGTGGTACTGGAAGATCGACCTGCACA
>CALQBK020000290.1 GCA_943328795.2 Bifidobacterium breve
GACAATGCCCGTCACCCCCCTCGACGCGGTTGACGCTCACCCTCCCCGCGGTTGACGCCCCACAAATCGCGGTTGGCCCCGCGGTTGACGCGGCTCCGCCGCGGTTGGCCCCGCGGTTGGTTTCAGCAGGGTGGCGGTTGGTCCTGCGGTTGGGGGCGCGGTTGGCGAATTAGACACCTGATTCCTACTGTTTCGGCCCATCCGCGGATACCGTTCTGGCACGCAGAGAGCGGCTCATGAACACACGGAACTTCGAATTCACCGGCCTGGAGAGGCTCGACGGCCTGATCCTCAAGCTGCGGGAGGACATCGGCTACGTCTCCGTCGAGGAGGTGCTGACCCGGAACAAGACGGCCATGGTCGGCCGGGCGGAGTTCAGCATCACCGAGCTCGCCGCGTTCGTGGGGCTCGACCCGAGCAGGCCCCCAGCAGACACCCCCTTCGTCCTCGGCGACCTCACCGCGGCATCGACCGGCCCGACGGCGCACGACCTCGCCGTCGCCATGACGCGATTCGTCCGCCACACGATGGGCGCGAACATGACGGGCTGCGCGCGGCGCGTCTTCAAGGTCAGCCTCTGGCGCCCCAAGGGCGAGGGCCAGTACACCAGCGGGCGCGTCGCCTGCATGGACCCGGACTTCGACGACGACGAGGACCTCGGGATCGACGAGTCGCCCCTGGCCGACGCCGTGACGGCACTGGTGCCTGCACCGATCACCCCGCCCGCCGCCACCGTCGTCGCCCCGCCCCCCGCCGTGAACATCGAGTTCCTGCCCGAGGCGCGCCCGTGGCGGGCGTTGAGCGACGCCTACACGAACATGATCGGCCTGCTCCAGACCTCCTACAACCACCTCGCGAACCTGCACGGCCAGACGATCAACAGCCAGAACCAGCAGAACATCCGGCTGCAGCACGTCATGGAGACGCTCGTCAGCGAGCTCACGAACCTCCGCCTGGGCGTGCGCGAGGCCGACGACGAGAAGCGCGTCGACGAGCGCGAGAACCGCGTCCGCGAGGAGCTGGGTCGCCAGTTCATCGCGGAGCTGGGCACCTTCGGCCGCGTCGTCGCCGCCGGAAAGTTCGGCATGGCGCCGGAGCTGGTCGAGCTGGCCGAGATCGTGAACGCGTCTCCCGAGTTGATGGAGGCGATGAAGGCGCCCGAGGTCCGCAAGATGCTCCGGGACGAGAAGACCCGGAAGGAGCTGGCCGAGCTGCTCACCGTCGCCGCCCGCGGATCGGCTGGATCGCCCCCACCGTCCACCACGTCCACCCCCACGCCGACCCCGGCGACCTGACCGACCCCGTCCCCCAACAGGAGCTTCGATGCCCACGACCCCGACCACCTCTCCCTCCGCTCGTCCCACCCCGTCCGCCCGCGTCGACACCAGCCCCGTCTGGGCCCGCGCGACCGCCGCCTTCTGCAAGGAGAGCTTCGACGTCCGCTCCCGCGAGGACTTCGTCGACGCCCTCGAAGCGTTCGCCGAGCTCTCGCCCGGCGAGCAGGCGTTCCACCAGGCGCACCTCACGTTCCGGCAGGTGCAGGCGCTCGAAGACGTCCACCGGCTGCTCGCTCGCATCGACCGCAGGCTCGGCGGCCTCGACGCGGGCTCGCTCGCCGGGCTCAAGCACCTGCCCACGATCCGCAAGGCGCTGGTCTCCATCGCCAAGGGTCAGGAGGACATGATCGACCTGATGGAGACAGGCCCGAGCGCGGGCGTCGTCGGAGACAGCGAGGACGACGACGACGACGACCGCACTCCCGACGACGACGAGCCCAGCGAGCTCGCCGACGCCGTGGACGCGGACAGCATCGAGGAGGAGGACCACGGCCACGGTGACGGGGCCGCGCTGGTCCCCGAGGTGCTCCCCGCGGGCACCCGCCGTTTCCCGCCCGGACCGACCGCCGAGGACGTGCTCTACGCCGAGCGTGAGCGGGGTGGATCGTGAACCCCGCGCTCCGCGACGATCCGCGCGCGCTGCGGCTCAACCTCACCGTGCCCACGACGACCGTGCGGCTGGGTCCCCTCGCCTTCGACGGGCTCAAGGCGCTCCTCGGCGTGGACCTGGGTGACGTGCTCTCGCCGCTCATGATCGGGGAGCGGCACCAGCGCCCCGGCCCGAACGGGAGCCTCGTCGATGTGTTCCCGCTCGCCATCCCCGAGGGTGAGGGCCTGTCCATCCCGATCAAGCTGTTCGGCGAGGTCGGCTTCCGCAACCTGTCCGGCTACCTCGTGCTGGTCCTGCCGCCCGCCGTCGCAGAGGTCGTCCGCGAACAGCTCGCGTCGGAGATCGCAGCGAAGATGGCGGCCGGTCCGCGGTTCGTCCCTGGCGCTGCGGGCGGGATCGTCGCGGAGTTCGCGCTCCGGCTCGTGCCCGGCGCCCGGAAGGCGATCCCGCTCGGGAGCGTCGGCGAGATCGGCGTCGAAGCGGCGGCGTAGGCGATGCGATGGACGGAGCGCGCGAGTGCCAACCTGCTCCCCCTCTCCCAGGCGTCGACGCTCACGGCGGCGCTTCGGGAGTGGGCGTACACGGGCTTCTGCGAGGACTACGGGCGGCCCGAGGCGACCTGTCAGCTCTGCGAGAACACCGATCTCCGCTACCACTTCGAGATCCGCAACCGGGTCACGAAGAACGGGCTCTTCGTCGGCTCGGAGTGCATCACCCGGTTCGGGATCGAGGGCGACGAGGAGGCCCGGCGCGACCGCACGGCGTTGATCCAGGGCGCGCGACGACGGGAGGCCGAGGGTGTGCTTGATCGCCTGGCGCGGTTGACCGCGGGCGCGTTCGACCTCCGGGACTACTACGCCGAGCACGATGCCCTGACGCCGAAGCAGATGGTCACGGCGATCGGGATCTGTCGGCGTCGCGGGGTGTCGGTGCAAGCGCTGCCCGCCGTGCGGCTGCGGCGTGGGCGGGATCAGCGGCAGATGAAGGCGTTGACGGTGGAGGAGCGGCGGATGCTGTGGCCGTTTCTGTCGGCGGCGCAGAGGAGGACGTGGGAGGGGGTGAGGCCGGAGGGGGTGGGGGATGGGTTGGACGAGTAGCTCGGGTGCTCCGGTTCTACTCGGCTGCGGCATCCTCGATGTCGATCGCATCGCCTTCGCGACACAGGGCGGTCAGATCCTCGAATCCACTGCCGTGCCCCTCATCGACTTCATCGTCGACGTCGAGCCACAAAGCTACCTCTGCGATCCCTGCGGCTCGGTCTACGTCGAGGAAGTC
>CALQBK020000291.1 GCA_943328795.2 Bifidobacterium breve
GTTTTCCTGGGTGACGCAGCCGACCAGCAGGCCGAACCCAGCGAGCGAGATCCTCATGCATGCCTCACGATGACGTGGGTGTTGGTGAACCAGGCGACGAGGCCGAGGTTGCTCTTCGCGAGGAGCGGGGAATCGGCCTTGGTTTGGTAGATTTGTACGTCCACCGCCGAGCCGACTTGGGCCCAGTCCTGGGTGCACGAGCCGAAGCGCGCCGCGGTCGGATCGGCCTCGTCCCAGGCCGGCTCGAGCATCGCGACCGCGTACGGGGAGTCCGCGCGCCAGAGCCGCGTGGCCGAAGCGGGCGTCAGTGCGAGTCTCTCGAAGCCGGCGGCGTCTACGCTCAGCCGCAACGTCGCTGTGTCCAGGGGGCTGGTATGATCGAGCCAGAACACGTAGGCGTAAGACCAGCGGGAAAGCGGCCCGGTGGTCGCCCCCGGGAAGCCGACGGTCTTGGCGCAAAGCCGGAGCACGACGAGACCGTCCTCGTTCAGCACGACCTCGATCGCCCGGGCGTGCTGGGTCAACGCCATCAAGCGCTGAAACGCCCAGTACGCGGCCTTCGGGTACGCGGTGGTGGCCGCATAGTCCGCCGTCACGGGGACCGCGTCATTGCGGAGCCCCATCAAGGCGAACTCGCCGGCCGCGCCCTCGAGGTTCCCCATGTGCGAATACGCCAGCACGTGCTCGGCGCCGAGCGCCCGGAACGTGAGCAGCAAGCGTACTACCATCACCGCCTGGGTGAGCTGAGTCGGCGGAAAGTTGTCGGTCGGGTGGATCGGTTTGCGCGGCACCCCCGAAGGAAAGCCGACGTTGCCCACGCCCCAGGCAAGGGCGATTCCGGCGTCGGCCGCAGCGTCCAGCACCCGGGCCTGGAAGGGCGCGAGTGTCTTGTCCGCCAGGTCGGTCTCGCCCTGGTAGCCCAGGTCGCCCGACTGCTCCGGATCATCGCTGGCGTCCCAGTAGTGAAACCAGTGGAACCCGACGCAGTGTACAAGATCCCGCGCCGCCACGGTCGTGCCGTCGATCGGCAGCGCGACTCCGCCGTCGAGGGCGATCTCCACCCAGTCCGCCGCGTAAGGAAAGTCGTCTTCGAAGTCCGCGAAGTCGGACGCGTCGGCGCTCGCCGCCCACCCGTCGGCGCTCACCCGGTTCATCAACGTCGCCTCGGCAGAGAGCCCCGTGGTCACCATCCGGCCAAGGTACGAGCTCAAGATCTTCGACCGGTCCACGTCCGCCCAACTCGCGAGCTCTGCTGCCTTGAACCGCGCCGAGGGCCAGCCGGTGCGGAGGCCGAGCGCCAGCGCCGCGTGGAAGCGGGCGAACTCCCGCGTAGAAGCCCTGAACTTCACGTCGTCGTTCAAGGCCTCGTCGTTCGTGCTCGTGGCGTCATCCGCCTCCCAGCAGCTCAGCTCCGCCCCGAGCTCCAGGTACGGCACGTGGTCGAGCAGCGAGGTTCCGCTGAGCTCTTTCAGTGCCTCGTCCCAGATCGCCAGCAGCTCGCCCGTGGCTTGCCCGAACGCGGTGAGCGCCATCGACTTCCGCAATGCGCACCGGCCCCGGTACGTGCTCGCGCGCATCGGGTCGTTGTTGTCATCTGCATTGTAGACGTTCAGGGCGTAGCGTTGGTACTTGATGTGGAATGCGTCCACGCCGCGCATCCCGCGGTTGTACGCCGCGCGCTGCCGACCACACACCTCGTACGGCTCCCAGTACCAGGCGTTCCAGCCCATCGCCGTGGGGATGAGAACGGTGCTTTGGTGGTCGGGCTTGCCTCGCTGCACCTCGTACCAGGAGGTGTTGTCCGGGGCGACAACGCCGGTGGCCGGATCCGTGACCGGGGTAGTGGCGTAAATCACCTGGTCCCCTTCCTTCTTGGTGTGCTGGCTCGGGGAGAGTCCACCCCCTCCACCCTCGCAGAACACCATCGGCAGGAGCCGGATTTTCAAGATGATCGCCAGCAGTAGGACGTTCTCGAACTCCCGGTAGCAGGCGAACCCGTCATCGCGGAGTCGTTCGAGCAGGTCCACCGGCTTGGGGATCTCCGTGGCCGGCAGCAGGTCGTTCCAGTGCAGGTCGCACTGCATTCCTTCGCGGAAGAAGCCGCCGCCAAGCTGGGCGACGTCGCTCAACACCGCCACGTAGTCGCCATACTCGGAGGCGATCGCGGCATCCGCCGCGGTGCCGGAGCGAGGCGCGAAACGGGCGCGATCCACCCCAAACCACGCGCTGGCGCTCGGCGTGGTCTCCGTCGTGACCTCGACAGCCGCCAGCTGCTTCTCTCGCAGCCCGGCAAGACCGGCACCAGCGGCCGGCGGGGCCTTTGCACCTCCTGCCTTCGCGTGCGCCGCGCCAAGCTGCGCGATGATCGCGTCATCCCCCGCGAGGCCCCCAGCGTGAAGCGCGATGCCCCGTTTGCGGAGCGCGGCGAGCAAACCGCGGACCGAGACGCTGCGTCCGCCGTGGGTTTGCACCACGAGGTCAACGCTCCCGGCTCCGGCGCTCGCCCCAGCCCGACGACGGGGATCGCGCGAATCCAAGAGCCCCACCTCAGAAGCAAGCACGCTCCCGAGCCGCCTCCGGTCTGCGAGTGAAAGATCCGCCACCCGCGACGAGCCCACGAGGAGGTCACGCGGCTCAACGAGCCGCGCCCCCAACGTGCCGTCCAGCGTCCGGCCCACGATCAGGTCGCGAACTCGGCGGTGTACCACACCTCGATCTCCACCCAGGTCGCCCCGGAGCCCGAGACCGACAAGACGATGTCGCACAGCCCCATGGTCGGCACGAAGTAGCAGTACCCGTCGTCGGGCACGCTCGTCATGTTGGTGGCGTTCCAAGGGAGCGTTGGACTCGACGACGTGGCCGTGAGTGCGAACAAGCGTAGACCCTGCCCGGGAGGCTCGTCCCCGCCCATGCAGCCCGCGTTCGCGATCACGTCGACCGCGGGGGAGTTGGTGCCCCGGTCGTACACGCGCGCGTGGATGTGGACCTTCGAGGCGCCACCCAACAACGCCATCAGCTCGGAGCGGTTCTTCGGCGTGGCGACCTTGGCCGGGGCGCGATCCCTCCGAGCCGCGGGCGCGCTCCTCGTAAGAAAGTTTCCGGCGTTTGCCGATCGTAGTGCCGTTGAGTTGTTGCGCGGCATTGCGCGGTGTGATCTGCTTGTCCGGTGCCACTCTCCGACCACGATCTGCTCCTCGA
>CALQBK020000292.1 GCA_943328795.2 Bifidobacterium breve
CCGCCGGCCGGAAGCCCGCCGCCATCGCGGCCTCCTGCTGGGGCCTGGCTTTCAGGAATTCGAGCAGCTTCGCGGCCGCTTGCTTCTGCTCGTCGCCCACCCACGGCGCGTCGAGGACGGACCATGGGTGGTCGGACCAGAACGTGCCCTCAGTCGGGTAGATCGCGACGACCGGCATCGACTGTCCGCTGCGCGGGTGCAGGTACGAGTCCACGACCACGTTCTCGTACAGGACCGCGGCGCTGACGTAGCCGGGGCCGCGCTCGAACATCTTCTCGGAGAGGAAGCTCGTGGACTTGCCGTAGTGGACGATGGACGACTCCACCCTGTCGAGCAGGCTCGACACCGCCGGCCCCGCGAGGTCCTCGGCGGTCAAGCCGCGGGTCTTGCCCGCGCCGGCGTACGACTCGGCGAGCACGGCGAGGAGCCCGGAGTTCGACAAGCCGGGGTGCGTGTGCGCCAGCTTGAAGGCGCCCCACTCGGGGTGCCCGACCCCGTTCCAGCCCTTCGGGTCCGTCGTGACCGCCAGGATGTCGCTCCAGCCGATGCGTTTTGTCGGCCACCCGAGCGCCTCCGCCATCGGCTTCCACATCGCGATCACCACCGGCGAGAGCACGAGCGGCTCGGACGGGCCGCAGATCTTCCCCGCGTGGCCGCCTTGGGCCACCCACGCGTCGTCCAGCAGCGCGAGGTAGGCCGACGACGCCGGGCTGTACACGTCCGGCTTGGCCTTCCCCGACAAGATGTCGAGCATCGCCTCCCCCGAGCCTTGCCCGTGGGCTTGGACGTCGATCGCCTTCCCGCTTGCGATGGTTGGGTTCGTAGCCTCGAACGCGGCGACCTGGGCCTCGAGCCAGTCCTTCTTCTCGCTCCCGTACTCGATCGTGAGCGTCACGGCGTCCGCCGGCGGCTTCATCCCTGGTCCATCGGTGATTTCGGTCGGGGAGCCCCCCGAGCATGCGGACAACGTGAGGAGGAGGAGCATCTGTGCGCCTTATCCCGGTGCGATCGCCGGACCATGACGAACAAACCGGCTACGCGGCGAAGATGTTGCTGCTGTTGCTCGCTTGTCACGGAAAGGACACCTCTGAGTCGGGGAGGCCCGACTCTGCCGGCGGGCTCGACGTGGCCGCGCGGCTCGGCGAGGGGCAGGTGCGCGCGGGCGTGGTGAACGACGAAGCGGCGTTGTTCGGCGGGGTGTCGGCCGAAGGGCGGCTCGGTGACGTGAAGATCTACAACGATCGTGCGCAGTTCGTGATCCAGCAGCCCGGGGACAGCAACTACTACGTCGAGTACGGCGGCAACCTGGTCGACGCTGACATCGTCCGTGCCGAGGGGCAGCCGGGCCGGGACGTGGTCGACGAGCTCGCGGTGATGATCGGGCTCGGCAGGGTGGTGGACGCCACCAGCGTGACCGTCGAGGGCGACGGATCCGACGGCGTCGCGGTCGTCCGCGTCGAGGGGGACACGGCCCCGATGCACCTGATCACGGGTGCGCTCGAGAGCGACGCGCTGGTGCCGGACCTCGACCTGCACGTGATCACCACCTACGAGCTGCGCCCGGGCGAGTCGTCGATGACCGTCCGGACGACTTTGCAGAACCGGGAGTCGACGGACCAAGCGCTCGCGATTGGGGACGTCGGGCTCGTCTCGTTCGACGTCGGGGAGCGGTGGGCGTCGGGCACGGGGCTCGGGGACGCCGGGACGGGCGCGGTGCGGATGAACGGCATCGTCGGGCTGCACAACGAGGTCACGGTCGGGATCGTGGGCGACGGGGCGGACCTGGAGCAGGGGGCGATCGGGCAGATCCTCGGCGGCATCGCGGCGAGCATCACCGGGTTCTCGGAGACGGCGTCGGTCCCGGCCGGCGGGGAGTTCACCTACACCCGCCGGATCGGGGTGGCCCGCGACCCCGCGACGCTCCTCGGCGAGGCCTGGGCCCGCGAGAGCGGGGACAAGCAGCAGCTCTCCGGCGTGGTGCGCGACACCGTGGGGGACGCTGTCCCGGGGGCACGTGTGCACGTGGTCGGCGCCGACGGCGCGCCGCTGTCGCTCGCGTTCGCGGACGCGTCGGGGAGCTGGTCGGCGGTCGTGCCCGCCGGACCTGTGAGCTTGATCGTGTCCGGGCGCGGCAACGGGTTCGTCGTGGATCTCCCGGCCGGCCACGCGCAGATCTCGCCGTACGAGGTCGACCAGGCCGCCTCCTTGGCCATGCTCGCGTCCGGGTCCGACCCGATCCCCTTCGCCGAGGGGTACGGGTACGCGTTGGGCACGCCGGGGGTGCCGCCGACGCTGGTGGCGCCCGCGGTCCTGGACATCACGGTGGCCGACGGGAAGCCGGCCGTGGTGCGGGTGGACCGGGCCGACGCGGACGTCGAGGCGGACGATCGCTTCATTCCCGGGCGACCGGGCGGCAGCCAGGTGCAGGGGTTCGTCCGGGATGGCCAACTGGACGTGCCCGTCGAGCCCGGGAGCTACCACGTGGTCGTCCGGCGGGGCGTGCGGGACGAGGTGTGGACGCAGGACATTACCGTGGTGAGCGGCGAGCGGCTCACGCTCGCGGCGAGCGTCACGCCCGCGTACATGGTCGACGGGGTGTGGGTCGGCGACCCGCACAGCCACGCTGCACCGTCCGCGGACGGCGGCATCCCGATGGAGGATCGCCTGCTCGTGCAGGCCGCGAACGGGGTGGACATCCATTTTGGCACGGACCACGACCACATCGCTGACTACCGCCCGCTGATCACGCCCCTCGGGCTCGATGGCGTGCTGCGCAGCGTGCTCGCCGACGAGTGCAGCCCGGTGCTGCGCGGGCACTTCAACATCTGGCCGGTGACGCAGGGCCTCCCCGGGATGAACCACGGCGCGCCGCTGTGGTGGTTCGGGTACGCCGACACCGCGGAGATCTTCGGCTGGATGCGCGCGACCGCGGTGCCGGGGGGCGTGGTGCAAGCCAACCACCCGGTCGGCAGCTCGGGGATGTTCAGCTTCGCGGACTACGACCCGGCGGCGGGCACGGTGGGTGCCGCGGACAAGTGGAGTGAGGACTTTGACGCGATGGAGCTGTTGAACTCCAACGACCACGAGGAGTACTGGGACTACTACGTGGACCTGACCCGCCGGGGGAAGCGGGTGATGCCGGTGGGGGTGAGCGACAGCCACTCGTGGACCGGCGGCACCCC
>CALQBK020000293.1 GCA_943328795.2 Bifidobacterium breve
AAGCTGTCGATCAGCGTCACCATGTCAGAGAGGTCCGCGGGTTCGCCCGCTTCCTTCAGCTCGAACTTGTCGTCGCAGCCCTCGGCGATGTCACCCCCGTACCCGCCCTCGTACAGGTTGCCACTGTCGTCGTCGAAGTGGTGGTTGATGAAGTGCTCGTCGACCGACTCCACGATCCCGTACAGGCCGTACACCTCCCCGTTCACGCTCACCTGGGAGTAGCCATGCTGCGGCGTGACCAGGCCGAGGGTGTCGTAGAAGTGGTAAGAGGCGTGCTCGGAGGACATCGACGCGTCCTGCACCATGTTGTTCAACGCGAACCGCTCGATGTCGTGGAAGCGCTGGTCGGGCACCCACTCGTGGAAGTCGATCTTGAACGAGGGCTTCCCGCTCATGTCCTGGAACGAGTAGTTGCCCTTCAAGTGCACGCCGACGTCGTAGGACTCTTCCTGGAACGTGAACGTGCCGTGTACGCTCGTGTAGGGGTCCGCGGCGAGCGCCGCGAGCGCCGCGTCGTCGAGCGCGAGCCCAAACGCGTGGATCGCGTCGTCGTACGGGAAGTTGTCGGCGCCGGGGTCCGACGTGTCAACGATCGGCGGGCCAGCGGTATCGTCGGCGTGGGGGCCGGTGCAGGCGGCGAGCAACAACAGGAGCATGACACCCTCTCGAGGGCACAACCTACCCGTTTTCACCGCTCCGGCACACGTCCGTCACCGCAGCCGAGCGCCGGGGGACGCCAAGTCGCCGCGAAACCCCGTCCGCTGGGCCGCTTCGATCACCTTCCACGCCAACCGCGAGAGGGCGAGGTGCTCGACCTCTCCGAGGAGGACCCACCGCTCCTCGACGTACGCGCCGGTCGTGAGGACCGGCTCCGGCAGCGACAGGTGCTCGGCCACGCACCCGGGGGTCCCGCCCAGCACGCGGACGTCGACCACGAGCTTCCTGTGGCTGAACACGTGGGTGACCTCCGCGACCCCTGTCCCCCTGGCCTCGGGCCAGCCCGCCGAGATCGCGGGCTCCCACAGCCCCCCGAGCAGGCCTGCCGGCCGTCGCGCGAGCCGGATCTTCCCGCCTTCAACCTGCACCAACGCGGTGGCGCGAACGACCGGTGAGGCCTTCTTGGGCTCCTTGACGGGGTAGAGCTCGGGGTCCCCCCTGCCCTCGCACCCCGCCGCTACCGGACAGGCGCCGCAGCCTGGCGACCGCGGCGTACAGACCGTGGCTCCGAGCTCCATCAGCGCTTGGTTGAAGTCGCCTGCCGAGCCCGGCTCGAGCGCCTCCGCCGCGGCTACCGCGCGCTCGGCTTCCCCCCACGTGCGCGCTCGCAGCGCCGCGGCCCGGTCCGGCATCGCGTGGAGCCGGGCCAGCACGCGCTCGACGTTGCCGTCCACCAGCGGCGCGGGGAGCCCCAGCGCGATCGACGCGATCGCGCCGGCCGTGTACGGTCCGACCCCCGGCAGGGCGCGGAGGCCATCCACCGTCCGCGGGAACTCGCCGAGCGGCGCCACGGCCTGCGCCGCCCGCTGGAGGTTGCGCGCCCGGCTGTAGTAGCCGAGCCCCGCCCAGAGCTCGAGCACCCGGGACTCGGGGGCCGCGGCGAGCGCCTCCACGGTCGGGAACGCAGCCAAGAACCGATCGAAGTAGGGGATCACCGTCTCGACGCGGGTCTGCTGGAGCATGAGCTCGCTGACGAGCGTACGGTACGGGCTGACGTCACGCCGCCAAGGCAGGTCCCGCCGCACAGATCGGTACCACTGCAGCAGGCGCCCGGCCTCCGACGACGTCACCGCAGCGCCGGGGGGCGGCTGTAAAACGACGGGTACACCGGGTGCCCGCGCACGCCCCAAGCCCAGCCGAGCAGCAACAGGAGACCGAGCACGGCGAGGCCCCGCCTGCCGAGGTTCACGCTGCGGACGACGCCTGCGCAAGCGGTCACGGCGAGCAACCACGGGACGAAGAAGAACGTCTCGGGCTTCGCGACCCGCCAGAAGCCCGGCACCGCCTGGTAGAGCGCCATGTACAGGGGGTTCGGCAGCGCCCCCAGCTGCGGCCCGAGCGAGAGCCCGAGCGCGACCGCCGCGCCGCCGATCACCCAGCCCGACCGGCGCCACGTCAGCTCGCCCCACGTCCACGTCGCCGCACAGAGCAGCACCAGGAGGTTCATCGCGCGCCAGCCCTCCAGGCGGTTCCAGGCCCAGGGGACGATGCTCACGATGTCGAGCGCCGCCCGCTCGGCCAGGAACTGCGCTGGCGTGCCCGGCGCGTGGGCGCCGTGCATCAAGACCGCCTGCCACGCAGCGAACGGCGCCATCCCAAGGGCCGTGGCGGCGATGCAGGCGAGCGCGCGTGTGTCCCGGGCGACCACCGAGCGCAACGCCCACCACGCGCCCATCGCGGCGATCAGCACCCCCATGTAAACGTTCAAGAACATCGCGAGGGCACCGACCGCGACGCAGGCTGCCGCCTTGCGCTTGTCCATCACCAGGAGCCACAACGGTAACAGGAATATCGATGTTTTTTCAACTGTATACCAGTTTATATCTCGAAACTGATGCAAGTTAAGGGCGAACGGGATCGCGAGCAGTACGGCCTCCGGTCGCTTCGCCCCCCGGTGCTCGAGCCACGCGGCGGTGCAGACCCACGCCAGCCACACGTTCAAGAAGCTCTCGACGTTGAAGCCCGCCCAGTCCGGCAGCAGGAGCGCGAGCAGGGCGACGACCCAAAGGTGGCCCAAGTGCACGCCGATCAGCTGTACGCCTGGGTCCGCGGCGTCCAAGAGGTGCCAGTGCACCCCCTCGCGGAAGAAGTGCAGCGATCCAGCCTTGTCGATCGTCGGGTAGCTCCCGACGACCGCCGTGGCGAGCATGCCCCCCATCGGCGCCGTCAGCGCAAACAGGCCCCCCAACGTGAGCGCCGCGAGCTGCAGCCAGCCCCGCACGCGCCTCGCGCCGAGCAGGAGGATCGCGGCAGCGACCGCGCAGACCACCCACGCGAGCAGCGGCGCCGTGACGAGCACCTGCCCGGCGTCAGGGGGCGGGCCGTACATCCGTCACTCGTCCGGCAGGTCGTCGGCGCCCCCGCCCGAGCCGCCCGTAGGCTTGATCGTCGGAGGCTTCGGCGGGGGTGGGCGCCGGTCGATCCCGCCGACCATCGTCGCGGG
>CALQBK020000294.1 GCA_943328795.2 Bifidobacterium breve
ACTCGACCGCCTCGCTGAGCGCGCCCGCCCGCTGGTCCGCGATGAGTACCCGACCCTCCTCCTCCTGCTCACGACCATCCGCGATGCGACCGCGGGCCTCCGCTTCCGGCTCCCCGAGGTCGGCGACTCAGTGAAGCTCGTCGGCCGGCCCTCAGTCGCCGGCTGGATGTCCTGCATCCCCCTCGGTGATCTCCAGTCGGCGATCCTCCGCGCCGCCAGCCGGAAGGCCGCAGCGTAGCCGCTCGCAATTATGTAAGGTACAACCATCGGACCCAGAGAGCCACCATGCCCATGATCGGCGCCGCCTACCTCCGCTGCTCGGACCCTCGCCAGGACAAGAGCATCGAACAACAACGAGAAGAGATCCTGCGCCGCGCAGAGGCCGACGGTGTCACCATCCCCCCGGGGAATTGGTTCATCGACGAGGGCATCAGCGGGCGCTCGACGAAGAAGCGGGCGTCGTACCTCCAGCTCATCAAGCGCGCCGAGGCCCAACGGGACGCGATCCACGCGAAGAAGAAGGGGGCTCCCCGCGTGGATCGCCTGTACGTGTGGGCGTTCAGCCGCGTGGCACGAAACATGTTCGATTGCCTCCGCGCCCTCGCCACCCTCGACGAGGCGGACATCGATGTGATCTCTCTGACCGAGCCCGACGCGGGCGACCGCTCCTTCCGTAAGTTGATCCGTCCGATCCTCGCATGGTTGGCCGAACGTTACAGCGAGGAGTTGTCCCGCAACGTGGTGCGCGGGATGCGGAGCGGTGCGGAGAAGGGATTCTGGCAGTACGGGCACGCGCCCTTCGGTTACGCCATCGATCGCAGCGAGGGCGGGCAGCGTCTCGTCGTCACCGACGACGTGCGCCCGCAGTTCGAGGTCGTGCAGCGGGTCTTCCGTGAGACCCTCGACGGCGTGGGCGGCGCCCGCAGGATCGCCGACCGGCTCACCCGCGAGGGCGTCAAGCCGCCGGGCCGCGCCGACATGCCGAGGCAGTACGCCGAGGGAACGTGGCGGGCCAAGCATGTGGCGTCGATGCTGACGAATCCGCTGTACTGCGGGCACCTCGTCTACGACGGCGAGATCGCGGCGCGCAACTGCCACGAAGCGGCGATTGACGAAGCGTCGTTCGAGCGCGTCCTGGCGATCCGCGCGCTCAAGGCCCGGAACCGCGACGAGGGCGAGGGCAACGGCGAGAACCCCATCACCGCCAGCCAGCGCGGCGTCCTCACGCCGTTCCTGCGCTGCGGCTCCTGCGGAGGCCCGATCTGCGTGACGGCCGGGGGGCAGCCGAAGAAGCGGACCTACCTGTACACCTGCCGCACCCGACAGGAGAGCAGCGCCGCCTGCACGGGCGTGACCATCCGCGTGGAGAAGCTCGACGGCATGGTGCTCGACGCCATCGAATCCCACGTCCTCGCCCCAGAAGCGCTCGACGTGATCCTCGGCAACGGTCTGGACGGCCTCGCCGGCACCCAGGTTGACGAGCTGGCCGACGAGCGCGAGCGCCTCGCTGGCGTGATCGCCGAGCTGGATCGCAAGATCCGCCTGACCGCCGTGCACGCGATCAACGGCATGATCGACGAGGGTGATGCCAAGGCGATCACGGCGCCGATGGTCGCCCAGCGCGAGACGGCCCGGCTCCAGCTGGCCGCGCTCCCGCAGCAGACGGACACCCCCGAGGCCGAGGTGATCGACGCCGACGAGTTCCGCGCTGCCGTGCGCGAGGCTTGGCGCGCACAGCCCCTCGAAGAGCGGCGCCACGCGATCAGCCGTGTCGTGGAGAAAGTCGAGCTATACCCTGGAGGACTGGAGATCGTCTGCCGCGCCGACGGATATCACGGCCATGATCCGTTCGGCCCGCCGTACCGCCCAATGTCGCTGCGGGACCCGTCGGTGTCATCGAGCGAGGGCGAGCCCGCATCGATGAGCGGCGAGCCGGCGTCGAGCGAAACGTCGTCCGGCCAGCTGGCGAACTGGGGGTCGGCGGTGACCTCCGGGCTCACGCTGAGGCCGCAGCCATCGGCGGTGTTGTCCCAGAAGGCGGAGTAGCGGTCGGTGAAGGCCTGATCGCCCGTGATGCCGCACGCGGCCTTCGCGAAGACGTTGTTCAGGCTTGCGCTGCTGCTGCTGCATGCGGTCATCGAGAGCGCGCTGTCGTTGCCGTAGAAGACGCTGTTCTCGATGTCGAGGGTCATGTAGCGCACGTCGGCGCCGATGCTGCCGCCGCCGATCACGCTGTTGGTGACGATGAAGCGCTCCGAGGGGCTGTCGGGCTCCTCGTCGGTGCTCTCGGTGTCGTAGGAGTACATGCCGGCGATGCCGCCGTACACCGTGGACCGGAGGATCTGGTCCTCCCCGTGGTAGTCGAGGACGCCGTACCCGCTGTCGCAGGTGATCTCGCTGTCGACGAGGAGCAGCGCCACGTGGTGCCAGATCGCCTGGGCACCGCCGCCGCAGTCGATGGAGGAGGTGTCGATGTTCACGTTGCCGCCATCCACCCACAGCGCCTGCCCTTCGGCGGACACGGTGTTGCCCTCGAAGACCACATCGCGGAGATCGATCGAGGAGTTGCTCGACCGCACGATGTTGAGGCCCTGGTTGCCCTCGAACACCACGTCATGGAGCTCGGCCATGGCGTGGGTGACTTCCATGCCGGCGCCATCGGCATCGTCGAGGCCGCCGGTCACGGTGAAGCCGGCGAAGCGGGTCCAGCCGGTCTCGTAGCTCTCGATGTCCACCACCGTGCCGCCCTCATCGCCATCAATGATGGTGTCGGCGCTGCCATCGATGCCGTAGAGGTCGATCTGCTTGCCGCGGAAGTCGATGCGCTCGTGGTAGGTGCACTTCTTCACACCGATGCGCGCGGGGGAGACCGCGGCATCGATCGCGTCCTGGATGAGCTCGTAGTCGCCGCGGCCTTCACAATCGACCACGAGGTCGGGAACGGGCTCCTCCACGTCGGGGTCGGGCTCGGTGTCCGTGTCGGCATCGGTATCGGCGTCGGCGTCGGCGTCGGCGTCCGCGTCGGTGTCGGCATCGCCATCACGGCCCGTGTCGTCGACCCCGCCCATCTTGATGCTGCCCGTGGGGTTGCAGGCCAGCAGGAGCACGATCCAGGAGTACTTCAGCATGGTTACCACCCCCCGTCGAGCGAGTAGTG
>CALQBK020000295.1 GCA_943328795.2 Bifidobacterium breve
CACGGACGTCGTGCCATCGAGGTCGACCAGGCTGTCGGTCCATTCGCCGAGGTTGACCGTTTTGTCCGAGCAGCCGATGGGGGCGGGCAGCACCCACTCCGTGCTGAAGCCGTCCTGCGGCGCCTCGAACCAACCCCAGTACGCAGTACCCGAGGGGGTGTTGTCTTGCCAGCCGGCGCCCTCGAACTCCGTCCAGCTCACGACGCCAGCGGCGCGCGCGGGGGCGTTGTCCACCCAGGACCCGGAGATGTACGGCCAGCAACCGAGGAGCAGGAGCGGGAGCAGCGGCGCGCTCATCAGAAGCTCCCGACGATGCTGACGGTGAGGAGGCCGACGGTGAGCGCCCCGGCGCCGATGGAGCCCCAGTAGCCGACGTGGTTGAGCGTGTAGCTCGTGTGCGACGGCGACGTATCGAAGGTGCTGTTCGTGTACACGGCGGTCCCGAAGAGCCCCCCGGCGACAACCGCGCTCGCAGCAGTCGCGACCCATGCGCCCGTGTTGTGGTGCTCCTTCGTCGGCTTGGCCTTCGCGACGGGCTCCTTGGCCGGCTTCGGCTCCTTGACGGGCTTCGGCTCCTTCGGCTCCGGCGCCGCCTTCGGCTCCTTCGCCGGCTCCGCCGCCGCCTTCGGCTGTGCTGCCGCCACCGCCGCGCTGGGCTGGAACTGCGCCGGGATTGGGGACGCGGACGTCAGCCACCCCGAGTACTTGACTACGTCGTACGAGGACAGTTGGACGACCGCGGGGCGATCCGTCGGGCGCTTGGACGACTCCGTGCCGTCCACGTACCCGCGGTAGTCGGCGCCGAGCCCGAGGGCAGTTGTAGCGCCGGCAGGCAAGGCGCTCTCCGCGTACAGCCGGGCGAGCTTGCCGCCGTCCGGCGCGATCTTGGTCGGGAGCTGCGTCGTCGGGTCCAAGGCCAGCGCGGCCGCGAACGCGCGCTTGGCGGCGTCCGTGTCGGCCTCGAGGAACGACTTCAGCCCGTGCATCCGGTGGACTTGCGCGGCCGTGGCGGGCGTCACCGGCGCTGACTGGCAAGCGAGCTTCGCGTCAACCGCCGCGACTGCGTCGCTCACGCCGTCTTCGTCCATCGTCGCGAACGCGATCAGGCCCTCCTGCACGGCCGACTCAATCTCGGTCGGCGCACAGGCGTACGTTGGGGCGACCAGGGCGGTCAACAGCGTCAAGATCATGGCTTCACCAGCGGGCCCGGGCGCTAACGCGGGCCGGCAAACCGGCCAGTTTCATGGCAACCTACTCTTCCATCCCCATGTTCGGCCCCGTCGGCATGTCGCTCGGCGTGGTGCCCTCCGGGACCTCGGGCTCGGGTGTGTCTACCCGGAACGTGCTCGCGATCCGCTGGGTGCCGACGGGGCCGCCGTCTACCGCGGGATCCAGCTGCCACGCATCTTGCCAGGCCTGGACGCTCTCCTCGGACCTCCCGGCGGCCTCGAGCGCACGGGCCCTGGCTGCCCACGCGTCAGCGCTGGGGTCGAGCCTGAGGGCGGTGTCCGCCGCGTCGAGGGAGAGCCCCGGCTTGTTCGCCCACAGCCGGGCGTCCGCGGTGGCCAGCGCGGCTGCCGCCCCGGCGAGGCCGTCGGGCTCTGCCGCCGGGTTCGCCTCTTGCGCGCCGCGGGCCCGGAGGCGCGCCGCGACCTCCTCTGGCGCTCGGTCCGCCGCGGCGTCGACCTGTCCTGTCGCCGTGAGCAGCGCTACCTCGAGCGCGTCGGTCTGCGGCCCCGGCGCCCGCGTGCGGAGCGCGGGCACGAGCGCGAGCGCGTCCGGGTACTTCCCGTCGGCGACCCGCTGCTGAATGCGCCGGCGAACCGGCTCGGCCGACCTCCGATCCGCGTCTTGCCAGCGCGCGAGCAGCGGGTCCAAGTCCTCCTTCCCGATCCCCTCGGCGACCCGCACCTGGAGCTCGGCGTACACCGGATCGGCTTGGAACGCCGGCGGGAGGCGGGCCAACACGGCTCGCGCCTCGAGCGGGCGACCGAGCTGCAGCAGCACGTCTGCGTAGGGCGTCATCCACCGCGGATCTTGAGGTGCCTGCTCCACCAGGCCTTGCCAGACCAGGGCGGCCTCCGCCGGCTTGCCGACGACCGTGAGGACGGTCGCCAGGTCTGCAGCCAACAACGGCGAGGTGGACCGCGCCAGGGCCGCCCTTCGCAGCGTGTCCGCGGCCGTGCCGCCGCCCGCGACGCCGAACGCCTGCCACCGCGCCCACATCCACTGCGCGATGGGCTGCGCGGGGTCGATGAACACCGCCCGGAGCACCGGGTTGGACTTCTTGTCGCCGGCTTCGGCAGGCGCGGGCAGCAACCCCAGGTAGGTGCTGCAGCCGCGGCCCGTGATCAGCTCCGCGTAGGTGTCCTTGGACCCCGGCGTGGCCCACGCCGCGCGAGTGGCCTCGGGCACGTCGAGCCCGAGCTGCGCGGCCGCGCCCGTGAGCAGCATGGCGAGCATCTCGTGGGGGTGCTCGCGGGTGCCGGTGGCCGTGTGCGACTGGCAGGCCTCGCCTTCGCACAGCTTCAGCGTGAGCGTCAGCGCCTCCGCCGTGCCCGCCCCTGTGAAGGTCGCGTCGATCGTCCGCTCGGGCCGCGGGTGGGACACGGCCCACGTCGGCGGCGGCGCGTCGCCCGGGACCAGCGCCACGACGCCGGGCAGGTCGGCCAGGCCAAGCTCCAGCTCGGTGGTGGCGAGCCCGCGGAGCTCGGTGTCCCAGCGGAAGGGCTTCTCCAGCGTGAGCACCGGGAGCCGCACGAGGGTGAGGGGAGGGGGTGGGGCCGCCTTGACCTCGACCTCCGGCTCGGGGGCCTGGGTCTCCCCACGACAGGCGAGCAGCCCGCCCAACAGCAAGGCCAGGATCGGCGCGAGGGATCGGGCTCGAGGCGCTCTGTTCATCGGGGTTCGCTGGTGGACTTATCCCGGGCGGCAGCGCGGACGACTTGCCCGACGGGCGGGGGCGCGCCCCCGCTGGGGACGAGCCGGCCGTGGGCCTCGACCAGGTGCTCGACTGGGGGCAGCGGTGCCCCGAGAAAACGCGTCCCGTGCAGCCGGAACGCGTCCGGGTCCCCGGAGCACATCACCCGGAGCGCGCCCGTCCCGGGGGCGTCGAACCCGGGGTGGCGGGCGAGCCAGTCGGCGAGGCGCTCCGCC
>CALQBK020000296.1 GCA_943328795.2 Bifidobacterium breve
GAGGCGAAGGCGACGGACCTGCGCGTCGGCGCGTTCGCGTACCACGGGCACGCGGACACGTTGTGGAACTTCTTCGCCGCGAGCACGCTCGGGGCCGTGATCGCCGCGGTGGCCGCGACGGTGTTGTTCGTCACCCAGTACACCGACGCGCAGAGCCGGCTGACCGAGCTCGACGGGAAGATCGCGGACGTCGTCACGAGCACGTTCCCGGACGTGACCGCCGATCGCATCACGTCGCCGTCGGTGGCGATGGGCATCATGCAAGAGCGGGTGCTGGCCACGACGTCCCGGGTGGAAGCGCTCGGCAGCACGGTCTCTGGCATGCCCCCGACGCTCGAGATGCTCAAGACGATCTCCGACCACGTGCCCCAGCCGTCGGCCGCGCGGATTGACGTCAAGGAGCTGAACATCGGGGAAGGCGCGATCGTGATGAAGGCGG
The DNA here is from genome assembly GCA_943328795.2 of Bifidobacterium breve. Taxonomy (GTDB): domain Bacteria; phylum Myxococcota_A; class UBA796; order UBA796; family SXON01; genus CAIUMM01. The sequence continues at coordinate 440 of CALQBK020000296.1, forward strand.
AGACGGACAGCTACGAGTCCGCCGCCCAGATCGAGGCTTCGCTGCAGCAGGAGCCAAGGTTCAAAGAAGCGAAGAAGGCGGACGAAAAGAAGGTGGGGGACGCGCTGTCGTTCTCGGTCACCATCCCGCTGGCGGAACCTGGAGAGACACCGGACGCACCCGCGCCGGCGGGAGGTGAAGGATGAGGCCGTTCGAGCTGGTGCGGGAGCGCTTCTCGCAGTTGGTCGCGACGATGAGCCCGCGCGACCGGTGGTTGTTCATGGGCCTCGTGCTCACCGTGTACGGGTCGGTGCTCGCCGGCGGCTGGTACCTCGGCCACGGCGTGCTCGGGGACGCCCGCTCGCGCATCGATCGCGAGGAGCAGACGCTCGCCTCGCTGTCCGGCATGGCCTCCGACCAGGAAGCTGCCGCGGCCGAGGTCACCCGGATCGAAGCTGAGCTGAAGAAGAACGCCGGGGTGGACCTGTCCACCTACGCGGAGAAGGCCGCGCAGAAGGTGGGCATCTCCCCGAGCCTGCAGGTGCGGGAGCGCGAGACGAGCGCGGACGGGAACCTCGAGAGCAAGACCTTCTCGGTGGACGTCCAGAAGGTGTCGTTGCAGCAAGTGAAGGACTTCTTGTTCGAGCTCGAGGGCAACGGCTACCCGCTCAAGGTCACCGGCGCGCGGTTCAAGACCACGACGCTCGCGGGCGTGAAGGTGCTGAACGTCTCGCTGGACGTGACCGCGTTCCGGCTGCTCGAAGTCGCGGCGGAGGCACCATGACCCGGCTGTTGATCTACGCGCTCACGGGCGTGTTCTCTACCACCGTGGGCTTCATCGGGGGCCTGTACATGGCGTTCCCGAGCGAGGCGGCGCTGGTGTTCCTGAACTACCACGTCGACAAGGGATCGAACCACGAGTACGCGCTCGCGGCCGACGGCCTCGGCCCCTGGTGGGGGACCGGGCTCGAGTTCGACAACCTCACGCTGTTCACCGTGAAGCGCGCGCGGCACGTGAAGGACCAGCCGCAGGCGTACGAGCGCACGCCGCTCGTCCACTTCGACTCGCTCGGGGTGCGGCTCGCCCCGCTCTCGTTCCTCTCGGGCAAGCAGGGCTACAGCTTCAGCGCAGACGTGCTGGAGGGCGCGATCGACGGGCTCTACGCGTTCAGCTCGGACCTGATCGATCTCTCGTTCGACATCGACGGGCTCGACCTCTCCAAGCTGGGGACGGCGGGGACCGAGGTCGTCGTGAACGTGATCGGCTCGCTCGGGGGCGAGGCGGACCTGCACGTGAACTTGAAGGAGATCAAGCAGTCCACCGGGTCGCTCTCGCTCGCGATCGAGGGGTTCGGCATCGCCGCGGGCTCCAAGGTCGCCGGCTTCGGCCTGCCGGAGACGAAGTTCACCAACGCCCGCTTGAGCTTCGACGTGCACGACGGCAAGATGAGCGTGACCGAAGGCGCGTTCGCGGGCGACATCATCACCGCGACGATCACCGGCGACGTGACGTTGAACAAGAAGTTCGGCCGGTCGCGGAACAAGCTCGACATCGCGTTCACCCTCCCCGAGGAGTACGCGTCGATGGCGGATGTCGCTTCGCCGACGTTGAAACGCTCGAAGGACGAGGAGGGCAACTACCACTGCTCGGTCGCCGGCACGATCTCGGCGCCGTCGTTCCGCTGCGGCAAGGCCATCTCGCCGCGCGGGCGGGAAACGGCGCTCGGCGGGCTGCACGAGGGCGGGCCGCTGGTGGGAGCCGGCCCCGACAGCAGCGAGCTGACGGACGAAGAGCGCCGGGCGCGCCGCGAGGAGCGCATCAAGGACCGGCGCGAGCGGCTTCGCAAGCGCCGCGAGGAGCAAGGCGCGAGCCCGCTCGGCGCGGCCCCCGACCGACCCAGCGTCCCGTTCGACCCCGCCACCGACGAGGGCCCGCCTATGGATCGGCGCTTCCCGGATCCGGAGGACATGCCGGACGACGCCCCCGGCGATCTGCAACAAGACCCGGGTGACGAGCCCGAGGAGGAGCAACCGTGAACGTCCCCCGCCTGCTGCCGGTGGTCCCGGCGCTCCTGCTGTTGGCGGGATGCCCGCTGCTCGACCCCAAGAAGCCCCAGCGCCCGCCGCCGGCCCCCGCCGGGGCTCCGGTCGCAGCACCGCAGGGCGTCACGCCCGTCACCCCCCAGCCCACGGCGCTGCCGGTGGTGAGCGGGGACGTGTGCACGCAGCCGAGCCCGGCCCGCATGACGATTGACGCGAGCCTGATGGAGTCCGTGGAGACGCTGATCGGCGGGGACTTCGAGGACGAGAGTCGGCTGCCCGTCGTGGCCGGCGCCGCGGGGAGCCGCGTGAGCTCGGCGCGGTCAGGGAAGTGGGCGTGGTCGCTGCCCCAGGCGGGGACGGTCGCCGCGGCGTTCTCCCCCGAGAAGGCCGTGGACATGCACTTCTCCGCGTGGGTGCGGAGCGCGGGGGCGCCGATCCAGGCGCGGCTCTCGGTCGGCGGCGCCCGAGGGGGCGGTGGGGGGCAGCCCCCGGGGGGCGCGATGCCTACCGACCGGCCGCCGATGCCGGGCGGTCCGCGCGGCGGGCAGATGCAGGACGGCCCGCCGGACGGCCAACGCCCGCCGGGCGGGCAAGGCGGGCGGCCGAACGGCGCGCCGGGCGCGCGACCCGGGTTGCCGGGCGGCGGGC
>CALQBK020000297.1 GCA_943328795.2 Bifidobacterium breve
CGGGCGGCCCTGGCCGTGGTGCTCGGCGGCGTGGCGCCGGTGGTGGCGTTTGGCGCGTTCAGCGTCGCAGCGGGCGGTCTGTGGGTGCCGAACAGCGTGTTGATGAAGGCCGTCGTCGGGCACGACCCGTGGGAGGCCGCGCACGTCGCGCTGCGGGACGGGGGGGCGGTCGTGGTGCTGTGTGTCGCGGTCGCGACCCGGCTGCTCGCGGGGAGCGACGGGCGAGGGGAGGGGAAAGTCGGCGGGCGGGGGGCGCTGTTCGTATGTGTCGCCGTGACACATCTCGTGCTGGCGCGCGTCGGCTGGCTCTACCGGTACGAGGCGTGGCTCGTTGGCTGGGGGGTGCTGGTGTTGGCGCTCGACGGGCTAGCCCAGGATGTGCCGCGAGCGGCCCCTCCTGGGCGCGGGGCGCTGCTCCTGGTCGGCGCGGTGGTGGCCCTGCCGCTGCTCGTGCGCACGATCGACGCGTTCGCGGCGTACGCGCCGGGATCGCGCTTGCAGTCCGACGTGAACATGGCGCTGGCGCGTTGGGTGGACGCCGAGTGGCCTGACGCCGTGATCGCCGTCGACGATCTCGGCGCGATCGCGTTCGGGAGCCGCGCCCACACGGTCGATCTCGCGGGGCTCGGAACGACGGAGGTGACGCTGCTGCACCTGCGAGGCGAGTGGGGCCCCGCGCGGGTCTCAGAGGTGCTCGCCCGGCGGGGCGTCGGCCTGGCGGTGACTGGGCCGCGCTGGAAAGGCATGGTACCGCCGAGCGACGTCGTGCCCGTCGCGTCGCTGTGGACCGAGTTCGAGGGAGCGCCGCTCGAGACGACGATCTGGTGTGTAGACCCGGCGCTGCTGCCCCGGTTGATAGCGTCCATGAGCCGGCTCCAGGTCACCGACCGGGTGCGCGTCGATCGCGTCGGAGAGCTGCCGGTCGACCTCGACCTCGCCGTCCTGACGGGCACGGCGGTGCAGCACGAGGGGGAGGGGGTGTCGTTCTACACGTCCGGGTCGGCAGACTGGGTCGTTCCCGCCGATGGCACGCTGGTGCTGGTGACCGATGGGACGCCCGCCGAGGGGAGAGCCCCCCGCTTCGTCGTGGCGACCCCGGAGGGCGTCGTGGAGCTGCAGGCGGAGGTCGGGTCGAGCCGGCTGACGGTGGGGCCAGTGCGCGCCGGGGAGCACGCGACGCTGCGCTACGACGACGACCTGGTCGACGCGCAGGGGCGCGACCGCAACCTGTTCTTGCGTCGGGCGGTGATCGCCGCCGAGTAGGGGCGCTGTGGGGCCGGCTCGGTCCCGCGCCGGGCGCAGCCTGGGTTCGCTCCTGTCCGCTCACTTGGGGTTGGGCTCGGCGTCGTACCACTCCTTGGCCTTGAACAGCTGGAGCTGGTTCTTCTGGCCCGGCGCGAGCGCCATCCCCACCGAGAGCTTCCCGAAACGCGCGTAGAGCTTGCCCGCCATCTCCTGCCGTCGCTTGAGCTCGAGCAGGACCTCGAACTGCCCCGCGAAGAGCTGGAACCGCGAGATTCGGAGCACGTCGTCCCCCATCTGGACGCGCGTGGTGCCGGAGACCGGCCTCACGCCCAAGAGCCCGCGGATCCAGCCGGGCAGCGGCTGCTTCTCGGAGAACACGGTGACGAACGGGACGGTGTCGCGGAACTTCACGTCCAGGCCGGCGTCGAGGAACACCGGGGCGCCGGTGGCGACGCGCCCCTTGGGCAGCTTGATGCTCGCCCACCAGCCCTTCGAGTCATCCTTCTCGCCCCGGTTGGAGCCCCCGGAGATGACTCGGACCTGTCGGAGATCGAGCGACGTGCCGGAGACGTCGTAGGTGCCCGTGTCCAAGTTCCCGCTCGGCACCGTGGCGTGTACGGCGATGTCGCCGCCGAGGGTGAGCTCGTCGAGCGTTGCTCTCACGCCGTGCGCTTGGATGTCGATCTGGCCGTGGCAGAGCCGATCGCCGGTCGAGGCCTCCAAGTGCCCCTTCACCTTTCCGGTCCCGGCGAGCAGGTGGAGCCCGAGATCGCGGGGGAGATATGCGTCGTACACAGCGACGTCGGGGACCTCCGCCTCCGGTAGGTCCAGCACGATGTCCAAGCTCGTGAACGGCCGGTCCAACGCCCGGTCAGCGGTGGTCGCGCTCACGCGGAACCCCCGGCCCCTGACGTGGGGCTCGGAGTCGCCGTCCTGGTTGATCGCGAAGTCGGAGAAGTCTACGCTGAGCGCCGTCCTCGGCTCGTCGGCGAGCGTGTCTACGCCAAGCCGGACCTGCCCGTCGCCCACGACCGAGTAGGACAAGAACCGCGCGACGATGTCCTGCACGTCCGCCGCGACCGTGCTGCCGTCCATGAACGCGCCGTCCTCGACCGTCACGTCGACGGACAGCTTCCCAACGCCCCCGCTCAGGTGTAGCCACGGCGCCGATTGCAGGTAGAAGTCCAAGAACGCGAGGTTGGCGACGTCCGCTGAGAGCCCGACCTTGGCGCTGATCTGGCCAAACAGGTCGCGCCCCTCCAACGCTTCGGGGTTGGTGCCGACCAAGTCGATCGTCACGTCACCAACGAGCTCCTTGAGCATCGGCTGGGCCCCCCGCGTCACCGTACCGCCGTTCAGCTTGAGCTTCGCGGACCGCACCTCGAGCCACTTGTGAGCCTCCAACGTCAGTCCGCCCGAGACATCGGCGTCTCCCGAGTACTGGTAGTCCCCGACCCACAGCTCCCGCACCGTGTCCGCGTGCACGTCGTCCAGCTGCACGCGCCAAGGCGTCGCACCCGGGTAGATGACCTCGGGAGACGGGTCCGGAGGGTTGGTGAACCCGATGATCGGAGGCGTCCAGTCCACCACCGTGTCGGGGACCACCTGGAAGGGCGCGGGCGTTGCGCCGGGCGCGGGCGTTGCGCCGGGCGTTGGGCCGGCGTCGCCCGGCTCGCCTTGGACCGCGCCGTCTACCGGGTCCATCGGGTCGACCGAGACGCCCGGGTTCGCGAGGGGCGTCGGGGCATCCGCGCGGGCGCGCCAGCGAAGCCGACGCCGCGGTCCACGTGGAGCAGGAATTGGTCCTTGGGGCTCTGTTGCCGAACCTCCAGGTTGTGAACCTCGAC
>CALQBK020000298.1 GCA_943328795.2 Bifidobacterium breve
ACTCCGTGAGCGTCATCAACCCACCAAACGTGATGATCGATCGCACGCGCAGCACTTGGCCCCACGGCGTGTCCACGTCCGGCCCGTCCCAATACACGTCCACCTGAGAGCTCGTGTAGGTCGAACCGTCGTCCGCGTCCGGCGAGAGCAGGGCCATCCACTCGGCCGGCACGTCGAGCTCGCCTTGCGCGCCCGGCATACACGCGAGCGACTCGAACGTGAAGTTGTCCGCGACGGTGCGGTGCCGGATGACGAACATCTCCTGCGGGGTGATCGGCCCCTCGGCCGTCTCGGGCGGGTCGCTCGCGTAGGTCCACGCCCACTCCAGCGGCTGGGCGACCGACTGGATCACGAGCCCGTTCTCGAGATCGGCGTCGTCCGGGAGGATCCGCACGAGGTTTGGCCCGACCGCCACCGGCTGGCGCAAGGAGTGCGCCGGCACGTCCGCGGAGCCGGGCGCGCTCACGTCGAGCGTCCGCGCGAACGGGAAGTTCGTCTGGGTGCAGTCGGCGAGGCGGTAGGTCAGCGCGCCGTCGTCTTGCTCCTCGGCGGGGAGCACGATCGCGGCGTCGTCGCTCAGCGTCACGGCGTCCCCGGCCGAGAGCGTGCCGCGGATCTCGATGGGGCCGGGGTCGACCTCCTCCTCGGGGTCGAACGCGGTGTACGCGCACTCGCCGGGCGAAGTCGGCATCGCCATCACCGTCCCCGAGCCCGTGCCCGACGTGTCCCCGTCCGCCGGCTCGTAGTACGCGACCTCGACGACGCATAGACCGACGAGGTGGTCGTACGAGCTCTCCTGGTAGATCACGTTGAACGACGCGTCGACCTCGGCGCCCGCCGCTGTGTCGGGCGCGCTGTCGCCTACGCTGTCGCCGCTCTCGTCGCTGTCCCCGATCGGCAAGCTGTCGCCGGTGTCGCCGCTGTCCAACGCTGAGTCGTGGCCAATGGCCGTGTCGTCCCCGACCACCTGCTTGAGCTGGTCCCGCGTGCAGCCGAGCGCGCACAGCGCAGGGAGGAGGAGGGAGAACCGGGCGAGCAGGTGGGACATGGGAGGAGTGTACGCGATCTCGGGCGGCGGGACAACGGGTCGGCCCCTACTCCCCCGCCCCGACCTCGGCGTCCGCCGCGGGCACCTGCCCGAGGATGTAGACGACGCGATCCGTCTTGAGCCCGCCGTCGTCCGTCACCGACACCAGGTACCGGTTCTCGCCTGGGTAAACCGGCACCGCGACGGTCTCCTCGAGCTTGCGCGCCCCCTTCCCCGGGTCCCCCTCGGGCGCAGCCCAGCTCACTTTCCGCGAGTCCCACACGGTCTCGGGCTCGTACCGCGTCCGGTCCACCCGCTCGGTCCCGGCGTACACCAACACGTGGTCGACCCGGACGTCGTCGCCCGCGCGGACCTGCAACAGCGCCATCCCCGGAGGCTGGACCAGCGCCAACGGCCGCAACGTGAGCGTCGCCGGCTGCACCCGCACCGTGCCCTCGCGGGGGACCTGCACGGGCCACCGTGCCACCTCCGCCCCGCTGGCGGACTCGACGACCAGCGTGAGCGGTAGGACCGCGGGCGCCTGCGGACCCAAGTCCAACGCCAGCCCGGCGTGCACCGTCCCCCGGCTCGGGAGCTCGACCGCGACCTGCGCGGGCACCTCCAGCTCGACGCCAACCACGTCCGGCCACGCAAACCGCAGGCGCAGCGAGCGCGGATCGTCGTCCCACGCAGGCTCGCCCAGGTCGCTCAGCGCGACGTCTACCGTCATCCGCCCGTCGCGGTCCGTCCGCGCGCGGAGGCTGGCCCCGAGCTCCAGCGGAGGGTCGGCGGCGACGCCGAGCACGCGCTCTCCGATCCGCGTCGCAGGCGCACCGTCCGCCTCCAGCCACAGCTCGACCACGTCTGCGCGCGAAGCCGCGACGCTGGGGATGGTCACCCGCGTCTCCCCGGTCCGCGACCCCCCGGCCGGGAACTTGCCGAGCGGCAGCACGCGGTCGTCCCACACCCCGTTCAGCGAGTGCAGCCGCACACGCGCCCGCCAGAGCGGCGCGCCGTCGTTTCGGACCGAGACGCGCAGCGTGACCGCAGATCCCGCGTCCACCTCGGTGACCTCCGCGTCGTCCATGCGGCCGGCGTCCACCGTCAGCTCCCCGGCGGCGCTGACAGCCCCAACGGTCGCGCCCGGCGGCAAGGGCGACCAGTCCATCCCGCGCGCGCCGAACACCTCCTCCAGCCGGTGATCGAAGCTGGCCTCCAGGCCCGGCGCGATCAGCGCGAGCCCGGCGAGCAGCTTCTCCCGACTCGCGCCCTCCGCCGCGGCGATCAGCCCCAGCGCGGCGTCCAGCGAGCTGTCGCGCGCCGGCACCGGCGAGCCCCGCCACCCGCTGTACTCCTCCGTCAGCGGCAGCACGACGACGTCGGGCGTCACGTACCGGAGCTCGGCGGCGGGGTCCGGGAACCACACCCCGTCGGCGTCGAAGCGGTAGGGGTAGAACAGCACGTCCGGGTGGATGCCAACGTCCACGACCCGTGCGTCGCCGGTGAGCCGGTACTCGGCGACGGTGAGCTTGAACTTGATCTCGGGCGTGAGCGGGTAGACCTTCTGGACGGTCCCCTTGCCGAACGAGTTGGTGCCGAACACCACGCCCCGGCCGAGCCGCTGGATGGACCCGGCCAAGATCTCCGACCCGGACGCCGTCCCGTGGTCGACCAACACCGCCATCGGCAACGCCTGCGGCGGGTTGTCGGGCCCGGCGTCGAACAGCTCCGTGAGCCCCGACACGGCTTGCCCATCGGGGCCGACGGTCGAGACGATGCGGCCGTGCTGCAAGAACGCGTCTGCCGCGTCCGCGCTCTGCAGCAGGGAGCCGCCGGTGTTGCCGCGCAGGTCGAGCACGAGGCTGGAGACCGGGCTCTGCCGGATGGTCTCTAGGCTCTTGTACAGCCACTCGTGGGTCTGCTCGCTGAAGTGGTCGATGCGGATCACGCCGACGTCGCCCTCCGCGCGGTCGACGA